>JAPSKD010000007.1:15140-57722 GCA_031177865.1 Bacillus sp. (in: firmicutes) | reverse complement strand
TGCTATTGTAATCACCAGCGTCACCCCCTTTCTACAAGGGAATGGCCGCTGCCCTTTACCGACTTGCTGTATCTCCATTATACCCAAAATTTTCATCAGATACAGTAAGTTCTCCGAATTTAAATGAACAATACCCTTAAATAATTAGCTGAAAGCCTTTCTTTATTATGTTATCTAACATGCCTCCAGGTCTTTCCTTGTACAATCCTGTATACACATGATGGTTTTACATTAAATTCAATTGCAATTTCTTCAATCAGGTTCCTGGTACCAATATCGCTATTACGGCGTAGTCTCTCATGATGCACCTTTCTAATTACTTTGACATCATATTCTCTTATTCTAGCCACTTTAGACGCCCTCTTCCTTATTTAATTAAACAAAGTTCCTTATGTCTAATTCCTGAAGTAAAGGGAAATACATTTTATAAAAATCTCCGAAATAAATAGTGCCCTAAAAGTTCTTGAACTTTATTCCTAATCCTTGGGTTAAAGTAATTGTGTCTCTCCTCAAATCCTTTGTATACGAATAAAAACATTGTAAAATCCTCATCCTTAGCAATCTGTTCCACCCTCATTTGGCCTTTCCTCATTACACTCTTTGTGTCCTTTAAATCCCTTTGAACTGCCTTTATTGCTTCCTCAAGTAACTGTAAGTAAGGTTCTTTTAGCTTGAAGCCTCCCTTTTCAAATACCATTCGGTCGCGCTCAAGAATTGTTAGCAGCATAGGTAGGTACATTGCTTTCTCTATAGTGTCGCGGTCTTTCTCGGGGATTCTTGTCACCGTTAAACCCTCTCAACAGCTGTTATTTCTTCAACTTTTAATGTTCTTTGATTATTATCAGTTTCAAAAACTATGTATTTCATTAATAAATCGACTTTGGTCATGATACCGGTTATAGACTTAAGAAAGCCATTCTGCCAGATAGTAATTCTAATAGGTATAGTCGAGTTTAAAGAGTCCATTACGACAAATCCAATTTCCTCAAATTCCTGCTCATCGAGCTCTGGCTTCAATTGTTTTTTGCCATCAACAGTCAACTGGTATAACAGCTTCCTATGCTCAGGCATGAAATGAGCTGGTTGGAACTTTATTAGCCCTCGATCCCGAATCATCCCATCATCTCCTTATACATTAAATTATACAAACATTCGTTCGATAATCAAGCTCTCAAGGAACAATTGTTCCTACCCAATTTCAACTCAACTGTAAAAAGAACACTTTCTTTTAGCTAGAAAGTGTTCTTTAAAGGTCCATAAGTGGTTTATTATTTAGCTCTTTTACTGGAGCTCATAATTATAGAAGATTTCTTGTTACTCAGGGATACTAACTGTTTTAGCTCCTTTTTACTTACACCTTGTTCTTTTAGTGACTTCTGTTTAGCCATATGTTTCCCCTCCTGAAGATTGTTAATGTTCGATAGTTTAAGGTTGGCCATAATAATTTCTTTTTATACGTTCTAGCTATCCCCCATCTTTAATATTTATAACTATATGACTCTTTGACATTTTGACCCTATGTTAATAGAGGATAATTGAGAGTTAATCTTTAGGGGGGAGGACTATATATGTCTTTTAATCCAATGTTTAGTAATAAAAAAACAACCCAAAAGGTTACAGAAAATGCATCCAATGTTCGGATTTTAGGGGAGGACAAGCCAAAAAAGGAACGTAAAGTTAGATCTGATAAAAAGTTTGATATTAAGGTGCCATTAACAGAAAAGCAAAGAATCTTAATAAGGCGATTGGCAAAAGCAAATGATATGTACCCAACTCATTATTGCGAGTATTTGGTTAAGAAAGGAATATCAAGAAAAGTACCGGTTCCTAAAGAGAAAAGTGAATACCCGTCATCATCCCCTCTTTCGTTTCATGTTCGTCTTGAGGAGAGATTTTTAGAGAAACTAGATGAATTCTGTATTCAATGGGATTGCAGCCGTAAAAAAGCCGCTTATCGCATTTTACTGGGAATGATTAATGCAGAGGGGGAAAGTTTATATGGAAGAACATTCTAAAGAATATGAGCTTATCCAGGAGGAATTAAAGGATTTTATTTACTCTAAAAAAGGTGGATTAAGGGAACGTATTTATGAATCAATGTATCGTATGTTTATCGCAAATCGTGCAATTAAATATTCTTTTTTAGTCCCCTCTTCAGATTATTTGCGAGCTGAATTACTTTGTGAGGACATTTCAATTGAAAGTGGCTATAACTTTACTCACACTGATTTATTAAATTTACTATTTCGGGATTTTTTAATTAATATGCGTAGGATTCCTGATCATCATAAAATCCATAGTGAATTAGCAGCAAGGGATCAGCGCCCTCCCCTCATTTGTAAAAATGGCCAGGAACAAAAAGTTCATTATTCTAAAGAGTTCATAGAGATTGAATTTGTGGTTAATAGGCGGGATGCTTTAAGAGTCGAGGTCTTCTTAGCTGATGTTAATGAGTTATATCCTGATACGCCTTTTATGATACCTGATGTAATTCAAATTCTTTACTGTGATTTTATTAAGGCATATCGTACTGGTGGAATGAAGGATGTAGTGAATAGGATTATTTCTCATTTAGAAGAAGAATAACAAATAATGAAAGCTAGTGTCTGTAATTAAAGAAAAATAAACAAAAATAATCCACCAAAGTTTTTGGACGATGGTGGATTATTTTTTAAACACCTAAAAAACTGAACGCTTAACCGCAATACATATCTGACCTTGGTATTCCCGTACCGTGGTCATTTTTATTATAGGAACATTATAGCATCCCAATACCCTGAACCAGGTCTACTTTTCAAATGTTTTTAATCAAATATATGCCCTTTATTTTATTCCCCATATATCCATATGCTTCATCTTGCTCTACAAACTCCCCTTTTCCATAGTCTTAGTTTCTTATCAAGATTTTCGACATTTACTTAAAGTCCAGGTCCCACAAAGTAGAATTTAGTTCTCGGAGGATGGCAAATGAAAGCTATTCTCCCGAGGAAGGCGATATGCTTTCCCATAAAACAATAAAGATTACAAATAATGTATCAGGCGCCTATTCCACAAAAAGGTGCTACCAGTATGATGACACACTGTTTCAGGATCTGGAAAATGACTATAATGGCACACAACAGCAGTTTAACTGGAAATAAATATAATAATCCTCCGCTTGGTTTGATATCATGGGAGGATTCCATGGAACATTTTTTCACCTAACCTGCCTGATTCGGCAGCTGATCTTGAACATAAGAATCCGTTAGATAAACAACAAATTAAATTTTCGAACCACACCACGGACAAAAAGCAATTCCTATACTTGAAGATCCACCATCGTGAATTATCAATCCATAGTCATTATCATTTTCATCAAAAATAATTATTTTGTCAGGACAGCCCAAAGTTTTATGTATATCACACTTGAAATTCGCATGATAATCCATATCTTCACAACAATGTTTCTTCATGGTTTCACTTCTCCTTTTAAATATAAAGCCCGCCTTTTTTATTTTTCGGATAACCGCCTGTTCTAACGTTTCACCTTTTTCAACTGCCCCACCTGGTAGAGACGCCTATTAGTCAAATAGTGCATATTTCATTCCAATGCAAAAAGCCAACTATTGTAGTTGGCTGGTAATCTTTTATTTTATTGTTTTACTAATGCTAATTTTGATTTTGATGGTGTTTCGTATTTCAAATGTCCAGTGTTGTTAGGATAAACGTTTTGTACCACATAATACTTACCACCAACTCCGTACATCGGTACATAACCATCTGGGGTCTTGGCTGAATATACACGGTATACTTCACCAGGATGTAATTTGCGTACTGGTTCAAGATTACGACCATCTAGCATGAATAGAGTGTTTTCCTTTAAAATAGTTACTCTTCCAATTTGACCTGGTTTTAGCTCGGCACCATCCCACCATACTTTAGAAGATGAAGCTTCTGCAGCTGTTACTTTTCCTTCAGGTGTATAGGTAAAACTAAGAAGCATCATACCAACAATGAAAATTGAAATAACTTTTTTTACCAATTTAACTCTCCCTTTCCATTTGCCTTTTAGAATACATTACGTACTCTACTCTCTTAAGAAAATTCTTATTTAGTAAACTTTTTACCCGCTATGTGTATATTAATAGAAAAGACTTATAATAAAATCGCGGTCAATATTGTTACTATTACATTAAATATATTACAAAAATATTACATTGTATATACTTTAATGGGAAAATGGTTCAAAAATCCCATATTTTCATATTTTTGCAATTTATGCTTCCTCAAATGTCGAATAGGGAAAAAGGGTTGCCGTAGCAACCCTTCCTAAAAGGTGAATATGGGAATAAAAAAGGATGTCATTGGATCCTTGTTTAATAAAGTTTCATCAAATAATTTAATGAACTAGATACTTTCTCTTTTCATCAAATGAAGTTATATCCCATTCATAAAATAATTGGGGCTTACTAAAATAATAACCTTGAACAGCATTAACACCCATTCGTTCAAGAATCGATAACTGAGCTTTAGTTTCTACCCCTTCTGCAATTACATGAAGGTTTAGCTTTTTTGCCAGATTTACAATGGACATCGCAACTTCTTGTTGTTTGTTTTCAGTTTCGATTTTCATAATTAAAGAGCGATCTATTTTTAGTACATCAAACGCATATTTTGCTAAATAGCTTAGAGAGGAATATCCGGTTCCAAAATCGTCAACTGCAAGTAGGAATCCCATTTCCCTACAGTGATGGATAAACTGATCTGTACTGTCCTCTAATAAAATATTCTCTGTAATTTCTAAACAAACTTCATGCGGAAGTACCTGGTATTTACTAAAAACAGCACCAAGCAATTGTATCAGCTCATCGCCTTTTCCCTTTTTAAGTAAACTTGGCGATATATTAACCGAAAAGTGAGATATATCCGGAAGCCGTTTTTTCCAGTCTTTCCAATCTCGAGCTGCATGTTCAGCAATTTGCAAAGTCATTTTTTCCATAAGGTCTAATTCCTCTATGATAGGTATAAACGTAACTGGTGAAATCCATTGGCCTTGATGCCTCCACCGAGCTAAGGTTTCCAAGTACACACTGTTGTTTCCTAAACTTACAATAGGTTGATAGGCAGCATGAAACTTATTAGATTCAATGGCCTTCCTCAACGCAACCTCTAAAGAATGATATTTTTTGCGCTCTTGCAATAAAAAGGGATGAAACAGATGCAGATTTGGTGCAATCTCTTCTTTCTTTTCTAGAACCGCAAGATCCGCAAGATATATTAGCTCAGATAATGAGGGTTCTATCTCCTTCTGCTTAGTGCTTATGCCAATATTACTGCTAAGATAATAGTACTCTTCTCCAATTACATAGGGCTGATTCAATAACCGTTGTAGAGATTGGCATGTATCTTTGATTGTGTTTAAGTCAATTGCTGCAGACGGTAGCAAAACACAAAATTGATTATTTCCTAACCTTCCGACAATCGCGGAAGAAGGTAAGTAATTCTCAATGCGCTCCTTAGCTTCAACAATGACTTTATCAAAGGCAGTGTGGCCTTTTAGAGCTATGATAATGTCTGTTTTATTTAATAATATACTCAATATTAAAAGATCTTTTCCTGAGTTGGTTTTCTCATTAACAATATCCAGGATTGCCTCACGATTCGGTAATCCTGTTAGATGATCGGAATAGGCTAATTTAAACAACTCTTTTTGCTGCCTCTTTAGTTTTTTATCTTTTGCTAATAGTGCACGAGATAAGTTTTCAATCTCCTTTAAAGTTTTACCGAATTCCCCTTTAGGCTGATTGGAGTGATATATATATTGCTGGTTTTGTAACCTTCCTAACATGTCCCGTATCTGTTTAAATGGCACGTAATAATAACCATTTAATAAATAGACGAACCAGCTCAATACGATGATAGTCGCGAATGTCATTAAAAGGATATAGGTATCCTTGTAGAACAATGCAAGCCCAGTAAGCTTATATGAAAGATAAAGATTATTAATCATGATGACAATAATCATACTGCCTACAACACATAATGCCCATTTAGCACGAATAGAAACCTACCCCTTTCTTAACCGCAAAAAACCCCACAAGAAACAGGAATATATTTTCCTGTTTTCGAGGTGGGGTGCTCCCAACGTAATTATAATTTGAGCTTATTATACCACATCCAATATAAGGAACAATTGACAAATGGTACACATTTTGATAATATTACCATATATAATAAAACATTATATTACAAAGGAGTGGAAAAACCATGTTAACGGAACTACTTTGGTTGTGGGATGCAAAATTACAATATGAACGACAAAAAGCTCAAGGACTTGCTGGGTTGACAGCCATCCTTACCGTCATTTTATTAGTGTGGAAATGGGATGAATGGTTTTATCCACTCTTTGAAAATACAGGCTTCGTTGGATTGGTTGAACGCACGGGGTTAGTTCATGACTTGTCCGTAGTTACAATTATCAATGTTATCGCAGTCATTTTCTTTATCAGCTTGTTTATTGCCGCTACTTGTTTCTCAGTGTTTTTTTTAGGCTTCCTGCTTATTTGTATTGGTGCAAGTAAAGTAGGTCAAACGATCGTCTTTCTTGCTACCTTTCCAGTTATTGTACCTTTTTTGTTATTCTTCCCAAAGAGAAAGGAAAAAAAGGCATTAAGAAATGTAGCAAGCAACGCAAAAGAATTGAAGGAAATTCAAAAAAAGTACAAGCATCTTGATAATGAAGAAAGAAACTGGAATCTCTTCTTAGAGCAATTAAATCGTACAGATGAGGATTTTAAGGTGGAGAAGTGGGAACCATTTCAAAATATGGAAGCGGAAAAGCACCTAAATCGTGTACTCCCATCCATCAAGGAAAATACTGATTTTCTCATTGGTTACCATAAATATGAAAAAAAATTATATATTCTTTTCCCTAATCCGCTCCCAGCACCGATTTCAAGGTCTTTTGAAATTGGCATTGAAGAAAGTGGCCTATATGGATTCGAGGGTCAATGTTTGTCTGAAATGAAAGGTTTATCAATGTTGAGTCCTTCTCCAAGTTACTATGTGCCAGCTTTAGGTGTTACTGTTGTACAGGGCGAAGACAAGCTACATCTTAAAGTAGAACAAAATACCACTGTAAAGCCGTTTGACCTTTATTGGATGGCGGACTACTATCGGGTTCAATCAACGGAATTAAAAGAGCTTATTCGCTCTCTCTCCAAAGAGCGGATTGACTTGCAACGCTGCCTCCAACAAGCACATGTTGCTTTTTACTTATTTCCGACTTATTCACATAAACGTGAAGTAATCACTGATGGAAAAGTTAAGTATTTTAATGAAAGTAAAAATGTCCTTCATGCAGATACCTTTCGTGGGTTTTACCAAGCAGATGTAGAAAAAGAAATAATTAAATATGCAAAAGATGGAGAAGATTGGGCTATCAATTGGTTTAAGAAGGTGGAATAAGATTGAGTCGAAAACAAAAGTTTTCTGATAAAGAGTTGTGGGAAATCGCCAGCAAGCATAAAGAAGCATTTACAAGTGTTGAGGGCTGGAACCAATATGCAAAGGAAAATGGTCTCCCCCACTCTCAAACTTTTATACAGCGGTTTGGAACCTGGAATACAATAAAAGAGAAATTAAATTTGGATACGAATAACCAGCACCGACCTGTAAAATACCAAATTAATGAATTAAACTCAATTATAAGGGAACACAAAGAAGCTTTGACCAGTATAAATTCGTGGAATCAATATGCTCAAAGGCATAACTTGCCTTCCTATGATGTGTTTGAGAGGCATCTAGGTGCAGAACAAATAGAAGAGATTACACAATACAAAACACATTTAACTCAAAATGATCTAAAGAAAATTATCCTCTCTCATTTCCCTGAATCTCCTCCTACTGTTTCCGACTGGAAAGCTTTAAGTGAGACTAAAAGAGTTCCTTCATTTTCTACCATCATTAGAAAGTTCGGGAGCTGGAGAGAAATGAAACGGTATGTTTATTATTTAGACCGATATAATTAGATATTGTCACTACCCGATATAGAAATTCCATTTAATTATGGAATTTCTTTTTTCATTTGGAGAGACCCCCTGGATTTTTATAAGTTACTAAATTCTTCGACAAAATTTATATCTTCAACCCCAAAATACCTATAAAATCTAATGCCCGCCAAAAGAAACTAGTTAAAAAGAATCATCTATATTTTCATTTTTTTAGATACTGTTGTAATCCTAATTTTTTTCATTTATTGTAATCAATGGAATATTTGTAAACTAATAATAATGGAGGTTTTAATAGTTGAAGAAGATGAAATTTCTCGTATCTATTTTTGCAATTGTTTGTATGCTTTTAACTCCGCTATACACAAACACTGCCCTAGGTAATACCGCAACATCAATAACTTATAAAGGAAACTTACCTAGTCATCAAAACCATACCTATACTTTTAGTAATTCAAAAGAGGGTATTCTTAATGTCAATGTATTAAATAATAATGTAGACTACACACTTCTACAAACTACAACGGAAACAGTCTATGTCAGTGGTGATATTTTGCCAGCGGGAGAGTATCAAATCACCCTATCCCCTCTGCAATATACTGCTGTAAACTACGAAGTCACTATCAGTGGTGATGTGTCACTAACCGGTCAAACGACTCTCCCAAGCTTAAATATTACTAGTCCCTCAGCGGCTAATACGAGATTAAGCATCGGCGATTTTGATATTAATTATAGCGGCAGCAGTAATGGGTCAATCGTAAATTATGTATTAAATCATAATTCTCCTATAAATTTAAGCAGTTCCTTCTCCAAAAATCTAAATCTTATTTTCGGATTAAACAACATAGGTACTCATGCAGAATTGGCAAATAAAAACTATATAACTGATGTAAGGACTGTAGTTTCTCCAGGTGTACTAAGATTATCAGGACCTGATCGATTTGATACTGCGGTTGCAGTAAGTAAGGAAATTCAAAAAGAAGGCTATAACATTGAAACGGTAATAATCACTAATGGATATAACTTTGCGGATGGTCTTCCTGGAGTCGTACTAGGTCATAAAGAGCTTGCGCCTATATTAACCACTCGAGCTGAGTATCTTCCCGATGTGATTAAAAACGAAATAATAAGACTAGGTGCAAAAAAAGCCATTATTCTGGGTGGGACAGGCTCAGTATCCTCAAATGTTCAAACAGAGTTAGTAAATCTGGGCTTGAGTGTTGAAAGAATTTCTGGCGCAGATCGCTATGAAGTATCTACAAAGATTGCCGAAAAGATTATTGATGAAAATGCATCATCAGCAATTATTGTAAATGGCGACACGTATATGGATGCGTTAATGGTCTCACCTTACGCTGGGAACACTCAACAACCGATTTTATATACACGACCGTCTTCTTTCCCAGCTGCACTTAAAACATTTTTAGATAACCACCCAAATATTAACCAATTCACAATCATTGGAGGAACTGGTGCAGTTTCAGAGGGTGTTGAAGCAGAGCTTGCCAAATATGGTTCTACTTATCGAGTTTCTGGAGCTGATAGGTATCAAGTTGGAATAAATATCGGATATGGTCTTGATTTTCTACAGCGTAGGATTGTTTTAGTAAGTAATGAAAGTGATGGTGTACCTGCGGCGCTTTTGAGTAGTTTAAAGGAGTCTCAAATGATGTTAACAAGTCCAGCAGGTTTACCAACAACTGTAAAGGACTACATTACAGGTCTAAGTTATGAAAAATTACTAGATAATATTTACATTGTGGGTGGAACTGGATCCGTTCCACAAGCTACTGAAGATTATATAAGAAGCGTATTAAAATAAAGGTGGGTTTAGATTTGATTAAAAAGAAGGCAAAATTATTAATAACTTTGTTGCTAATATTAACATTATCACTAGGCTTGATAAACACTGATATATTTGCAGATTATCAAAAATTCAAAATCAAGGATGTAGAAGTAGAAACTTCCACCAATTCTATATCAATAAAGTGGGGAGATCTTTCAGATAGTTACATCATAACACTTGATGGTCAACGTTATACAAAAACCAAAGAGAACTCAATCACAATAAATAAATTAGAACCTAACCACCCATATGAAGTTATTGTCGAAGCGGAAACTAAAGATCAAGAAAGTACACTTGATAAATTTGTAGTTCAAACTTTAACAGCAATAAAAGGTTCGGAAGAAAAGGAAACGGAATTTGCCTTAGAGAACGGTCAGACCACCGCAATTTTTTCCGACACGGAATCAAAAATAATATTTGAGAATGTGCCTGATGATGACTTAGAATATACGGTTCAAAGGAACAATGAAGATATAGGTAAGTTAAAAGGGAAGAAAAACTATATAGTTGAAAGAGACCTAGATTCTGACACAACTTATAGATATTCCGTTATTGGGGCAGTGAAATTAAATAAGAAAGAAAAAGAAAAGGCCATTAATGCTATCAAACAACAAAAAATGAATCCTAGTGATTTTAATCTTGATGAAGTGGAGAAAGAATACGAGCTAGCTAGAACGATTAAAACTCTCAAAAGTAATCAGACCAATAGTGCTGCTGCAGAGAGCTGGGAAGACCCAAGCCCTGGAGTGGAATTTATCTATACTACATTCATACCTTATGGTCCATTTACTTTTAAACCAAAGGGAATGGAGAGTAGAACGAACTACCATACAGGATTAGGTGATAATCGAAGTTTTGATCCATATGTCTTATCGGATGATTACAGAACCAGAACTAGGGCGAGGGTTTCATTTCCTCCATCCGGCGGAAGTAAGATAAGATTTACAAAATTAGCACATCGTTCAAAAGGCGTGAATAAGAATACAGGTAAGTGGGAAGTCTCGGGCCCTATTGACATGTCAAGAATATATCTAGCGACCAAAACTGAAGGAAGTACAATGGCATCTTTCACACTAAATCATGAAGCTGGCTCTCCTTTCGCCAAGTTTCAATTTGGAGGTAAAATGTGGGACGGTCCTGAAATAGACTATCGCTACCGTGCAGATGTTTATAAAAATGGATACTTTAAGATAGTTGGATACCATGATAGAGCACCAAGTCATGAATTATCTTTTACCCCAATTCCTGGTGAGACTCATACAGAAGGAAAATTTTATTCAACTTTACAACCCTTATTTCAGTTTGGAATGGGTAATAACCCAAATGGTCTAATGAATTTAGTAGGCCCACCTGCGTATCCACAAAGGTCAATAAGTGAACAAGGTTATTGGAAATGATATTAAAAAAGAGGTTCTCAGTTTGAGAGCCTCTTCTTATGTCTTTATGATATTTTCAGTTGCTAACTATTTCGGGTTGTTTTCTTCTCAAGGTAAATCAGAATATGTAAGAATGTATAAAATGACAAACCATATTCAAATAATGATTTTGGATTTAAGGCTAAGGGAAAATCAATAGATAACAATAGGATAGGGATTAAATATAGTATTAATTTCAAAAGATAGTTAATTAATGGTTTTTTTATGTCGCAAATTTTCACAATAAAGTTAACCACCAAGGTATATGGAAAGCCTATTAAAAATAGAAAGATATACTCAAAAACTGCTAAGTAATACACTTCGCTTAAAAAAGAGGTATAAACCCCATCAGAGAGAGAATAAGCGAGTACCACCAAAAATGAAGAAATAGGTGGAGAAATTATAATTGCTAACATAATTATTAAAATTCTTTTCATATTGAACCCCACTTCAGCAATAAATACTTAACATAACTAAAAGTTTATAAATAAAAAAGGAATTGGACAAGTTTTTTAAAGTCTGTGAAGTAATCGTATTAAAATGATCCATTTTAACCGCTTATTTAGTTTTTATAAGTACATCTTATTTTAAATTGGTGCAATACCTTTAAGGAGAATGTGAAAAAATGTACAGTCGGGCATAACAAAAGGGGGCTACAGTAGACACCCCCTTTAAAAATATATGAAATATGCCTGCCCAAAGATTATAAGTATGAGTAGAGAGATAACCCATGAATACCATTTAATATTTTTTATGAAGTTACCGGTTGTAGGAAGTAATGTTGGAAACATTGCATGTTAATGATACTAACAAACTGAACAGTGATACAAAAAAACCTAAGATTCCTATTGAGATGTTCATTTTAAATTCCTCCTATTTTAAGTGATTTTTGTGAAGTTAATGAATAGACTAGACTGATTATTAATTTTTTTCACAAGTATTATAGCTAGTTAAGTGCAGCATTTTAACAGGGTTCAGGTTGAATATTGTTTTAACCTTCAAATTTATCTAATTTACTCGGTGCCCCTCTTCTGATTCTTTATATAAATAAACCAGTCAAACTAAAATTTTCTCTATATTGACCACAAATTTCTAAAAAAAGAGAAGAGTTATTCTTCTTCTATATAGTGTTTCGCAGAGAATTATTTTCTGTTTTTGTGTTGGATTATTCCTCTTACTTTGATACTTGATATATTCGGGGAATATATACATAGAGTCCTCATTGAAGGATATAAATTTGGCGGTGAAAATTTTTATAAAAGTAAATCACTAATTAGTGGAATTAAAAAAAGCAAACTACTGAGTCGTAGTCTGCTTTTTTACCCGATTAGCCATCTCTGTTATTGGGGTTTTGATTTGAAATCCAATTTCATTTGCATGGTTTTTATCTCCGTGCAAATCATCCGAGCCATGGATGACATCAAGGGAAAAAGGAACCTCATAAACAATACCGTCCTTATAGGAAAAAAATAAACTACCTTCATTTTTTTCCTGCCCATAGATATCTTTTTCCATTTCGTAGGACAGTGTTTCTAATTTGTCCTCTCTGGAGAGAACTGCCAAGCACTTTGATACAAGTTGACTCTTTTCATTAAATGTATCCATTCCCTTCCAAGCCTCTTCCATTGCTTCATATGTAAAAGCACTGAACAGCATATCTAAATCATTTTCTTTGATTCCGCTTAATAATAATTGTAAAGGAAATGATTTAGGATCTCCCTCATGCGAGCTTTCCAAGTGATATTCATCGAATACATTCGCGTCAGGTAGGTTGGAGGTAATGAAGGTGTTCATCTTATCTATTTCCTCTGCCATTATCCCAACTTTTTTTATCTCTTCATAGCCAATAACTTTTTCGGTAGTAGTTGAAACCCCACCTTTCAAGATTATTATAAGGATTCCTCCGGCCCCCATTGCTATTAGAAGTACAGATATGAATATGATAGATTTTTTTGTAATTATCATAGCTATTCCATCCTTTATAAAGGTACATACAAAGCAGGGTTAAGAGCATTTGTTTTTCCTGCTTTTTTTCCTTTATGCAATTCAAAGTGCAAATGAATCCCGGTTGAACTTCCGCTGGTTCCCATTAAGCCTAAAAATTGTCCCTGTGTGACAGCTTGTCCAACCTGCAGGGGTGCCGTTTTAGTAAAGTGGCCATAAACAGCTTCGTAGGTCACTCCCCCAACAACATGTTTCACGTAAACATGATTTCCAAATCCCCCTCCACATGTACTCCCGAAATATCCAATTGGAGGGCAATTACTGACAACTCTAGTTATTGTCCCATCAGCTGTTGCAACAACAGGTGTATCATTTTTACCGGTTGAAAGGTCTACCCCACCATGGAAAGCTCCACCACCTAAACTACGATATCCGAATGGTGACGTAATACTGCCCATAGATGGCCGCATAAAATCTCCAGGCTTTAGAGCCGGCACTTCACCTGAATTCGGAGCATACACAGCAGCATCTCTAAAGCTGATCGCATTACCTTTAATCTTTTGAACATACCAATCGGCATGATTATAAGCGTAAATTGCCCTATCTATATTTGAACTGAACCCATTTGCACTTAAATATGCCGCTGCCGTATAAATAGCGTCCTCTATTTCCCATGGAGATGCTACACCATTTTTATTAGCATCAACACCATACCCTCCGAATCTCTTAATCATAGAAGGATCATATTTGATATAGTCTGGTATTTTTGCCCCACCATTTGACCCCTTACAAGCGGGGTACGACCAACCTAGCCACGTACAAGGCATAAACTGAAGATGGCCCTCGGCACCTACACTCGATATCATTGTAGGATGTGTTGAAAATTGAGTTTCTACAGAGTGAAAGGCTGCTAAGTAATACCAATCGACCTTATAGATTTTTTCTGCAGCTAGATAATATTGCATATATTCTGGGGGAATGCCTGCACCTGGTGTAACAGTCCCGTTAAAACCACCACCAAATGATGAGCCGGTTACCCACTCAGAATAAGAGATATCCCCGCCTGTTGCTTGATATAAAGCCTCCACCAAAAGTTTATCCTTTGGTCCATAATCAAATGGTGGTGAAGAGAGAACACGGTCAAAATAGGTATAATCCATAGTCTCATTTTCATCTGCTCGAAAGGTATGAGCTCTATTCTTGATCGTGACCACTTTAGGCACTTCAACCGTTATCATTTCTCCTGTTGGCTTACCCTCTGCGTCTTTTTTAGGAACCTCCTTAGTAGTAGTTGATTGCGTAACACTGATTTTCCAGCCTGTACTATGAGGTGTGTAATTAGCTGTCATGACACGATCCCATGCTTCTACGTGTACCAGTGGAGTAATGGTAAACTTATCCTCGGACTTTTCAGTTGTACATTTTCCATCTATACAGGTCTCTACTTCTGTTTCAATAGAACCTTCATATTCCCCATACTCGAATACCGGCTTTAATGCTTGAGCCATTGTTTTAATTGCTTCTTTTTCTGATTTTCCATGTTTAGTTGAATCATATACTTGTAGAGCAGCAATGATTAATTCGGGGGGAACCCTATATGGAATTTGCTCCAATTTACTCATGTCCACAGTTTGATTAGACTGTTCAATAACGTAACTATGGAGTTCCTTCGCATCTTTTGATAATCCATCTCCTGAAGAAAATAGCATAGTTGTACCAAGATAGATCATAAACAATAATAGGAGGCTCCCAACAATAATTAATATGTAGGGTAAACCTATAGAGGCAAGGAAACCCAATAACGATTTTAATACTGCAGCAGTCGCGTGCACGGCCGCACGAGCTGCTGCTTTTCCTGCTTTCTTAAGAAGGGCTATACCCTTTTTTCTAAGTGCTTTTCTTGCTTGCTGTTTGGCAATCTCGGCAACTTGATTTTGTTCTTGTTCAGGATACATTGTTCATCACCCTAGCAATCCTTGCTTACGGCGAACTTGTTCAAGTTCCTGACGTTTTTTTACACCTCGGGTAGCACGAATAACTGCTTTTGAGGCAATTAAGCCAGCAACATTTTCTGATGAGAAATAAGGTGTAGTAGGATTATTTGAATAAGATGTATAACTATTATCTCCTTCAATGATTGAGCTCAATACGGCAACTTGTGATGAATCAACCGGGTTAGTTGCTTTAAGTTGATTATTTTTGATTGATACGGGGATGTTTACTGAGCCCGTTTGAACAAGTCTCGTATCACCCGCAAAAACAGGAGACACTCTATAAGTAACGCCGTCCTTTTGTGCGGTTACAAATTGACGATCTTTTTCGATCACCACTTGAATATTTTGCATTCCGTGGCTCTTAAGGTCTTCAACATAAAATTGGCCATTATCTACACTTTGAGAATAGCTAGGTACTTGAGCCTTTGAGCTCAACTTATGTTGAGGAGCAACTCTTGGGCTACCTAATAGTTCATTTGGATTTGAATCAATGCTTATAGTTGATGGTACTCTTCCGCCGCCGCTATCAATACGATAGGTAGCCGATTCACTACCACGCGGTTTACTCACTACTAATGAGTCTCCCTGTACATCTAGATCTTGATAAATGACATCCCCTTGGCGTAATCCACTATGACCGGATCCATTTCTTGAGACCTTTTTTGTTTCTCCACTCTTTGTTCTAACCTCTATATAAGATTCATTAGGCGTGATAACCTGACGAATAGCACCTGGCGCAATTTGCTGGTTCCCCTGTTCATCTGTTGTAGTCTGAGCCATTTGAATAACTTCCGATGGGGCTTTAATAGAATCTTGTAAAGGTTGTCGAAGCGGAGAAAACTTAGCAACTGTTGATTTTCCAAGTTGATATCCCTTAGCACCTAATAACATCCCAGCAGCATAACCCCCAACATTCTGCCATTGAACCTGAGTTTCCCCCACTCCCCCATTTTGCTCTGCAAAGGCGGTCAAAGAACTACGAATGCCATCAGTAGCGGCAAGTTTAAAACCTTTCACGTGTGTAAGAACTCCGCCTTTTCCATAATCCGTTGATACCGCTAATGTTGAGCTAGCAGCGGACATACCTGTTTGAACTGCACCAGCTACATTCCGGGTACCTTCTATGAATCCACTCGCACCTGAACTAGCGGCAAGGTAATCTCCTGACCGGATAGCAATATCAGCTGCACGTTCGCGGATACCTTCAAAACCATTTTCGAAAGTTTGCCTGTTGGCCGCTTGAGCACTGGAATGAAACTTATTTAGGTTAGCCTGGTGAACTTTAGGCATCTGTTGTGCCCACATTTGATTCGCTGCATCCTCTGTTACTCCATTTGCTATTTGATCCTTTACAAATTGTTTACCCATGGTAGATGTTTGAGCATGAGCCATTCGGCTGGCAAGGTACAATGAATTTCCTTTGCCATTAGGGTTAACCGCTGATTCTCCCTGTACATGAGAAATGGCTTGGTCCGCAGCGCTTGTAAGATTTTGCACTGATCCGGCGCCATTCATTCCATTGACAGCTGCACCCAACCTCTTTTGGAATTCTGTTTTATTGATTGGCTCACCTCCATCTACAGCACCCATTTCTGCAAGAACTTGATTACCCTTTTCGCTAAAGGCAATAGCCATTTGATTTTTCTTATCTATTAACGCATTTAACCTTCTAGCCTGATAAGCCTCTAAAGTCTCACCTGCTTGCTGTGGGTTGGTCTGCTCATAGTTATCAAAAAAGGATTGAGCATTATCATTTTGCCACTGATTGGCCATCGCTTGAGCCGATGTACCAACAAGTTGATTACCTGTGGCAAAATGTCCATCCTGCTGTTCTGCATTAGCAAAATTTGCTTTAGCATCTTTATAAAATCCTGCCCTCTTCTGAGCTTGAATTTGTGAAAATTTACTTTCTAAATCTTCATTTGAAGCATCCGGATGCAACTCCCTTAATCGTGCCATTTCAGCATCCTTATTGGCATTAGCCCAACTTACTGTATCTCTATCAGCTAATTGGTTCGCCAGATTCTCTTCAAAGCCTTCGTCGTTGCGCCCAGTTCCACCATTCTTAAAGGCTTCTAACCCTTTTTGATTTCGGGCAGCAATTCCCTGTATAGCCGATGCACCCACTCTACCAGTTAAACCGCCAACGGCTCCTCCAATGGCTGACGCTCCAGTTGCTCCCATAATGGAAGCCACAGGTCCCATTGGTGATCCAGCAACAGCTCCGGCCATACCCATAACTGCTTTACCGCCTTTACTGAAGATATCTCCCGCTTTCAACATCTTCTCTCCAATTGGTGTTGTTCCATTATCGGCTCCTGGAAGGGATCCAATTGTATTCTTCGCTTCCCCATTTTCTTGCCCGGAGTTTTGAATTTTATCTTTTGTTCCTTGATAGGCTCCTTTAACCGCTCCCATCACGCTCTTGTCGCCAACTGCACCTTTTACGGCACCATACATGCCTGCTAAGGCGCCCATACCTAACATTGCTCCTGCTTTAGTTAGCCCTCCTTGCATCTCACCACCCATGAGGAGAAGTCTTTTAATAGATTCAGAAATTGGAATAAAGATAATGTAAACTATCACCGTTTCAACAAATCCAGTGGATGTTGCGGAAAGGGTTGCGACCGTCCAAAACACGAAAGCATGTATAGCCTGGATAAAGATAGAACCAGTTAATTCTTTCAGCCATGAGGCAGTAACAGCTTTGAATCTGGGATGAAGCCAAAAAGCTAACATCAAAGGTCCCATCCCCATAAGAATTAATAGCGTCACTTTCCGCATTAAATAATAGAAATTGGCCCATAAACTCAAACCTAATAGGACAAGTTGAATGAAGATATAACCAATTACTCCTGAGGCTTCTTCTGAACGCTTTTCATTTAATGAATCAAGATTGCTTTCGTAGGCACCGTTAAACAAATTGACTATTCCCATGTTTACCGAGAAGAGCAAATCATAGAATGTTGGTAAATTTACAAATACAATCCCTACAATCAGCAGGTCTTTCAAAAGTTCAATCGTCTCACTCCGTCGTTGCGGATTAAGAGGAGCTCCTGAAATTCTTATTCCATAGAGGACAATAAAAGCGACAATAAAAAATCCAGCCAACGTAGCCATTGTATAAAAAAGTGGATTTAAGGCATCGGTCAAATCAGAGGCTTTAAAGGTTCCCCAAGCTAAGTCTCCTTCATTTACTTTCCCAAAAACTAAATCTTTAAGTGAGCCTAGCCCAGTGAATGGTTCAATTAAACTATCAAATAACCATTGAATAATAGACTCGAATATCTCAATTAATTTTTCAGATACCCCACTAAACATATAATTCCTCCTTTCCTTATTGATTAATAGAAGGATTGTTGGTTAAAGCTTTTTCGTTTTCGATGCTCTTCTAATACAGCATTATTACTTTCAATAAATACCATCTCATCTTTTGATGGATCAGTTTGAAGCCAAACAGAAGAGCGACCACTCCGCAGAATCCCTTCCCCCTTATCAGGGTTTTGAAAGAGGATATTTAATTCTCCTTGTGACAAGTCAAAGTTTTCCTTAATCAGCTTCAAATCGATTTTGTTTTGTTTTAAGAAAAAGAAGGTATGAGTATTTTGCAGAATTCCCCTTGCTTTCTTCGATTCCAGGATCCTTACAAAATCTTGAGAAGCAATACGAAGACCACAGTTACGCTTTCGTGCTCTCCGGGCAACCTTTTCCCCAAATGAAACTGTTTGCTCTGAATCAACCATTGTCCAAAACTCATCAGCTAGTACTATTTTTTTCTTTGTTTCGTTATCTACATTTTTCACAAAGTATTCCCAGATGTAGTTAAGGATTACATGGTAAGCAATTGGTCTTAAGAACCCTTCTTCCATTTGAGAAATATTAAAGTTTACCAACCTCGCCGTATGGAGGTCTACCGTTACATCCTCTCCTAAGTAGGTTTGGCCATCAAAAATAGGCTTGGAACCATCTTTTAAGAAAGGGCGAATGGCTGCAATAAGTCGCTCTGCGTTGTATTCTTTTCCATATCGCTCAATCAGGTATTTATACACTTCACTAAGAGTAGGCTCGGGTTTTCTAACTTTTGATTGAATAATATTCCCATTTACTTCTTTAACGGTATTCTCATAAAGAGAGGAAGGATGTGTACTATATCCATAATGTTGATAGATATGTTTCATGGCTTCCTCGATATAATTTCGCTCGAATACGGTTAATCCGTCTTCTTCCTGATTTTTGCCCCGACATAAAATATCAAAGAAATCCAAGGCTTCATTTATCTTTTCTCGAATTGGGACGAATGAGATATACTTCCTCCCATTCTTTTCAATAACTTCTCTCTCATCGTCTTTTTCCAGGAGCTCCAGCTCTTCATCATCAGAATTCTCAAGAGGTACATTGGACACATTCAGCGCAAGGGGATTAATTCGAATATTACTTTCCTCTGCTAAATCTAAATTGACTCCACCTAGCCGTTTTACAATCCGGATGAATTCCCCTTCCACATCAATTAGCCTTGAGTAAACGGCCAGACCTGTTGTTTCTCGAGATAAAAGCAATTTGAGAGCCAGGGATTTACCAGATCCACTAACTCCAAATACCGCCATATTATAGTTATCAGGCCGATTTTCATATGTACCAAATGCATTATAGAATTCTTTTTGACCCGTGATTTTATTTTTTCCGATTGGTATTCCGCCATTAAATTTTCCGCTTCCTGAAATAAAGGGAGCGAACGTGGCTAATGAACGACGATCCAAATTTCTTAGACTGTCTTTAATTTCGTTTTGTGCTAGTGGCGTAACCGAGCGGAAGCCTTTTTTTACTCTCCCCCATGTAGAGGCTAGTTTAAAAAATAATGAACTCATTTCATCTTCTAAATACTCACTGTATTTATCTAATTCACGTTCACTATTGGCATACATCATGCCTAATATCCCAACATGGTAGGCATCATTTTCACTAAATTGGATTTCTTCCATTAAAATCTCGGTATCCGCAATTTTTGTCCGGTTATCGAGAACACTGTCTTCATTTCCTCTTTTTATTTGAAAGTTAAGGTTTGATTTTAAAATAGTATTCTGTCGCTGCAGCAAACGAATAGCGTCATTCTTAGGTGTCTTATGTATGTCATAGATGAGGTCAATTTCTCCGCTTGATGTTAGGGAGTTAGCCCAATTAGTTTTCATTTTTCGAGGATAACCATCTCTAGTAATATAGAATGGACGAAAATAGGTCTTCGTTCCGAGAGACTGCTTGATGACACCATAGTCATCCGAAACATCACTTATGCCAACTCCCTCTGGGCTAATTAAATCCCAGATAGAAGGCTTGCTATTAACAGGAAGGTCTTCTTCATTAATGGGAATTTCTGTATTTTCATCAGCTGGCTTTATCGCCTTGTTCTTCTTTTTGAACATAATCAATTTCCTCCTTTACCATGGCTATTTGTTCCGCTGACTGATCAGCTGTAACAAACAAAGCCAGCTGCTCTTTATCTGCCACATCTTTAAACCGGTTCTTGACCGCTTTTCTTCGATTAAACGTGTAATATAAAACTTCACCAATTCCCTCCGTTGTTAGAAGGTGGACATTCATATCCGCTTTTCGCAATTGAGATTTTGCAGTGGTCACCCTTCGGTAAAGTTCATTGAATGCCTTATCAATTACTTTTTCTTCAAATTCCTCAGCACTGTCCGCTTTAATGTCTTTTGAATCTACTTTGTAATCAAATATTAAATATCTTTTGGTTTCGTAACGTGGTTGGGCCTGCTGCCATCTGTATAGGTCATCAACCATCTTTTGACCGTATTCATAAGCTAAAGGGTGCAAATCATCTTCGGCATCCATTACTTCTTGTATCTCTTTAATCGGATCAGTCAAATCCACAAACCGATTTTGCAGGTAAATACGAACAGGATAAGAAATTTGAGCTAGCCAGGTTTCAAAAATTGCATCAATCCCCTCTTGCTCCCCTTGGTCCAATAGGAAGTAATTAACTGGATCGACCTCTGCCATCATCGAAAATGTATTATCTTTATGACGAATCATGTGATTTTCAAATGCTTGGATAGAAGGAAATAATTGTTGAAAAGGTGCGGCTTCCTCTTCTTCAAGAGGTTCTTGACCTTTACTCCTTTTAGATTTTCTTGTATTAGAATTTAAGTTCTTAGGAATAGTGATGTTTTCTTTCTTTTCTTTCCAAGGCAGTATAGGTTCTTTTAATATGACTCTCCCTATGACATAAATAATCGTCCCGACAACTAACAAAAAGAGTATGTCTTTCATGGGATACCTCCTTTTCAGTTTCCTTTTCTCCATGAGCCATACTGTGTTTTCCGCTGAAAACGGATGTAGTAATAGTAATCACGGTTCATGTTAAATTTTTGTACTTTGGCAAAAGCTAGATAAAGGACTAGGCTAACTGTTGGGGCTGCTGCAAATAATGAAAATATTGCACCTATAAACCAACTAAATCCCGAAAACAATTTATATATAAAAGGAATATAAGAATATAAAATAATGCCACCTATGGCTAAATAGGTAAGCTGTCGCTTGGAAACAATCCCCAGAATTTCTTTCTGTTCAGAAGACATATCAATTGGCACCTTTTCAACTCGCATTCCAAACCCTCCTTATAGTGAAATTGAAAGAAAAATACCTTCTTCCACTAAGAAAAGAAGGTATTTTCCAAAGTTTTAAACAAAATGGATATCACCCGCCTAGTCCAGTCGCCCATCCCGCGATGTCGTAGGCTTTAAAAATAATATATGCTCCAACTAGAGTAAGGGATAATTTTATAAATCCTTCAGTTCGTTTCTGAGCATTTCCTCCACTTCCTGCTAAAGTCATTCCACCCCAAACAAGCATCCCAACAATCCAGAAGCCACCTATGGCCATGATGAAATACACAACACCGTTCATGTCATCGTATACCCCACTCATATCTCCAGTGTTTGAGATTCCCGATTCCTTCAAAGCTTTCGTTACATCTGCCTTTTCAGCATATGTAAACTCTGGTGCCGTTGTAAGGATTAAACCTATTACAAACGTGGCCATTAATAAGAATGAAATCATTTTTAAATTTTTCATGTGAATTTCCCACCTCCTTCAATCGTACTCATAGTGATTTTTTTCAGGAAAATGAAAAAACCCCACTCCAAACACGACCATCATGCAAGAAATTTGCATGTGTCATGTGCAGAGTGGGGTGTTCCCATTACACGTTTATTTAATTTTATTTCTTGATAATATCTTACCTAAAAAGGAAATATTGTGCAACACCTTTCTAATTTACTTATTTCAACAAAAAAACGACTCTTGATTTAACAGGAGTCGCTTCATTTTTTAATGTCTAACATTTATACAATTCACTCAGATTTATTTCCAAAGTAACCGTTTAGGTAATAAGTAACATCGTCTGCATATCCAGTGTGTCTTATCTCTTCTTCACCATAATGAAATCCAATAATATTGAATATAGGATTTTTCTCATGAGTAGCTAGCCTTTTTACTTTTAACTGATTAAAAAACATTTTTTCGTTTTTGATATTATTCACACTCTCTAATGTAATCACTTTTATCCCCCGTTTCTATATTTTAGAAAAGTCTTTTGAATTTAGGATACCGTTTTACCGTAAGGACATCATCTATCCCTTTTCCATCCTCTTGATTCCACATGACCAGGTTGGCTGTGTACCCTTCACGTTTTAATTGTTTTGCTAGTTCCTGCAAATGAAAAGCAACATAAGGGTTCTGCATTGCGTCCATATCAAACGCAATATTTACATGTTTCACCTTCATATTTTTCAGTATAGGAAGACATGATCTCCAGGAGTTAACACCAGCAACTGCCAAAAAAGTCGTTCCTATCTCAACAAGTTCTTCAGAATCAAACACCTTGGAGATATGTTCTACTGCAATATCCGCTTTCAAAGCTCCTTCAGTAATCCAAGCAGAGGAAGCACTACGGAGATGACCGGTTTCCCAGGTTTCTAATTCATTTACCGGTACGGCTACATGAACCGGTGTAGGATCTCCGGCACCTGTACCATTTTTCTTATTCGCTGAAGATAGCCAGAAATACCTTTGACCTTTTACAAGCTTGACGAATCCAACCCCATCATTATAAACAGATTGAGTTTTCCCTAATTCCAATTCCACTTCTTCGATTATCTCACCATCAATTAAAATTTGAACAAGGTTTGGCTGCTGCTTAACCCTAGCTTTTAGTCCTTTTATTGAACCAGGAGATACTTCTACATCATTTGGCGGGTTATCAATTCTTGTTTGGAATCCGACAATTTGGTTGAATTCATTCCGATACGGAATCAATATCCCTTCTCTACCGGATATAGACCACCCAAAGTTGTTTTCAAAAAAACCTGGTACCCCGGTAAAAGATTCCGCTCCTACCATTGCAGCTATGTCTTTTGCACAATTCCAAGGACGCTCAGGAAATGATCTATACTCCCGGATAAACACCTCATCATCATGCATACTACGATTGATTAGATGCTCAAAATGGGCATCTGTCAGCCGGGTAGCATCTATCAGTCCTTTGAATACCTGATGAAGTGTCCCAGGAGTCGCTTTTACATTACCTTCAATAAATTCTCCAGCTGCATCCTCAGAAGGTTTTATTTTTCTCGCTTCTTTTAAACGATGGATCCAGGAAGGAAACCTTTTTGAAAATTGGACCTCACTCTCAGTTCGGATACAAACAACGGTATCTCCTTTTTCATTCACCATACAACCGCCCCTCTTTTGACAGACGGGGCAGGTTTCGCGGTAGTACTCATACCAACCTTTCAGCTTGGTTCTCCTTAGGTTAGACATAAAACAACACCCTTTCTCAAAATCTTTAATTAAATCACACGGTCAAAACGCTCTTTGTCAATTGGAGGCATAACGGTAATTACATTGAAGTGATCAGTTTTCTTAACGTGAACACCAAGAACAGTAACGATAGGCAATCCATCTAAATCCTCCCCTGTAATTAACACAGCAGGCTTATGGAAGTAGGTTTGTCTTTCCCGGATTTCCCCTGATAAAATACAGCTCTTTACATCAGCTTCCATGTATCCGCGTTTTTCCAATCTCTCATTGGCATGGTCAGATATTTCATATCTCCCTACCAAAAAAGCTTTCTTAATTTCCTTCATGTTCATCATTGTCACCATCCCTTTTTATAAAAAATAAAAAAGCGGCTTTAGACTTGATCGTTTGTTCTCATAGAGAAACACACGTCAGTCCAAAGACCGCTTTATTCTTCACCGCAGACATAAGTTATGTCGCAAATAAAAACAAAAGAAAAATTTAGTAATTTTATCGTATCATGCTCCTTTTATGTATTCAACATTTTCCATATACTCCTCCACCAATTTTTTTTAGTGGGAACATACACTTCATTTTGGGCTAACAATCCTTTTTCGCCATATAGATGCTTTGTAAGTTCCTGAAAAGAAGGGACTAATTGAGCAGCAACTTCCTCATTTTCAAAAATGGGACTTGGTTCATAATTGTTTTGAGCAAATTCTTCACCCATAGCTGGTATGCTAGCAATTAAAGGAGTGGCTAAATCTTTAGCATATCGTTTTACAGGAGAAACAGAGAATGCCTTGTTAAATATGAGATAAAACGGCTTTCGAGTCTTTTCTTTCAAATTTTGAATGTAGGTATTCCATGACAAAGTATCCTGATAATCATCATTCACTACAATCCATACTTCATCCAGATAGGATAACGCATCTTCAGTGTATGAGGACATTTCCCCTGTTGGAAAATCAACTAAGGTAATATCTACAATTTTTGTTGTTGTCATATAGCTTTCGAGTGAAAATTCATTCCATGGATGTCTCATATCGTCGTGATCGAGTGGAAGAAATTTTACTCCTTTATAAGTCCAATCGGATTCATCAGTAATCCCATCCTTATGGATGGCTTTAGCAAAACTTACCCAACCCTCTGGGATTTTAGTATATCTTTTTAAGCGGTTTTTTAAGGTGTGTTGTTCAGTCAATCCTTCCAATACAGCAGTATAAATGCGATTCTGGGCTAAATAGAAGGCAAAGTTCATTGAAATAGAAGTGACACCTGTTCGGTGAATGGGTGACCATATCCCAATCATTTTGTGATCTTCCCGGGTATAACGAGTAAATAGCTGCCTTTGTATATTTCTAGACCGTTCATAGTATGGGGCGACTACTTCAGGGTTCTTTCCAGTTTCCTGTTGCATTGTTGTTTCTTTTGATGTTACCGGTTCTTTTTCCTGATCATTTATGAGGCTGTGTTCTTCTTTTTCCTTTTTAAAGTCCTTTTTCTTTGATTTTGTAACATTTTCTATTTTGGAGGAATCAAAATTCTCAACCAGCTTTTCCTCCAAATTTGGCTGAATGTCTATTTTGGAGGTCAATACTTCTTCCGGTACCTCAATAAATTCATTTATTATTTCATGTGACCTTAGTTTTGGGCCCAAGACTCTTTCTTTGAATTCTACTGGTCCAATTTTTTTCTTAAGGTTTTTAGTAATAAAAAGGTTCCCTTCTTCCCAGGATTCACATACCTTGATACGTTTTCCCTCTTTGAGATTTTTATGAGTTCCTTCCTGTATCCATATTATAAATGCTTGTTGTAAAAGTAACAGAATGACATTTTCTAAATAACTTTGTTGTTCTTCTAATAAAACAAGCACCACTTGACTTGAATCATTATCACGAGTCCATAACTCCATTTTCTCTTTGTCATTGAAAAAGTGAGGTTCCATTTCATATTCTTTTAATAACGACATAAGATCAGATTGATATTTGGACACATATGAATCCGTATAAATCAAACATTTTTTCATGCTTTTTGGTTCTCCTTATCCAGGTTTTCCAAATAGGCATTAATACGTTTATGTAGTGACCCTGTAAAAGGAGAACGACCATTATTGACACTTTCAATGTAAACGCTGCTATATCCTAATTCTTTTGCGAATTGATATTGTTTTATATTTAATTTTCGTATTAGTAATAACAATCGTTCACTATCTGATTGAGGGGTTACATCCTGCAGGCGCTTAAACATTTTCCATCTTCCTTTCGCTTCGAAACTCCTTTGCAAAATAAAAAAGCCCACACCTATTCCGTTGGAACGGATAGGTATGAGCAGTGCTTGCTTCTTAGATTTATGTAATTAATTTGTTGGATATAGATTACTATATCATAGGTTGCCAGAAATTGAGAAGGCATTATTTAGAACGGTTTGATATTAAAAGAACTAATAGCATAAAGGATTCAATTATATATCATGCAGACTAAAGGATAAAATAGGTTGAATATCCAATGAATGTTAAGCTATAATTTAAGTAGATTTTTCTCATTTTTGTTTTTTTGCCACTTTTTTTATTGTGTGCGGTGAATGAATACATTAAGCCTTTGGGCATTTAGAGATTCATAGTTTGTTAACTATGACTTTAAATAGGCTCAAAGGCTTTTTTGCGTTCTCAGAAGAGAAAAATCAAAAAAAACTTTGAGAAAGGGTGTTTAGTATGACGGGAAATATCGTCAACGGTAAAGAACTTTTGGAGGCATTATCAGCACCATTTCCCCCTCAAGATATTGAGTGGAAAGTGCAAAGTGCTTCAAAGAGAAACAATGCTACTAATCTTTTGGTCGTTCCTTATATTGAATCAAGAGCGGTTATGAATCGGCTTGATTGTGTGTGCGGACTTGATTGGCAATCTCGATTTAATAAGATTGAGGTTGGTGGCAAGGAAGCATTTCAATGCGAGCTAAGTGTAAAAATCAATGGAGAATGGATTACCCGGACAGACGCTGCAGAAGTATCTGATTATGAATCTGTTAAAGGCGGTCACTCTAATGCTTTGAAAAGAGCCGCTGTACAGTTCGGTATCGGAAGAAGTCTATACGATCTACCACAATTTTGGGTAGAACTTAAACAGCGCGGTGAACATCGGGTATGGGGCAAATTTAAGATTAATGGTCAAATGGAGCAAGTATCTGGCTATTTTGATACTCCCGTTTTACCTGATTGGGCCTTACCTACGGGTTCAAAGCAACCCAAACCTAATAAACAAAATTCAAAAAACGAGAGTCATGCGAAAAATAACAACAATACAGAGCAGCAGGATGCAATTCATCATGTGAAAACATTGTTGCAATTGCTGAATATTCCTATGAAGTTTGTGAAAGGCCTGTTGGAACGTTGTGGTTCAAATGCTGGAGACTTAGAAAAGGCTTCAGTTAATGACCTGCGTTCCCTATACCAAGTACTTTCACCAGTGGAGAGATATGTTAGTACCTGCCGAAACCTAAGATTGGGCACAGAACAAATGATTTACTATGCTCAGATCGTTCTGAAAGTACATTTAGAGAGCTTACATTCTCTGTACTTTAAAATGGATTCAGCTACTGCTGACGAAGCGATTGAACTTGCAAAAGCAGACATGCAACAAGCTGTTTAAGAGAGACACACGATATGAAGGCAATTATTTTCTGCCTTTATATCGTGTTTTTTATTTACAACTACTTTAACTAAAGGAGAGATTTCGTATGAAATTCCAATTAAGCCAGGAAGGTTTAAAAGATGTATTAACAAAATTAGGGAAAGTGCTAACTGCCAAAAGTTCGATTCCCATTTTGGCTGGAGTTTTAGTTGAAGCCAAAACAGATTGTCTTTTGTTTACGAGAAGTGATGGCTCTGAAAGCATTATCCATCGTATACCAGTAGGTGATGGAACGGCATTAGTCGAAGCCGAAGGACGTTCAGTATTCTCTAAAGATTGTATGGAAATTGCGAAGAAACTGAAAGGCATGGTTGCTTTTGAAGTGACTGGCGGTACTGTTAAAGTTTCTCAAGATAAAACCAAATTAGACTTTGGAGTGTTGGATGCAGCGGATTATCCAAGTGTCGCAAATACTCCAACATCGAAGCCTATTATTTTTTCGGGTGAGGATTTTTCTAATATGGTGTCTAATACTTACTTTGCTGCGAGCAAATCGGAGATAAGGCCAATCCTTATGGGTATTCATATGTCCTTCTCTTCTGAGGGAAATGTGTTTGTTGCAACGGATAGTCATAGGCTAGGTAAAGTAACGTTTGGCAAGTCCGAACAAGAATTAAAGATTACGGTCCCAGCTAAAACGCTCGAATCTACTCTTAAATTCTTTGACCTGGAGAAGGAAGTATTTGTCTTCCCCTCGGAAACTCAGATTGCCTTTGCAAATGGGAATACGATTTTATATTCCCGCTTACTAGAAGGCAATTATCCCGATACAGGCAGGCTGATTCCAAAGGAGAGTAAATTTAACCTAGTGGTAAGCCGTAAAGAGCTGCTTGATGCTTTAGAACTGTTTAAGGATCTTTCCAAAAACAGCGTGGTTAAGATGAAAGTCGACAATCTATTTGTAGAGCTTAAAGCTTTTGAAGGCACAACAAGCGGTATAAGAGAGATAGCTTTTGAGTCCTATGATGTGGAAGAAGGTTTTACCATTTCGTTTTCTGCGAAGTTTGTAGCGGATGCTTTAAAGCCATTGGATTGTACCAGTGTCCGGATTGGCTTAGAAGGACCCATGAAACCATTTACTATTCACCCTATTACAGAAGAAGCTACAGAATTGCAGCTGATCCTTCCTGTGAGAGATAAATAACAATACTGAGAGTGAGCATGAGTGTCATTTTTCATGCTCTTTTCTATGGTTGGAGGCGATAGAAAAGTGGATTTCAAGCGTTTTTCTGAAAAGATTGAGGAAAAGAAAGTTGAGATTGTAGAAGATACGTTTTCTCAGAATTATGTTCTGATGGTGATGTTGAATAAACTTTCCATATCTCAAATAAATTTTGATTCATTTGAAGTCGAAGACATATGGGATATTTACAACGGACTTGAGCAGGCAATTACAGATGAAAACACCAATGGAGAAAGCTCTTTGAATCCAAAGCATCCTTATACACAAATTATGCGATTAGGATACAAAATCTCAGCATTTTGTGATGCTCCCAAAGAAAGAGTCCAATCCCCTTTTATGTTTTTATAGAGAGGAATAGAATACATGCAAAATAGAGATGAATTTCATGATTTATTAGGGTCTTTGAATCACCTTGCTCTAATAAAGATGGCTTATGATGCCGGGGTCCCTCTAAATGAGTTAAGTCATTACTCTGTTTCATATGAGTTTGGAGAGGACCATTCTTGGGACAACTTTATTATTTCTGTTCAATATCTATTTGAAATTGAAGATTGGTATTGGCCATATGATGATACGAACCAGGAGGAAAAGAAGTATTGGATGTCTCTTGTAGATGATGATGATGATATTTCGGAGTGCAAAGGTGTCTACGTTTTTATGGATGACCGTATTAAACCCTTTGAATCTATACCAATAGGGGGCTACCAACCAAACGGCTGGTACTCCGGATTCGGTCAATTACATTCCATAGATAGAGGGATTGTCATGATTTTTGATGAAGAGGAAGGGCCAATCGACTATACCGAAACCCTTGCTGCATTAATCGGAGTTCTTAAAGATTCAGAGAGAAAGGAAGACAGACCATATGAAATGGCAGTTTGAGATATCTGATGTTCCAGATAATCCTGATTTCCCGATAACCGCCTATCAATATACGGACTCTGGTGTAAAGCGCGGTCCTTTTTACATGAGCACAGAGAGTTTTATTGAGGCATTACAAAAGGAGCCGAACAACCTGCTTGATGCAGATGGTTTGCGCGGAGATGAAAAAAGTACCCCTTCCCTTCCTTTTGGTACGATTCGTTATTCAACAAATGATACAGGTACCAGGGAGCGGATCACAATGGAAATCCCGAAGAAACAGTGGGATATCCGCTACCACAATGATGATAATTTCTTTACCATTGGTTTTCCTAGAATGGTTGTTCAGTACTTAATAGTTAGCAACCTTCAAGGAAACAAAGTGATTAAGGAAATGCGGATATATGCAGTGGATGATAACCGAAAGCCTATTTCGGATGATACCCCTCTCTTTGCATTCCCTTATCCGAATGTTGGAAAGGAAAATGGCATAGTTTGTTGGGGGCAGAATGAAAGGCTTGAGATTAAGGAACTCGTAGAATTGGAAAGATCCTTTTTTTGGTTTATATCAGCTCCTTTTAATGAAGATCATGGAGTACGCACCACTTTAGGGTTTCCGATCTTTAACAAACTTATCGAGGTAATTAAAGATCAACCATTTAATGATGAATGGTTAGTTCCTAATAATAAAAATTTTGGAGCTTTATTTACTACTACTAATAACTAGGGAGAGATTTATAATGACTAACCAGCAAACTGATATCTTTAACATGTTTAATTTAGTGGATGAGCACGCAGAGCAGAAGAAGCGTGAGGAAGAAGAAAGAAAAAAGAAAGCCGAAGAAGAGCGTAAAGCTAAGCAAGCTGAACTGCAGAAACAAGCAAAAGAAGCTTCTGAAAAGGCTAGAGAAAACGCTGAGAAGAAAGCGGCAGAGAAAAAGGAAGAAGAAAAATTTGACGTAAATGAAAATACGATTATTCGTCATTTTGGAGAAAGCATTGAGATTACAGCATACTTTACACCGGAGGAATTGGCTGAAGGGTTACTTGTAAAGAAAAAAGAGGGTGAACCCGAGAGAAAGCCTTTAGAACCGGAAATGCTAAGAAAGCGCATGGAGAAGGATTATCCTGAATTGGTGAAATCTCATACCGAGGTTGTATTCTTAAAAGAAAAGAATATTATTCTTCTGCCAATGAAAGCTAAGAAAAAGGGAAATTGTAGAGAGGAAGAGCTGATTCACAGCTCTTCTTTGCTTTTTAGCAAATTGAATAAACCTATTCCTTTTTCTGTTTTGCGAGACTTTATCGCCATCGCTCGTATTTATGGGGAGATGAAATTAGAAGTGCATGCTGATATTTATTACAATCCAGGTAATGAATCTTTCTTTTTGGATATTCCGCGGCAAGTGGTTCATCCTTATTGGGTTGAAGTGACAGAGGATGCTGCTAGCCTTGTTGCGCGTGTAGAGGATTCTTTTAAGGTGTTAGAGATCCATTCGCACCATTTTATGTCTCCTTCTCCTTCCGCTCAGGATAACCTCTCTGAGCGAGTTCCGGGGATGCTGTATGCAATCGTGGGTCGTACACAGGATTTTTTCCCTGATATTTCTGTTAGAGAGTTTATATCGGAGTTTCGCGGGCATAAAAAAGTGTCTGCAGAACTAGTTTTTGAATGGCCATTTTTTGAACTCCCAGACTTTGATATGGATAAGATTGAGGTGAGTTCATATGAGTGAGAGCATTAATCTGTTAGAAGTAGCTAAGCATGATTGGTGGGATTATAATCAACTTTTTCCCTTCATTGTTCAAATAGGAACCGGCGGCACAGGTGGATATACTGTTCAGCATATCGCTCAGTTATTAGGTATATCTCAATCACCTGCAGCATATGTCATTGCTGATCCAGATGTCATTGAACAGAAGAATCTTGGAAATCAGTTATTTTTACTGCAAGAAGTAGGTCTTAAGAAAGCAGATGTATTAGCACGCCGCTATTCAGCTGCATACGGGCTGGATATAGGCTCTTTCAGTGATTCTTTTATTGAGAGTCCTGAGCACCTTAAAAGTCTCTTCTCGACCGAATATATGCGTACTCAGATAAATGGAGCTAATACTTTGGTGTTGCCTATCATTATTGGGACAGTCGATAACAATTATTCTCGTCGTATCATGTATGAACTATTTAAGAGCCTTCGTACCTGTGTCTATATTGACGCAGGTAATGAAAGCACTGTAGTTCCTCATGATTGGCAAACAAGGCTTAAGATTGACTGGACAGAGGAGGAATTAGCAGCGTACCAAGAGAGTGGATGGAGTGGGCAAGTGGTTATAGGCGTAAAGGCAAATTTATTTAATCAACCTGCGGTTGCTGAAGTGTTTCCGGATATTTTAACTGATAAGGACGAAATAAGACCTTCTGAATTGTCTTGCTCTGAATTGTCAGCTTCGGAACCTCAAAGATTAATAGTAAATAAGTTTGCTGCTCTTTCTATAGCTAATATCGTTAATACTATAGTTGAAGAAAAAAAGATTAATAGCCACATAACATTTTTCCATGTACGTAAAAATTACATGCGAGCAACTGAAATAAAACGAAAATGAACTTGAGTTTTCTAATAATAAAAAAGGTGAGTCCACTTTATGGATTCGCCTTTTTTGAATACTATAATTTTTGGCAGGTTAATTTACATTCTTGTTTTGCGGTATAACAACTTCCAATTCCCTAACATGGTGGATCCTTATCTGCATTAAAGACTTAATTTCATTTGGGATATTATCTAAGACTTTCTCAAGAATTTCGTAACGTTCCATTTCTTGAATAGTTTCAGATACTGTAAATTGCAACAGATACAATGTTAGTTGTTCATCGGGTAAACAAGAGAAATGTATTGAACCAACCCACTTCGTACCCAATGAAGACCATAAATTTAAGTCCCAAATCTCCTGTTCACTTGTAAAAAATTGGGCTTGCATATAAACTTGAGGACTTAAAAAGGTTAAATCAAAAGGATTTCCCAGTATCATTGATGATTGGTTATTATCAGTCTGATTTTGATAACGATCATCTTCAATAAATGCTTTATAAGCGCCATATAAGGCTAAGTCTTTACGTGTTTGTTTTACTAAGTCATAAACATTATTAAAACGCTGCACTAAATCCAACCCGATTTTTTGACTGACGTCGGTAAGGTGCCAATTATCCGGGGAGTCTTTAAAAATATTTGCAAACAATAATGGAACTTCGTTACGAACAAGTCCAGGATTCAATGACCAAACATCTTGAGGCAGCGAAGTTTCTTTATCCAACAAAATACTTTTCATGATATAGTAACCCTGAAAAAACTGGCTTTTTACCATGTCATCCATTTGTTTAATAATAGATAATCTCTCTTCCTCATCTTTAGTTTTATTGATAAATTTTCTTCCGTAAAATAAGGAAAGATTGTCTAATTCATCTCTGAAATGCTTATTTGTTTGGTATTGTTTACGTAGTGTATCCATTATTTCTGTGTAAATTAGGTCTTCAGTTTTCATTTCTTTACTCCTTCATCTTGTTTTTTGAAATCAGCGATTACATATGGTGCTGATGGGCCATCATCAAATAACAACCAAGTATCTCCTTCTTTTTTCAGAATGCTGATTGAATATATTTCTTTCTGATTTACAAGAATGTACTTTCGATAAAATACTGCTTCCCCTGCTCTTTGCTGATATTGAAGGTCAGTAATTGCGTATGAGACAATTGGAGACTTCAATTGCTCCGTATATTTTTGTTGTAAAAATTCAAGAGTGGCTATTTGGTTTTTTCTTTCTTTAGGTAGTTGCGACAAATAGCCTGGATGTCCATTCTGTATTAGGTGGTCCAAAAGATCTTCAGGTGACAAATCCCCCTTATAGAATGAGAAGAATATAGAACTAATGTATTGACTAAATTCATCTGGATCTTTAAATTCTGATTTATATTTAGGAACATTTATTGGAATTTCTTTTTTTGAGTCTAATTCATTTTCTAAAACAGCTTCTTCTGTTGTCTTGTCCATACTTTCTAAAATGTCTTTTTGCTCTTTAGAAATCTCCACATTTTCGACAGTGACTTCCTCAGTATTATCAGTTGCTTTTGGTGAGTTTTTTTGTCCTGTTTTCGCAACTTCCTCTTCGATTTTGGAGGACATACAGCTGGTTAGAATAATAAGGCAGCTGCATAAACTACAAACCTTCCAAATAACTTTAGTATGCATAATTTGCTCGCTCCTCTTCCCATTGCGAAACCAATTGTTTAATCGTATCCTTCTCCTTATTTGGTAAAAGATAACTCAACTCCATACTCTCTTCTATTGGGCGATTTGTTTGTATTGCCTGCAGCATAATAGGACTAAAAGGTTTTATTTGCATCATACTTCCCTGAGTCAACGGGACATTGAATTGTTGGTGAAATAGAGTAGATAATGTGTATTGAATACTAGGGTCCAGATCTGTAGGAATGGCAACGCTATGAGGAGTTTTTTCCGCAAATAAGCCCATCCACATATAATAAGTGTTTAACCTCAATGAGAGAGGATCAACACTTTGGACTTGGTCGTTTTTAACCCAGCTTCTCAAGATAGTCTCTAGCATAAGAGAAGGAAGTACATGGCCTTCTAGCGTACTGAGATTAAAAACAATTTGAGAGTGAAGATTGTACCTTTCAAGATAATCAATAAATACTGGAATTTTCCTTGGCTTCAACTCAAAATGTAAACTTCTACCGTTTTTGCCCTTTCGAATATCTGTTTTAGAGAGAAGTATTGCAACAATAATATCTTCTAACTTTTCTCTCGTCTTATCGGTCATAAATTTTCCTCCCCTGAAAAATAAAAAACCCCACAACGATAAAGAGACATATGCCTCTTTCTCATTGTGGGGTGTTCCCATCTTTATTTAACTTTATTAAAAAATAATTCTATTAATTTACTTGCTGTTTATTATATTCTATATTTTCTACACGTTCAAGGGCTTCTTTTAATGTAGTCGAAACACTGGGTAGGTTTCCTCCTAAAACGTCTTGGAGGTCCTCCACTTTAAGCATCTTTTTTGTATATAGATAATGAACATAGGCTAATCGAATTTGTTCTGAACGGATAGGCACTCCAAGAAATTCCTTTAAGGAGTTTAGATAGTCTTTAAAAGAACCCAACTGTAAAGGAATATATTCACTATTCACCTTAGATGAAAGCAGATAAGGGGTTCCTCGGAAAATAGCTCTCTCCATACATTCTAAGATAATGCCCATTTCATCTTCTTCAAATTGTACTTGTTGTATATGGCCATTCTTTTTAGGGATTTTTACTATGAGGTGATCTTCATGGTCTTGAATATAGTCAAGGCTAATATTAACAATATCTCTTACCCTAACCCCTTTTAAATAAAAGAGAAAGAGTGCTTTTGCATATAATTGTACTTTAGAGGATTGCAAAACATCACTCTTCTTTGATAAGAAAAATTCATAGTTCACTTCTATTTTTGCTTTTGACTTATCTAGCTTCTCAGGCATTTTAAATTTTGGCATGAAATCAACTTCAATTTTGTCGATATTCCATAAATAATCAAACCAATTTCGTATGGTAATAAGCTTGCGGTTCAAAGTAGCATCTTTCAAGTTGTTTTGCTGCTTCTGCTGAATAAGAAATTCTCGTATATCAATCGGTTTAATTTCTCTTGGCTCAAGGTGTTTTTTATATTTATGACTAACATAAGCCAGTAATTCACGTATGACCCTGACTTCTACATATGTAGTTTTTGGACTAATCCCTTTAGCAAGTCGATACTGTTCATAACCATAAGGCATGGAGTTCCCCCCTTCCTTTTTTCTTTATTTTAGCAGACACCCTTCATAAAAGCATTAAGAGACATAGAGGCTTATTTAAAACCATTAATAAAATATTAATATCTTTTAAGTCAATTATTTGTTAAGAAAACATATAAAGATAAAGAACACATATAGTAATAAAGAATACAGATAGAAATAAAAATACAGTAATAATAAGCTCAAAAAATTAAATGACTGTGAGCTTATATTTACCAAGGGATTGGCTGATATTAATAGAGTGTGAACATCGTACAATTAAGATTTTCACAACAAGGCGAATAAACTTTTCACATATACACACGTTTTACATTAGAATATTCAATATTTAACAAGCTTTAATTTGAAGTATTAACATATTCACAGGAAAACTTTCGAATACTTTTACATAAAAAAATAAAGCATCCTTTATGAAGGCTGCAACTTTTATCTCAAAATGATGATATAAAAATAATAGAAGAAAGACGAAAAGCCCTGTAAAAACTGTATTTTTTTACAAGGCGGTTATATATTAAATTTCGCAAAATTTGGAACAGTACCGTATTCTTTATAATAATCTACCTTAGCATCATGTAAGTACTCATAAGGTATTTTTTTCAATAAAGATATAAAGTCATTCCGGAAGGATTTTCTAAATATGGCTCCCAGTGAATGTATCCTGAAATTTTTGCGTATTTGTCTTTGCTTATGTATGTATGATCCAATGTTATCCATGCATTGAATAAAATAATGCTTAAGTGTCCGCTTTAGTTTAAAGTCTTGGTGGTCTTTTATCATTTTCAACTGGTCGTAGACCTCTTGTTTAAATGACACCATAATATCAAACTGATCCCGTGGCTTATACTTAATATTAAGACCATCAAGGAAATAGGTTAACTCGTGCGATAGAATAGCAGTTAGATGGTCAACTTTAAATTCTTCGGCACTTTGTTCCTTCACACATTCCTCTTTTAAGGTGATCCATATCTTTCGAACCCAAACTTGATTCCCTCTAAATTGCAGCCCCTCAAATTCAATATTAAATAATGGCTCAAGCAAGCTGATAACCTCTCTGACCCTTTTTGCATTTTTATTTAGTTGTATTTTTAAGGTTGACATATTTCGGGATTGGCGAAGTTCTTGAAGGTAAATCGTTTCTTTTTTAGACATAGCTGTACGAAACTGATTAAAAAGAGAAAACATTAGCTCTATTGCTTCTGGATTGGATGTACGTACTAGCTCCGCCAGGATATTGGTTTCAAAGAGTGTATGTGGAATGAGAAGGTAATTGAGCTGCCCCTTCTCCATGCCAGGATTATTATATTTTTCTATATCTTGTAAGACCAGTACAGAAATACCATTTTGGATTTCTTCTCTTACAAAAAAGTGTTTTTCAAGGTATAGTTTCCCTGAATAAAGAGAGGAATAAGGTATTTTTAGCTTCTTTGACCAAAAGGAAAGATTATACTCTTTTAAAATGCCTCTTTGGTTCTTTTCAGCATCCAGCTGCTTAAGCATAGTTAAGTAAACGACGTAAGCAGAAGCCGGTGGTCGCTCAAATGATTGATCGCGCAGAAGATAGAACTCCTTTAATAAGGATTGGTGCATTTTAAATCCATCAATCTTTACTTTTTGCATGTTCAAAGATCCCCCTTCCATTCTTTAATCAGTAGGTCATTCTTTTTCACCTATTAATCTAAAATGCATTATAGCAAATGGAGAGTTTAAAAAAGTAAGCCCTTTAATTAGGAGATTTATTATTTTGTGCATCGACCTCAAAGCCTTATCATGCTTGGCTTCAAAAAAAATTTCTAATTTTTTTGTGTGACATCAACCGTCAAAAAAAACAATAGATTCAATATGGATGTGAGAGCAAACGTCAAAAAATAATTTTTTGTGCACTGGTTAAATGCAATATAATCAAGGGCTTGTGGATGTTAATTGTAATTACGGGGGTATTACCATCGTTTCATGCACAATTTTTTGTGCATGTACCTGTGAGAGCAAACGTCAAATTGATAAAAAATTTGACGTTTACTGTTATTTTTGTGCATAGATGTGAAACCAGACGTCAAAAAAGCACAAATTTGTGCATAGCTATTTCAAATATATTCCTATTTGTGCATTGCTGTGAAGGGTAGCGTCAAAAATCATTCCATATGCACAAAACAACGTGGACTATATAATAAGCATCTAGGGGTTACGGGTTGGAAATGGAAATAAAAACCATTATGTGCATAGTTGTGAAAGTAAACGTCAAAAATGAGCCTATATGCACAAGAATGTGCACAAGGAATTAATAATGTTATGTATTTAGACACTCTTAGAATAAGAAAAAAGCGACATTGGCAAGACGAATATTCAAAAATAATCCAGTTTGTGCATGTGTGTGAAAGCAAACGTCATAAATGTGCATCTTGTGCATGGTAAAGATACCTATGTGAACTAGGGAATCGTCAACAGGTACCCCTTCTATTTAAGATACTAATACCATGCTAAAAAAAATTTTGTGCATGCTTGTGAAGGCAAGCGTCAAATAATTATGGATTTGTGCATGTAAAAACCCACATAAGACTTACAATTACAAAGTATTTGTGAAGGCAAGCGTCAAACATTTTATGAAATGGATAAATTTGTGCACCATGCCTTTATTGACATGCCTGTTACTTCATAAATATATTGATAATATAGTAGAGTGCTAACGGAAAGGAAGAGGAACATGATTGAAAATGAGATACATCGCAAATTTAATGAATTTGCTATGGATACATTTCCTGACTTTCCAGAATTAATTGCCTCATGGAAAGAGGATATCGAAAAGTTAAGCGAGCCAAATTTAGGTGAATTTCAGCCTTGTCAGTCGCTAAAAGCATTCTTGGTCATAATAAATCGATTAGCCAGTGAACATATGCTGAATTTACAAGATATTGAGGAATGGATACATACATATAGTCAGGACATTAGAGAGTTTGTAATTCCATATATAAATATAGAACAGAATCACTCCTCTTTGGACCGGCATGATATTGTCACTGAACTGCTCAATCAAAGTTTTATTGAATCTGGGTCTGCCCTTCTCTTTCACAAGTTAAGGGATACAATCAGTAAAAACGAATTCGAAATCGATACAGACTTCCCTACTGCCCTAATCCAAGAAAAAGCATTGAAGGCTACCGCACAAGTTAGATCAGAAGGAAATGCCCCTCAATTATTATCAACAGGAGAAATTGAGCAATGGAAAAACCTAACTGCTCAAGCTATCACCTCAATGGATGATTTAACAGCTGACATATTTGATATCATTTCTATCCTATGGATGAAACAAGCTACGAATAAAGATCAAATGATAAATTTTCATACAGATGATGCCTTAAACTTAAGACAGGTACAGGGTAGAAAAAATTTAGATGGCTATCAAACAGGGTATCGAAAAAAAGAACGAGATGAAATCATGAAGCGACTTGCTGCATTAACAACTATCTGGATTAGAATTGAGCGGGACAAGCTTAAATTTGTTGATGCAGACAGTAATGAGATAGATGAACTTGACCAGGTACAGTTTAATCCCCTCTTTGTTTTGGATAGTGTGACGGTAGCATATAGAGGTTCCGAACCGGTTGGTATTTATGAATGTAAAATAAGGCCTGGTGACCTGTTGGGGAATTTTTTGTTTGGTTCCAAGAAAAGCAGCGGATTATTAGCTTTAAAGACATTGCAATATAACCCTGTTAAACAAAAGTACCACAAACGTTTAGCGCGTTATTTATCCTGGCAATGGAGGATCCGTCAAAAAGGAGCCGACTACTATCGACCATACAGCGTTGGTGGGGATAAAGGTCTCTTAAATGTAATGGGTATTAAAGAAACTGCTCGGTACGGTTCAAGAATTAAAACTCAATTTGAAAATATCTTAGAAACTCTTGAACAGGATGGAATCATTAAAGAATGGACTTACCTGGATTTTGAGGAATCTATGGTAGAAAAAGACACCAGATGGTTTGAAGATCATTGGATTAATGCAAAAGTCCAGATAGTCCCACCTACGGAAATTACTTTACAAAATAGAAGTAAGAAAGTATTTGCTCTTGAAATTGATGAGCAAAAGAGCGATGAAATGGATTATGTTGCTCTATTGAAAAATATGACCGATAGCGAAGTTGCTGCTACTATTGAAACGGCTTTAGAGGTTACTCCTGAGAACATGAAGAATATGAGAATTTCGCGGGGGATGAAATTATCAGCAGTTGCAAAAGAAATTGGTATTTCACATACAACCATATCAAGATTTGAAAATGGGAAAATTATGTCCCCTACTGAAGAGAATATGAAAAAAATGAAATTATGGTTGAACCAAAAAATGTAGAATTAACATCACTGGAACCGCCCAAAAAAGTCATGTAAAGGGTTCTTGTATTTCTTTAATAAGGACTAAGCTCTCGGCTAATGAGAGCTTCTTCTTTTTCGATTCGAGTAGTTATCGCCTTGAAACTCTTCAGGTCTCAGCTTCCGGATAACTTAATGCTCCATTACTTAAAAGTATTGGCTGTCATAAATCTAATCCTTTCCCCTTTGAACCAGGACTTTTTTCATCTTACTGCTTGGTTTTTATTTTGTATTATCAGAAACCCTTGTGTAAAAAAATACATAAGGGTCTTTTTGGATAATCCCCTAACCCACTAGCAGCTAAAAGGGTTAAAACCAGAGAAATACAAGTTTTAATTATATTTTCTGCCAAAAAAAAATCCCCTATATCTTAAATTGATATAGAGGATTAAAGAAATTATTTAATTAGTTGAATTACCATAAAAGCAATAGTATTTATCAACGCTAATCCGATTAAAACGCTTCCGAGTTTAGATACATGTTTTGTAGTTAACATCTATATCCCCTCCTGGTCTCAATAAAGGATCCACCTTTATTAATAGCTCTGGTTTTATTCAAGACTATATGCCTCTTCCAAAACTCTATTTAAATTATCTTTTTTAAAACTTCGAATGAACTTGTCTCTTTTGATCAAGTCCTCTTCTCTTCTAAAAAGACCTGCTTTTCTCGTCCTTTCACTTTCAGGAAGTTTTTCCCAAGCTTGAATCGCAAGATCTTCTAGCTGCATTTCAACCCTCATGCGTGTAATAGTGTCGTCCATTCGCTTAGCTCTCTCCTCTTCTTTGCTTATAGGAGCTGGGAGCAATTGTTCAACACTATTCCGAACACCTTCCGAAACCATTTTGCTAATTTGTAATTGCATCTTTTCTTCATAAACACTAAACTCTTGGGCCAAATATTTATTGAGTCCTTCCGTGATTCTTCTCTGTATAAGACTTTCATCTAGAGAAACGCTAGTTTCATCTTTAAATTCTTCTGGAAAAGGACGTACTTCTAAGTTCTTCGGAATATTTTCATAGATTACATCTAATCGGTATCTATTATCCCTCCGAGCCTCAGCAATAAAACAGCCTATGTATAAATCTTGTTTATCATATACCTTTTCCCCTGCTGCTCGATGTATATAATGAATTCTTTTCGCTTCCAGGGCTTTAAACCACTTATCTACTGTATTGTAATGAACACCTGCTTTAGGATCGTTAAATTTTTGTTGTAATGTCTTTGAGATTTCCTCTGCAAATTCAGTGATTTGCCACCAGTCTTTCTCCACTTCCGATGCCCCCCTTCTGAATCACTTGTGGATCCCACTTCATCAATGAATCATCACATCTATTAATATAGTAAAACATTCTACATGCAATTTCTAGCAATTTCATTACATCAAAAAAAGTTTATGGTTAATAGATTGCGTATAGTAGCTTTAGCCAGTAAAGATTAATCCTTTATTTTTCACCTGTGATTCACTCACCATAAATGATTCACATGTTAAACTTCTCAACATTTATTTTATAGTCTACATGTGGTTGGTTATTCATTTATGATGGTTCACATTGTTTTCATTTGTGATTTACACAAAACGAGTGACTCACACCTTTTAATTTCTAATACCCAACCAAGGAATCACTTGTGACGTATTTTGAATAAATGATGGTTACGAAGTGTGTCACAAGTGGGTTATTTATCACTTGTGATCCATCAATGGGTTATTGTTCTTAGCAGTGATTCACAAATCAGGTATGATTGTATACCAAATTATATAATTAAATATATAAATTGTATATAAAAATATATAATCAATTATATAATTAAATATATACTTATTCAGAACTTGAATTATTAATTGGATTCTTAAGGGAGGGGAGGTACTGGAATGAGTAATTGAAGTCATGTTCCATATTATGTAACTATTAACTAAAGGAGGGGGTACAGATGTCTAATCAAAAAATCAGAAATGAAAATAGTCCACTAGAAGAGAAGATGCAGGAGGCACTTGATAAAGAAGGCATTAAGTATAAAGCACAATTTACGCTGCTCAATGCGAAAGAAGACAAGTGGAATTATAAATATGTCCTTGATTTTTTAGTATATGGGGAGTTTTGTAAGATTGCTGTCGAATGTGACGGAAATACATATCATTCATCGAAAAATGCGAAGGAGCGGGACTTAAAGAGAGATCTATGGGTGAAGAATCAAGGGATTGATGATAATCTTCGATTTAATACTGAAGAGATGAAATACAACATCCAGGGAGTTATCAAGCAGATTAAGGATACTTTAAAAGCTTATGACAAGATTAGGTACGATAAAAACCTAAAATCTTCATTCGATCCAAAAATGATGGTTACGAAGTGTGTCACAAGTGGGTTATTTATCACTTGTGATCCACCAATGGATTATTGTTCTTAGCAGTGAATCACAAATCAGGTATGATTATACACCAAATTATATAATTAATTATATAAATTGTATATAAAAATATATAATTAATTATATTATTAAATATATACTTATTCGAAACTTGAATTATTAATTGGATTCTTAAGGGAGGGGAGGTACTGGAATGAGTAATTGAAGTCATGTTCCATATTATGTAACTATTAACTAAAGGAGGGGGTACAGATGTCTAATCAAAAAATCAGAAA
>JAPSKD010000007.1:0-15040 GCA_031177865.1 Bacillus sp. (in: firmicutes) | reverse complement strand
ATGCGAAAGAAGACAAGTGGAATTATAAATATGTCCTTGATTTTTTAGTATATGGGGAGTTTTGTAAGATTGCTGTCGAATGTGACGGAAATACATATCATTCATCGAAAAATGCGAAGGAGCGGGATTTAAAGAGAGATCTATGGGTGAAGAATCAAGGGATTGATGATACTCTTCGATTTAATACTGAAGAGATAAAATACAACATCCAGGGAGTTATCAAGCAGATTAAGGATGCTTTAAAAGCTTATGACAAGATTAGAGGTACGATAAAAACCTAAAATCTTCATTCGATCCAAGCATGATAGCTCCAAAAGTTTCGAAGGAAAATGCAGACTATGTTTATAAAGATATATCAAAGGTGATTAAAGACACATGCATCGATATTCATAAGAAAATTAAAGTAACTAGTATTAAAAAGCGCACTATCCTAAATAAAGTCAGAAAAAGTATCTTTGAAAAAGGATATGCAGAGATTAGCAGCAGTTTAGCTAACTTTAATGCTCAGAAATTGAATCACTATAAAGATGAGTCAGATTTATTTTTTGGAGCATATAATACTCCTTGCTTTGTATGGGTTAGAAGTAGTATGAGAGATTTTAAAATATCTAGAGAGCTAGCAATGGATTCATCTATTATGAAAATTATCATTTTGTTCGGAACCCCCACAAAAACATTTAAGGGAAACTCTTTTATTATCCTAGACGGCACAGTGAGCCCAAAAAGCATTGTTATTAACAGTGATCTAATATCATATTCAACAAAAGATCTAGATTCACACTCATATGAGAAGCTTTTAAAAGAAGCAAATACATTAGAGAAAAAATTAAAAAAGGTTTATAAGGATTTATACAAGCTTACTAGCTTTAAGAAATCTTGAAAATCCAACCGTTTACCCACTTAGAGCAGGATATTTATGAAAACTTGCTCCTATCAATTAAAAAATTTATTTTAGCAAAAGCAATAACCTTATTTAGCTTTCACACAAAAATACAGTGAAATATGCTTCGACCCCAATTATAAACGCGGAGTAATGAGAGAAGGGTGCGAATAGGAACTAAATAGAGAAGCTTGAATATTTACAAGAAAGAATTCTTAAAGTATATTAATCATTGTAAATATAGAAAAATTTGTAAATGGACTTTACAGGTTTAGACTAGGGGGAGTATTAGTGAAAAGAGGATTAAAATTGATAAAGAAGTCTTTTATTAGTTTGGGAATGGTTTTACTATTCATTTCGATGTTTGCAAGTACAGGTCTTGCAGCTACTGAGGGGGCTGTAAAAACAGTAACAAATAATAAGAGTTATACGGGCATTACAGCTGATATAGTTCTTCCTACATCCATTAGAGTTAACAGTGGATATGTTAATTGGTATTTAGGTATTGGAGCTGCCAAAGTAGAAGGGGGCATATCAAAAACTCCAACTGGTTACAAAGTGTTTTTAAATACAGGTTATAATGAATCCGGCCAGAACAGTAAGTATTGGAATTCCCAATTTGATTCTTCAATTCATGACGGCGATAGAGTTAACCTTAAGTTAGTAAATAACGGTGATGGAACTATTTCAATGTATGTAAACGGGAACTTAAGATACAAACAGCCTGTTTATGGTACGTTAGGTCAGTATGAACAAGTAAAGATGGTTCAAGGTGTAGAAGACAACGGAACGAATTCCTTTAGCCAAGCTAGTTTTTCAAACGTACAATTAAGAGCTAATATAACTGGTAGCATTTATCATAAATGGGATGGAACCATTCCTTCTACTTTTTCCCGTTATGGAAGCTATGGAAGTGATTTCTATGTTTATTCCCAGGTACCATTAAGCTCTAAGTTGAGATAAACTATTGATCTGAATACGAATTTCTTTCACGTATAAAAAGGCTTCATTTCCTGTTAAATTAGGAAATGAGGCCTTTTTTTATCCAAAAATATTTAGTTGATCAATATCCAAATCATCATTAGTGGACTCAACCTTGTCTTCACTAGAGCTAGTTTTGGGAGGTTCTAAAGTATATGGTTCCTGTGTCTCACTAGCGACTTTCTCTGATTTTTCATAATTCGTATCCTCAGTTTTTTGAGGAGTTTTGTCCAATTGCTCTATATTAGTATCATCTGTTATATCCTCAGTTTTATTTAAAGGCATAGTCTCCGTAACATTACGTGTTGACTCTTTAGCCGTTTCCTCTCCGAAGGTTGATCTAGTTCCACTTATAACTCCTGGAGCTTGCTGAAAATGAGGTTTGTAGTGTAGAAAGGAGTTTAAGATTTCCTCCTTAACATCCCTGATGCCATTTTCCATTATATCTTTTTCTATTAGATATCTTAAAGAAGAGGCAAAGCTATCTTGTGCATTAAACCAAGCTACTATGTGTTCTGGCTCGTTTTCTTTCAGTTTTAGAGGGATCTGGTCACCAGGCTTCTTAACCTTCTTTGGTCTCGCCATTTTCATGCCTCCTTCCATAAAGGGAGGTATAACACAGCTGGTTGTTATACCTCTAGTCTAAAGTAGGGATTAAGATTTAATCTTTTGTTTAGCTTGCTTATTCATACGTTTCTGTAAAACAGACAAGCCTGCTACATTCATTAATGGTGCATATTCCTCTGGCACCCACAGAATTTCTTTTTCTCTCTTATCTGCTAATCCTTTTAGCAATGGGAAAAGAGCCTCTTTTAATGCGATACTACCTCCACCGTAAACGACAATCATATCCACTTCATTATCAAATGCAGAAAGAACCCGCTGATATTCCTTAAAGATGAACTTTGATTGAGTTTGGGCAGTTTTTTGGAAGTATCGAACAGCATCACGATGGTATTGGTGATCTTCATCCTTAAGATACTCGCTGAATTTCTGTCTTGTAAGTTTCTTAAGAGAAGTGTGTTGCTCTTTAAAATTCTTAAGGGCATCTTCAATGGCATGTCCTACACCGTGGTCACATCCAGTTACATAATGTGTATCTAAGTTGAAACCATTCGTAACCGGCATATCTGTTGTACCATCGCCAATATCAATATGTGAAACTCTTTTACCTTTTAAGGATTCACCGGTAATCTCTTTCCCGTATGTATCCTTATAATGTTTGAAGATATCATCATTACGGTAATTTAGTTTTTCATCAAATAGTAGCGCGAACAATGCTGGAACACCTTCTGCTGCCACTTTTACTGATTCAAAAGTAAGCTTTACATGTACATCAATATTGTTTATATGGACGACAACACTGTGAATTAGCGCTTCTTTATCACCAGTGAATCTCTTTGCAAAATAATCTGCATTAGCAGGGTTCCATTGTTCCACTGGAAGGGCTGTTAACATATTAACTTTTACGTTTAATTCAGAAGGTATTTTTTTATTTTCGTTGTAGAAGTTCTGAACAGACTTAGCAGCGAGCGTTCCTACCGTATTAATTATAGGAAGATCACTATTGTATTTTGTATCTAATGCTACATCCATTGAGAAAGGTTGATACTGGCTTTTAATTGCCTTTCTGCCAATATAGTAGCGCCCATCAAAATCAATGCTGCTAGAAGATATGGTAACGTCGATTTGATTCATTAGGTTATCCATTAATGATTCTGGTGAAACGTTGTCTACGAATCCTTTAGATGAAGGTTCAGCATACACATTTGGCTGTCTGAATAACTCTCCATTAATAAACATTGCTTGCTCAGAGTTTCCGTTATCGTTGGAGCAATCTAATAACATTTCAGGTATTTTTGACATTTTTTATTTCCTCCCCAAGTAGAATTGATATGTAATATATAATTAACTATATATACAATTATACCTTTTAATATATAAATTGCAATAATTTACCGTTGTGTTTCTGATACAATATATAATCAATTATATAATTAATTATATAAATTTGGTATTTTAATTATATATTTTATTATATATTAATTTATATATTTTATTATATATAAATCTATGTGTAATGAAGATATTGATTACAAGTGAACAACAAATGGTGTTTCATTTCGATTCTACTTTGGTATCGAAATCTAAGATTTATAATTTAATCTACATACAATTGTTCACTAGTGGAGTGATGATCCACAAATACACAAGTATCATTATTCAAGTCCTTCACTTTTAATGGTGGAGGCGGGGGGGGGTAAAACTAAATAAGGCTGCTTTTGATTTAACCCTGATTATTTGGGCTTTCTGGCGGTATACTTTTTTATACTCTAAAGTCTACCGCTAGGGATATGCCAGTCAGGCAGTATGCCAAAACCTTTGCTGTTAGTACACTTTGGAAGGTATTCAGAAGCCTTACTATTACCCACCTGGGAAGTCCATTTTGGTTAGAAATGGACATGATGATTTTCTATATGTCCAACCCAATCGAAGTGGAGTTGTCGTACATAAGGGTTTTTCCCAAAAACGCACCTGGATTATAGAATTTTTTTCGCATATTCAATAAGAGTCTGATATAATACTTTTAAATTTATAAAAACAATTCAGGAGCACCCTGTCTATACGAGAAGGACACTTTATATGTGTCTTATTCTCGTGTAGGCAGGGTGCTTTTTTGTTTTGGAAAGGGGGAAGGTTATGCCCGTAACAATTCCATTAGGAAAGGGTAGCAGGAGAATTGAGATTAAAGATGTGGAGCTGGCACTCTTTAAAGAGATGCTCATTCACCGGGTTATGCGTTCAAGAGATGTGCATGCCTTTTATAAGACACTGTCAGCAACACCACCACATACTAGGTCCATTACGAAGCGTTTGACACGTTTGGTAGATAGCGGGGTACTGCTTCGAATGGATGAACCAATCAATGATACAAAACCCAATATTAGATTGTACTACTATAAGTTAGCTAAGAGAGGAGTTGCCGCTCTAGTCGAAACAGGTTCAATTAAGGCAGACGAGGCTGAGACTATCTACAGACAGATACTTAGTTTGAGAATTCCTAAGCCTCATAATTTGGCCGTATCATCGTTAGTTAATAATTTGCAGATAAAACTAATGGAGAAGAATATAAAAAGTCACCATGAACGAGGGAGTACCTGGGTACAACAAAATCAGTATGAATTACCATTTGTGCCTGATTGGGTATTCTCCAACCGGAGATTCAATGTATTTCTGGAGGTTGATTCTGGTACAGAGTCACTGTCTATGATTGAGACTAAGGTGCAAAGATATATAGATTATGCAGCTGCATCCAAAGAAAATATCATGGTGGTGTTCTCCATTATGGATACAACAGTGGACTATGGATTGTCTGCAGACCGTTCCAAGAGAATTGTTTCACTCAAGGAGAGTGTGCCTCCATACCAACACTGGCCGAAAAACCTATCCATATATGTCATATCTGCTGATCGGACTCCAGAACTCATTATTAGAACGTTTGAGGACATTGAACCACTTTCTGATACGGAAAGGGGATACGTTCTCGAAAATTGGTTAGAGGAGTGGAAAACGCATTGTCCGAATATCTCAATGAAACCATTTGCGCTTTCACGTGTATATGGTGATACAGGTCTAAAAGATTTAGAAGTAGATCTAGCTTTGAAGGTAGAGGACAGGACGGAGCTTCGGACAATTGGGTTTCTTTATGGAGAAGAGGGATCTGTTAAATCTTATCAACAAATCCGCTTTAACCATAAACGAATTGGTCGTCAGCAGGAAAGGGGTATACCATTTGATGAATTAATTGTCATTTATCTAGATTATGAAAATCTTATACATGATGTAGTGGGAAGAACATTTTTAAAGGCTTGGTTTACATTTGGAGAAACCTGGCATCACGAAGAGGAAAGAGGGAGATACCCGCTTATGTTGAAACCAATCTCCATTTTCAGAAAGGAGTGGGTGTCGTTTGAATAGAGCAGAAGCAGTAAAACAAAAAATTCCCTTTTTATTAACAACTCTTTTATTCGTAACATCCTTATATTTTCTTACACGCATATGGGTAAAAGTACTTTCGTTAATTGTGGGTCAGATAAAGGGTGAAGAAATCGTATATGGTGGAGGATTTTTCGGAAGCCAAGTATCTATATATCTGTGGACAGTCATATTCGCAGGTGTTCTTGCAGCCTTTACCTGGCTTTTAAGCACTCGGATAACTTTTTATCAAAAAAAATCTATACGAGTAGTGATGTTTTTAACAGTCGTTTTAACCATATGGGGAGGATTGGCCCTTTACGGAATGAGCCGGGTACAGCAGTATGTGATTCCTTTTTTCCAAGGAAGGTTACGCAATGTAATTGAGACAGATGGATTTTTTGAATCTATCGTCTTTAAACAAGCTGATGGATTTTACCTGATACTGCTTTTAATACCGGTACTTGTTTTATTCTTTGTCTCTTTCTTTATTGTAAATAGATATATAGAATTCGATAAAGAGCTAAATGAGGCATTTTATGAGTTTCAGTGGAAAGGGAAGTGGCTGCAGAAGCTATCAAAATTGGAACAGAACGAAATTTGGCCTGATGTTGAATTAGGAGCAAATACTAAAACTAATGAAATGGTTGTCCTCCCAGGTAGAGACAGAACCTTAAATACTCTTATTATCGGCAGTATAGGGACAGGGAAAACTGCAGCGCTTGCATTACCAATGATAAAAACTGACTTAGACCATATGGCACGCTTTATCAATGACTATCCTAGTCTGTATCGGCGTGAGGATTTTCAGACTGAAGAGGTAGCGGGAAGGTATTTAAATGGTATCTCTATTATCGAACCCTCTAATGACCTTTGCCAGAAAGCCTTAAAGTTAGTTAAAGCTCATGGTATTCCAGAGGAAGCGATTACGTATATTAATCCGCTCGATCCAAATACTCCTAGCATTAATCCAATGCGCGGTCCAGTTGATAAGGTAGCTGAAGTTTTCACTCAAGTAATTGCTGGTTTAAATGATTCAGGCGATGGGGGATCCTTCTTCTTTGAACAAGCGCAGCGAAGTCATCTTAAACAACATATATACTTACTGAAACTGCATGAGCCAGAGCAAGATGTAACTTTTGATATGTTGCTGGATATGTAAAGCAATACACAGGTAGTAAGGAAAATGCACTTGAAGCTTAAAAGTACCATTCCAGCTGATATAGAGTTTATAGAGGACCGGGATGAGCGGAACTATTGGAAAATCGTTCAGAAAACAGATGAGTGGTTTGATAATCATTTGCTTCCAAAACAAAACAAGCAAGGCTTTGCAGAAAGAGATGAAGTGGGAGAGGTTATCTATTATGATGCCGAAGCTGAGTATGTAAAAGGTTTGAGAAATATTCTAGATGATATTGGGGCAAACCCATTAATCAGAAGGGTGTTGTTCGGTAAGAGTGATTTTGACTTTGACCGACATATGGCAGTAGGTGGAGTATTGTTAGTTAATACCGCCAAGGGTGAGTTAGTAAATCTTGCAAGAGTATTAGGGAAAATCGTTTTAATGAACCTTCAGAATGCTTCATTCCGAAGAACACCAATGGTTTCTTCCTTCCATCATATTTTAGTAGATGAAGCACCAGATTATTTATATAACGCATTCCGAGAGTTCCCGGCTCAATCAAGAAAGTACAAAGTAATTATCACAACCTTACAGCAGACAATCGCACAGCTCGCGGATCAATTTGGGGAACACTATATGACTACGTTAATCGGTACTATGAGGAATCGGATGGTATATGGTGATGTTCCTGGATTCGATGCCAAGTACTTCTCAGAAATGTTTGGAGAAAAGTTCATTTACGATGAAGGAAGGACGGAACAGTCCGTTTCTCCTCTCCAAGATAGCCCTGTATCCCGTTCAGGTTCTTCTTATCAGAAGGTACGTGAACAAGCTATGACAGGCGGAGAAATTATGTTCCAAGATGCTTTCCAATGTGCAGTGAAAATTGTTGCCCATAATAAACCGATGCCAGTAGTTCAAATTCAAGCTAACTTTGTCCCTAAGGAAGAGTTTCAGCAAGCCAGGTATTCTGTAAATAGTGATAGTCTTCCGACATGGTTAGAAGAAAGAAGAAGCTTTGTTTTGAAGGAACCTCATGAAAAAGAGGAATACACTATAGAACATATTCAAAGTGTTGAAGACACCGAAAAAGAAAATGAAGAGATCTATAAACTTGAACAGAAAAAAGCTTTTTCGCTGGATGAACCTAAGGTGGAAGAAGTCTTGGCAGTTCAGGCAGAACCCAGACCGAGAGATCCAGTAAATTACACGCCTTATATACCACCTGCTACACCTCTTCATAAAGAAACGGAGAGGGAAGCAGCTGCAGCTAGCCTCTTTGAAGAATTTGATGAAGATTCAAGAGATATCTCAAAGCATAAAGAATATGTACCTAGTGAACTAACTAAGGAAGCGGAGGACTTTGCAGATTCTTTAGCCAGCTCATTAATAGAAGAGCTTCATGATTAATACGAAAGAAGAAACCCTATTACCCTAAAGTTAATAGGGTTTCTTTAACGGGACTGGTTAGGTGAAGAAGGTTATTAAAAAGTGGAAGGTATAATTAGGGTTAAGAATCATAAAAGCTTTCTTTCACCCAGACAAATCCCATATACTAGAAGAATAGGTAATTTTACTCAATTAGGGGTGCTGAAATGGGATTCTTTGGAAATGTTAAATGGTTTTTAGAAGATATTCATGATGCTAACAAAGAACTGGTCTCAGGAGTGAAAGAGGTCGGAAAAGAGTTTAGAACAGATATGAAGGATTTAATAAAGGAACATAATCCTACTATGGGTAAAGCAATTGAGGGTACGGATAGACTAGTACAAACAGTAGGTAATGTAATTAAGTCTGCTCCTAAACCTAACACTACAGTTCCTGATATGAGGGCTATTATTAAAGATATTAAAGATAAGAGTAGCGATAATGACTTTTCATATGCTGACCATCTGAGTGTTACAGGTGGAGTAAGAATTCCTGGATATTCTCATCATGCTCTTTACCTTGGTGATAGTCAGGTTATTCATTACCAAAATGGTGAAGTTAGGGTTGATGATTTAGAAACCTTCAGTAGAGGTGGGGAAATAAGAGTTATTGATAGTGTGCGTACTCATTCTACGGAAGCCGTTATTAGCAGAGCATACTCAAGAATTGGTGAGTCAAATTACAACTTGCTTTTTAACAACTGCGAACATTTTGTAAATTGGTGTAGAAGTGGTAGCAAAACAACACACAATATTTAGGGCAAATCTTAAACTATCGGTAAAGGGTAACTAGTTCTGTCTGAACTGATTTTAATTACAAATCACCCTATATCTAATAAAAAAAGAGAGAGGAGCTATTTCTCCTCTCTTTCTTGTATTAATTAACAGTTATATGTCCAGAAGCTACGTATGTAACTGTGCCAACTTTTACATCATAGATTATTTTATAAACAGTACCAGTACCTCCTGGTAAATTACTTCTTATAAATTGAGTACCATAGACATACTTATTTCCATCTTTGTAATTTAAGAATAATGTGGTGGATCCGGACTCTACAATTGTGCCACTTGAATTGACGATTTTATATCTTACAGCTCTGCCTTCTAGTCCAGGTGAATCTGATGCATGAAATCCAAACGAATGCTCTGCAGTATTTTTAGCTGGCTGGCTAATTAAAACAAAATGATCTAAATATGCTGCAGAAGCTTTTTCATTTGAAAAGCCAAAGGAAAACGTGATTGCAACAATTGTAGCTAATGCTATAAATATTCTCTTTTTAACTAATTCCATCTTAATCTCTCCTTATGTTTGTTTGCCTATAATTCTATCATATCATCCCATATTATGAAAAAATTTACATTTAGTATTTTTAAGAGTTGATTAAGTAGCTGTAAATCCTTTTAGCAATCATTGTAGTCCTTAAACTTATTGGCATTAAATACGTACGTAATAGAATATGAATTTACTTTGCAGATTCTTTAGCAAGTTCATTAATTGAGGAACTTAATGATTAATTGAAAATAAAGATTGGTTTATTAAAGCAAAGTTTGAACATTAATTATTAAGAAACGGACAAAAATAAAAAGGCAGCCTAATTATAGGGCTGCCTTTTAAATTCCTCCACAGTAATGCCATAAAACTCTAAAAGTTTTTCTAAATTTTTTCTTCTAGGAAAACTTTTATTTAGCTCCCAACCCCCAAGAGTACTGCTAGCAATCCCAATTGCTTTAGCTACTTCTTGCTGTGTTAAGTTCCACTTTTTCCTCAGGGTCCTTAATTTAGAACCGATGATACCATTTTCTTTATTTCTAAAAATGATTCTTTTGATACGATCAATCGATACATTATACTCGTCGGCAAGTATTTGTATTATCAGATTGTCGTTATCTTTATACTTTGGATTTAGGCTTGCCATTTTGTATGCTAATTTGATTTCCTTAATTTCATATTGTTTTAATTCAATCATTTTGAACACCATCTCAGTATTTATGTTGATTAGAAGAAAGGTCTCGCATGTGGAGACTCACTTTATTTTATATATTGCTATTATGTATAAATAGGCTATCTTAACAATACAAAATCTTTCTTACAAAACTCTTAACTTTGGGCATTTCTTAGAACTAGTGTGGGAGGATTGTTTAATAAGGTTGCTTCTCTAAATGGTATAATGTTGTAAAACAGGGGAATTAGGGAATGTTCAATTGAGGAGGAGAATAGATGAGCGTAACTCAATGGGTTTACAATACATATAGTTCTGATGAAAAGGGATTACAGGAATCTAAAAACTTTGTGTTTGTATGGAGCTTATTTGAAAACCAAGTCAAGAATACTATAGGTAATGATTTTAGTATTTCAGCTTTCGATTCATGGGTCCAAGCCTTAGAGATAAATCAAGAACAGAATGGAATATCCATTAAAGAACCAAGCACTGAAAATTATATTGAAAGAGAGTTAATTCGCTATATAAACGATGCATTTAATCACTTTTATCAAAAATATACCAAGGATAATGCTCAATTTATAAATTATCTTTACAACCAACCAGATAATCTAACCCAAAAGGCAAAAACTAAGTTCATAGATTTTGTAACGTCATTTGACAAAAAAAATATTAGAGACAAAATTATTTTTTTATTTCACATATCAAAAAGAATACGAAATAAATTCTTTCATGGAATAAAAAACATCGGAGAAATTAAAAGTGAACAAAAAGAATTTGAGAAAATAAACGGATATTTAATAGCAATCCTTTCGTTAATAGAACAATATTAAAACAGGATAAGAGATAAAACATAATTTAGTGAACCTCCTAATGAAAACATAGAAGACTCTCATAATACAAAATTTCATAGTTGCCATCTCCAATATAGATTGTGTACAATGGGAGTAATCCAGTCATTTTTATCCATGGAAGATAAATTTATACAAATTTAATATCACACATAAAGGGAACACCCCTCGCATGACAACTTTTATTTGAGTTGCCTGTGAGGGGTGTTTTTTGTTTTCCATCGAGAAATGATTAAGATTTTTCTTACCACTTATTGAGTAAGAAAGAGAAAAGAACATAACAAGAAAGGGTGATAAGACATGGTTGTTAAATCATGGACTGATCAAGAAGCTTTAGAAGCGTTAGCTGTGAAATTTCGCTTTCAGGAAATAGTTGATGGGGTTATCCGTAGCTCCATACATATGAAACTACCTGTTGTTAGGGAAGACGGAACTAAAGAAGAAGTGGAAGAGGATACATTAATTGTTCAATTACCAGGTGGAATTACTGGATACTGTGCTGCATCAGAATTTAGAGAAAGAGACTATCGTAGCTTTGCCCGATTTATCGGTACAACACAAGCTTTTGTAATTACGGACTTAAACCTGGAGCACCAAATTGCTTTACTTTCCGAGAAGAAAGCGGCCGCAAGACTTAGAGATATGTTTTGGGACGAAATTGTAGCAGCAGAAGAGGAGGGCACTCTTCAAGAAGAAGTCTATGATGCTGTTGTTTCAGGCTATAATCAGCAAAAGGGCATTATCTATGCTCGAATCAATGGACAAGATGCCTATATGTTTCGCAGGGAATGGTCTTGGTACGAAAGGGAGATTGTAGATGCCCAGGTAGGGGAAACCATCCAAGTTAAGATTGAGCTATTTGATAAAGAGAATCGGATATTACGAATTTCAAGAAGGAAAGCTTTGCCGGATCCTTTTGATTTCCTTACTACACTGCGGAAAGATCAATTGATTGCTGGTAAAGTTGCAGCTGTTCATCCAATTCATGGATTATTTGTCGAAGTAGAAAATGGAGTCGTGTTAAAGGCAGGGAAAATCAGACAATTGGAGGAGCCTTCTGTTGGAGATGTGGTGACTTGTCGTGTACGTTCCATTACACCTGAGAAACGCCAGGGGAAACTCATGATTATTGATTACCCAAGAGGGAAGCGAAAAAGAAAAGACTTAGGCTCCTTCTTGTTTGAATAATGGTAGAATCGCAAGACGTGCTCACATCCGCTATACAGCTATTCCTCAGGGAGGATAAAACGATATCCTTTTGGGACCATCCGAATTTCAAATCTCATGTCGTGCTTCCCGATGATTGCTATTCGTTAACCCGTGCCGAACAAGGCATTGAGTTAATTCATCAAGGAAGGTTGAACGAAGAAGCCTTGATGGTGATGAAAGTAGTTGGAGATGCGATGTGCGCCAATGAAAACCAGCTTCGACGCTATTTGTCACGCAAAATGTCATTCTCACAAACTAGTTTTACACTGCTTAATCCGAGTCTCTTTTGCAGGAGTTAGGTAACCTTTATTTCTTACGGCGTCTACAAATACCTACCCTGCTATCATAAAAGCTTTCCATAGAACATTAGAAAGGTTAGCAAGGAGTAATCGACTTACCCCCCGGGGGACACCGAGGAAGCTTTATCGACGAGAATCAGGAAAAGCTTATTGGTCTGATATCCTTGATTCCACAGGCCGTCGATGAGGTAAGCATTCCGGTTATTGCAGCTGGAGGCATAATGGATGGAAGAGGGCTAATTGCTTCCATTTGCTTAGGGGCAAAAGGGGTACAAATGGGGACGGCTTTCCTGTCATGCCTGGAGAGTGGAGCGCATGAAACGCATAAAGCAGCGATTCTCAACGCTCATGAAGACCAGACAGTATTGACCCGAGCCTTTTCCGGGAAATGGGCAAGGGGAATTGAAAACCGATTCATCGCGGAGATGAGAAGGCATGAACGGTTCTTGCCGGATTTTCCTATCCAAAACGTCATGACCCAAGATATACGTAAGGGTTCTGCTATTCAAACAACTCCAGAATTCATGTCGCTTTGGTCCGGTCAAAGCCCAAGATTAGCTAAAAAACAGACCGTCAAGGAATTGATTCAAACAGTAATGGAAGATGGGAAAAGAATCAACTCAAATTTGCCCTGAACAAATGAAGGAGAGAATGATATGCCATTAATGAAGATTGACATGTTGCGTAGACGTTCAAAGGAAGAAATTAAAGAGATTATGGACGTCTCTTATGAAGTTATGCTGGAGACATTAGGTGTCCCAGAAAATGATCGGTATCAAATTGTGACACAGCACGATGAAAATGAAATGATCATTCTGGATACAGGATTGGGATTTTCAAGGTCCCATAAATGTAGTTGTGTTCAGTATAATCTCACGCCCGCGAACGGTTGGGCAGAAAGAATATTTTTATAGAGAATTAGCGGGAAGATTAAAAGAAAGGATTGGCTTAAATCCTTTAGACTTGATGATTAACTTTTCAATTAACCAAGATGAAGATTGGAGTTTTGGGCAAGGGGAAGCTCAGTTCTTAAGTGGAAATCTGAAATAGAGTTCTAAATCAATTGCAGGGGTAAAATTGAATCTTCTTATATATTAATGGAATAACCTTAACGATGTAATATCTAAATTCTAACTCACGCCTTATTGAACTAACGGGTGCATATATTCAAGATCAGCTGCCAAGCCAGGTGGCTTTTTCTTATTTCACAAACGGGGCAGGTTTATTCAATAAGGCATTGGATTATTATGGTAAAATAAATTATAAAGGGGGGCAAAGTTTTATTATGAAAAAAGGTTGGGTTTCGCTTATTAGTGGCTTAATTTTAGGTTTAATAATTTCGTTCTTTACTCTTGATTATAATGGCTGGAAAATGCAACGAATAGGGGGAAATGGTGAAGTTATTAATACAATAAATGAGTTGGATTTTGATTTAATAACTAATTGCTTTTTAATAGTGCTTATTTCAATTTTAGTTATTTATATACTCTTGACAGTCTTAGAAAAAATAAGAAAAACATAAATTTACTTATTTAGCTAACGATGCAATGGTGAAGAAACCGGCGCCAATACAGTTGGGTTTTTTCTTGTTTAACAAACGGGGCAGGCTAGTGCGGTTATCGTAATGTTCTTCCCTTAAATTTAAATGCAATATATAGTACCTTATATAAAATATTACAAATGCAAAAAAGGAGAGAAATTATGGGGAAAATAAATTATTCCATTGTTGATGTTTTTTCACAAGGAAAATATACAGGGAATCAACTTGCTGTTTTTAAAAATGCTGGAAACATTCCCGATGATGAGATGCAACAAATAGCTAAGGAAATTAATTTTTCAGAGACTACTTTTATTTTATCTGACAAAGAAAAAGCTGGCGGCTACGACGTTCGTATCTTTACGCCTAACGAAGAAGTCCCTTTTGCTGGGCATCCAACTTTAGGAACCGCATATATCATTCAAAGCGAAGTATTAACCGACCCCTCCGATAAACTTATATTAAATTTTAAAGGCGGACAGATTCCCGTCTCGTTTGATAATCAAGAAGAAATACTATGGATGAAACAAAACAAACCAACTTTTGGTCAGATTTTAGATGCAAATAAAGTTTCTGATGTTTTAAGTATAGATAAAGAATACATAGATAATAGATTTCCTATCCAAGAGGTTTCAACTGGACTTCCAGTGATTGTTGTGCCTTTAACATCTTTAGAAGGAGTTAAAAAAGTAAGCGTAAATAAAGAAAAATACTTTGAATTAATTGAAGATACTGATGCAAAAGCCATTATGGTGTTTTCTCCTGAAGCGTATAATTCCGAAAATGATTTAAATGTTCGAGACTTTGCAGATTATTAT
>JAPSKD010000109.1 GCA_031177865.1 Bacillus sp. (in: firmicutes) | reverse complement strand
GTTTCAAATAAGCCTTAGCGTCTTCATTTCTTAAAAATGTATCATATGTTTCGACTATATTTTCCAAATGATGTTGTCCACTTCTAAGTTGTGATAAAGGATCTGCTAAAATTGGAAACTTTAAGATTTCTGATAAGTCTGTGACAGCCTGAGCAAAACGGTCGTCAGCAATATTACCGCAAACAATGATTCCGTTTTTATATCCCTTAAGTTTCAATGAAATTTCCTTAATTTCATCCTCACGAATCGTTAATTCTCCGTTTCGGACCTTGACATAACCCGTTGGCCGCTCTTCTACCTGAAAGATATCTTCATCCAATTTTGGGATTAGCGGTTCCCTGAACGGAAAATTTAAATGGACTGGACCCGCTGGAGCTTGGCTTGCAATGGCTGCCGCCCGTGCTCCTACAGTACGGGCATAGCGTATGATTTCAGTACTACTTTCTGGCAATGCCATGTCTGCAAACCATTTTACATGCTGACCATACAAATGAATTTGGTCAATCGCCTGTGGCGCACCTACTTCTCTTAGTTCATGTGGCCGGTCTGCAGTTAGAACAAGCAACGGTACACGTGAATAGCGTGCTTCAATGATTGCCGGAAAATAGTTCGCAGCTGCCGTTCCGGAAGTACATAAGATCGCCACTGGCTTATTGGTAACTTTAGCTATTCCCAATGCAAAGAAAGCAGCAGATCGTTCATCTATATGAATATGGATATTTATCTCCGGATGTTCGGCCATGACCATTGCCATCGGGGTCGACCTTGATCCCGGACTTACGACTACATCCTTTATTCCGGTCTGTACTAACTCTGCTACAAATGCTGCTAAATAAGCTGTTAATGATTCCTGATGGTTCATATTAATTTCCTCCAAGTGCGCGAAGCATCGGCCTAAATTTTAAGCTCGTTTCCAGGTATTCACTTTCTGAGTCGGAATTCGCTACGACACCGCAACCTGCAAATAATGAAGCCTCTTTACCTTGAATGAGACCAGAACGAATAGAAACCGAGAACTCGCCATTTCCTCTATAATCGACCCAGCCAAGCGGAGCAGCATAAAAACCACGGTCTAGTATCTCAACCTGTCTAATTTTTTCAACAGCTTCTTGTTTAGGAAGACCCCCTAGGGCAGGAGTCGGGTGAAGTCTTTCTACTAATAAAAGCAGAGAAGCATCCTTTTGACATTTACCAATTACTGGTGTATAAAGATGTTGAATATCCCGGATTTTCATTAATTGAGGCTTATCTGGAAGGATAATTTCCTCACATGATTCTTCTAATGCTTCTTTAATCATTTCAACTACAAATCCGTGCTCATTAAGGTTTTTCTGATCATTTAGTAAAGTTTGCCCTAAAATATTGTCTTCTTTTTCGTTTTTTCCGCGTCTAATCGAACCTGCCAGGCAGGTTGAAAATACATTTTTCCCTTGTTTCTTCACAAGTCTTTCAGGAGTAGCACCAATAAAACAATCTCCGTTGGATTCAAAAACAAAGATAAAGCTATCCCGCTGTTGATTGTATAAATTTTCGAGAATTACATCTGCTTTCACGTGATGATCAAACAATAATCTTAATTCGCGTGCCAGCACTACCTTTTTCAATGAACCGGTTTTCAAATCCTCTACCACATTATCCACTGTCTGTTTCCATTGCAGAGGTGATATTTCTTTCATTTCAAGGAGTTTAGCCGGGTTTATGTCAGTGTCTTGTGTTAGAGACGTGAACAACTGGTTTCGCTCCGTTATTACTTTTTCAAAAAGTGTATAATCATCATTTGGGGTACAAACAATATTCGTCGTTAAATACGTTTGTCCCTTAACAATCGTTAACATATATTTTGGAACATGGAATAGAGAATCAGCGTATTTAGACCACAGCGTTGTTTTTGCCTTAAGTGGATCAAAGGAGAACCCACCAAACATAACAGGTCCTAAACCATTTTCATTGAATGGGTTAAAGATTAAACCATCCTTTAAAAATTTCCTCCACTCCTCTTCAACATGAAAAAAGCGGTCAGTAGCCTGATCCGACTGAATTTGTTTTGTTATGCCAATGCCAATAAGCACGACCTCTTCTGATGGGTCTTTCCAATAAAAACGTTCCCCAAGATAGCGCTCTCTTCCACGATTGAAAAAGGATAAGGGATCAATTCTGTCCATTTTATGAACTTCGCTTATTAAAATGGGACGACCTAGTTTTTGAGCAGTGCAGACTGCCGAGACACCTCTATCCTTTAATTCCGTTTCCTGAATGGTAACCAAAAAAATCCCTCCAAAACAGTCAAGTGACTGTTATCCATTCATTTTTATGCCTAATTTAAACATACTACTTTATTGTAAAGAAGTCAGTAATACTTGTCACTAAGTATACTCATGACTATCTTATTATATCTTAATTCATTCCGAGCAGGGTTGTATTTGATTTACAATCGTTAATTTCATTTTCCCTCCAAAAACTCATACTAATCAAGCAGGAATTATCTACTAATTTCACTAATAAAAAATAATTGACTGTAGTTGCCAAATTCCATAAACTAAGGTTTGGACAGTCTTTAGACAATAGTACAAACTAACGATTTCACTATAAATATTAGAAAAAACTTTTCATAAAAGGGAGAGAAGATAATGCAGCCAAATTTACAGCACACGTCAAAGCCTGCTGTTGAATCGAATCGTGGTTTTCAGGTTTGGTGGCAAATGACCCGTCCCCATACCTTAACTGCTTCATTCGTTCCAGTTTTGCTAGGTACAGCACTTTCACTTGCACATGGAGAAATACATTTCGGTCTTTTCTTTGCCATGTTAATCGCCAGTTTATTAATCCAAGCAGCTACTAATATGTTCAATGAGTATTATGATTATAAACGTGGACTAGACAATGAGCACTCAATCGGAATTGGCGGTTCCATTGTCCGTGATGGAATTAAGCCGAAAACGGTCATGCAGCTCGCACTAAGCCTCTATGGAATTGCTCTATTAATTGGGGTATATATTTGTATGAGTACAAGCTGGTGGCTGGCCGTTCTTGGGCTTGTTTGTATGGCAGTTGGCTATTTGTATACAGGAGGACCTTATCCAATTGCGTATACACCATTCGGAGAGATTTTTGCAGGGTTCTTTATGGGTATGTTAATCATCTTAATTTCATTCTTTATCCAAACTGGAACCGTAACAACTTACAGCATCCTCATTTCAGTTCCTATTTTAGTTCTTGTTGGTGCGATTAATTTTTCTAATAACATTAGGGATTTAGAGGGCGACAAAGAAAATGGACGAAAAACACTAGCCATTCTATTAGGGAAAAATAAGGCAGTTACATTAATGGGTTATATGTTTATTTTTTCATTTCTTTGGATAATGGGTTTAATTATCACAGATGTTGCTCCAATTTGGACACTAATCGTGCTTCTAAGTATTCCTAAAGCCATGAAGGCAATTAAAGGTTTTAAAGCAGGTGTTTCACCAATTCAAATGGCTCCTGCCATGAAAGCAACAGCACAAACCAATACGATCTTTGGGTTTTTACTTGCTATCGGAATTTTCCTTGGACACTTCGTTTCGTAATTAATAAAGGCATCTGCTATTTTACAGCAGATGCCTTTTTATTATAGAGGTTTAATTCCCCAAATGTCGTCTGCATACTCTTTGATTGTCCGATCACTTGAAAAATAACCAGCGTGGGCGATGTTAATCAGACACTTCTTTTGCCAGATTTGCTGGTCCCTAAAGGTCTCACCAATTGTTTTTTGAGTGTCTGCATAAGAAGCAAAATCCTTTAGTACAAAGTACTGGTCATTTTCCTCCAGCAAAGAATCAAAAATCGGTTCAAATTCATTATAAACACCAGGGAAAAAGCCATTTACCAGCTGATCAACAGCCTGGCGGATACGGCTGTCATGGTGATAATATTCAATTGATTGATAGCCTCCATGCTGGTAATAGTGGAGAACCTCATCCGCAGAAAGTCCGAACGTAAAGATGTTCTCTTCTCCGACCAATTCATGAATTTCAATATTGGCCCCATCCATCGTTCCTACTGTTAGTGCCCCATTTATCATAAACTTCATATTACCTGTACCCGATGCTTCTTTACTCGCTGTTGAAATTTGTTCACTTAAATCAGCAGCTGGAAAGACCTTTTCCGCGAGCGAAACGCGATAATTTTCAAGAAAGACCACCTTCATTTTATCTCCAATAAATGGGTCATTGTTAACCTTTTCTGCTACCGTATTAATGAGTTTAATAATTTTCTTTGCATAATAATACCCCGGGGACGCCTTGGCACCAAAAATGAATACTCTCGGTACCATTGAAAAACTAGAATCCTCTTTTATCCGATTATAAAGATACATAATATGTAATACCTTTAGAAGCTGTCTTTTATAGGCATGCAGGCGCTTAACCTGGACATCAAAGATTGCAGAGGAATCCACCACAATGCCATTCTTGCTCTGAATCACTTCAGCAAGCCGTTCCTTATTATCCCTTTTTATTTTCAATAGCTGCTCCAATAAAGAGGAATCGTGTTGATATTTAAGTAATTGAATTAAATCGGCAGGTGATTGAGTCCATGAAGAACCAATGGAATCAGTAATTAAGTTTGATAAATCCGGATTTCCTTTCAGCAGCCAGCGGCGATGGGCAATTCCATTCGTTTTATTATTGAATTTCTCCGGAAACAATTGATAAAATTGATTCATTTCACGAGTCTTTAGAATTTCTGTATGCAGCTTGGCAACCCCATTTACACTAAAACTCCCCACAATCGCTAAATGAGCCATTTTCACATAGCCATCTGCGATGATTGCGAGCTTGGCAATCCTATCCCAATCTCCTGTGTATTTATCCCATAAATCCCCGCAAAACCGTTCATTTATTTCTTCTACAATCATATAAATCCGAGGTAATAACGGCTGAAAAATCCGAATTGGCCATTTTTCCAATGCTTCCGATAAGGTCGTATGATTTGTATAGGAAATCGTATGCCTTGTTATATTCCAGGCAAGGTCCCAATCAAATCCTTCCTCATCAATTAAGATTCTCATTAGTTCAGGAATAGCCAAAACAGGGTGGGTATCATTAATGTGAATGCAAACGTGTTGGTGAAGTTCCTTCAAATTTCCATGTTGTTTTCGATACGTTTTGATAATGGATTGAATACTTGCGGATACTAAAAAATATTGCTGCTTTAGCCGGAGTATTTTCCCTTCATCGTGGGTATCATCCGGATATAGGAATTCTGATACTAATTCCGTTTCTCGTTTGTACTTTAAAATATCATCATGTATAGGGAATTGAGATGGCTCTGCATTCCATAATCTTAACGTATTAACTGTTTCTGAATTATACCCAATAACCGGCATATCATGTGGAACTGCAGTAACGGTTTCAGCATTCAAATGTTGAAACACAAGACGACCATTCTCTGTTCTTCCTTCCACCTTACCCCAAAATGGTATTTTAACCGCTAAGTCCGCCTTGCGGACTTCCCAAACATTCCCGCTTCTTAGCCATTGCTCTGGGAGTTCTACTTGATATCCATCTACAATTTTTTGTTCAAATAGACCATGTTTATAACGAATTCCATGACCGTGTCCTGGTAGATTTAGAGAAGCAAGGGAGTCAAGAAAACAAGCGGCTAATCTACCTAAGCCGCCATTTCCCAATCCTGCATCACTTTCTAATTCCTCTAGATTACTTAAATCGATACCAAGTTCTCTAAGACCAACTTGTACGGTTTCTTCGATTCCCAAATTAATTAGATTTTGCCGCAGGAGCTTTCCTAATAAATATTCAATCGAAAGATAATAAACTTGTTTTCCTTTTGAAGCAAGGTATCGTTCATTCGTTTTGATCCAATCGTTACTAACAAATTCCCGAATCATAATGCCCAGGGTTTGATAATGGTCACGCTCTGAGCTCTCTGAGAAGCTCTTACCGCATACCATATTCAACCTCTTTAAGAAAGTGTTCTTAAACTCTGTTGTATTAGAAAACATGGGTTTCACTCCTCGAGATCAGCTCTGCATAAAGCTGATTGTACTTAAATGCAGACTGGGCCCAGCTATTATCCTTTTCCATGGCTTTTTGAACGATGGTTTCCCAAGCAGGGTCATGATAAAAGCGTAATGCCCTTCTAATCGTATATAGCATGTCATGGGCATTAAAATTCTTAAAAGAAAACCCATTTCCCTCATTGGTTATCTCATTCCAAGATTGTACAGTATCATTTAGCCCGCCTGTTTCACGGACGATTGGCACAGCACCGTATCTCATAGCGATTAATTGACCAAGACCGCATGGCTCAAATAGGGATGGCATTAGAAACAGGTCTGCCGCAGCATATAGCTTGTGAGCCAGTCCCTCACTAAAACCGATATGAACCTTTAATTTATCTGGATAGGAGTTTGCTGAATGCCGCAGATACTCCTCATAAGCATAATCTCCTGTCCCTAGAACCACCATTTGGATATCATCATGGAGAATATCTTTTAAAACACACTTAACAAGATCTAATCCCTTTTGTTTTGTCAGCCGAGTAATCATCACCATTAACGGTGTATTTGGTTTTTGTGGTAACCCAAAAAATTTTTGGACTTCACTTTTATTAATGGACTTGTTTTCAAGGCTATTAACTGTGTACGTTTTATAGATAAGTGAATCGTCGGCAGGATTATAGAATTTATCATCGATACCATTTAAGATTCCAACGAGATCTTCTTCTCTTGTTTTTAAAAGACCATCCAATTTTTCCCCATATGCGGGTGTTTGGATTTCTTGTTTATAAGTTGGGCTTACTGTTGTAATTTCGTCGGCCGCTACAAGAGCACCCTTCATGAAATTGATACAGCCAAAAAACTCTAAATGTTCTGGGTGGAATGCTCCCCAATCTAATCCAAGCAAGTCACTAAGTGCCTCTCTTGGGAAAATGCCCTGAAATTGCAGATTATGAATCGTGAAAACAGTACGAATGAGTCCGTAGCCTTTTCGCTTGTAATACTCCATTCTTAATAAAAATGGAATCATAGCTGTATGCCAGTCATGGCAATGCAGTACATCTGGATAAAAATCAAGATGTGCCAATGCTTCCAACACAGCCCGATTAAAATAAGCGAATCTCTCGCCATCATCATAATATCCATAAAATCCTTCACGTTTAAAATAATACTCATTATCAACAAAGTAGTAGGTTACTCCCTCATAGGAAAGCTCCTCTATCCCGCAATATTGATTTCTCCAGCCTACTGGTACTGTGAATTCTTTGATTTTTACCATATCTGCCTTAAAGTCATCGGCAATACTTCCATATTTAGGCATAATCACCCTTACGTCCGTACCAAGGCTTTTTAATTCTTTAGGCAGAGAGCCTGCAACATCCGCAAGCCCCCCAGATTTTGCAAATGGACCACATTCTGAAACTGCAAATAATACTTTCACGATTTCATCAACGCTCCTTGTTTCGTACCTTTTCGCACGACAAAGGGGTCTCTGGCTGTACCAGTTAAGATTGTACCAGCCTCGACCTTTACATCTTTATCTAAAATAACAGAATCAAGGTAACAATTATCTTCAATTACGCATTTTTGCATAATAATGCAATTCTTAATAACTGCCCCTTTTCCAATTTTAACGCCCCTTGATATGATACTATTTTCAACCGTACCATTAATTAAGGAGCCATTGGCTATCATTGCATTTTGTACAACTGAACCTTTTAAATATCGTGTCGGCGGCTCATCTTTCACCTTTGTCAGGATTGGCTGTTCTTTAATAAATAATTGCTTCCAGACATCGGAATTTAATAAATTTAAACTAGTAGAAAAGTAGTTTTGAATGGAATCTATCATGACTGCATAACCGGAATATACATAGCTGCAGATGGAATAATGATGTTCTGGGTCTAGGACCACATCTCTCATACATGTATAGCCTGTTTCATTTCTTGTTTCAATTAACTTAATAAGTAAGGATGTTTTCACTAAATACATTTCCATCGGTGTACCATCTTCATGGTGTATTTCAGTAATATCGCATCCTGAATGCATATGCCAATCTAGCAATGGTTTAAAATCCATATTGAAAACGGTATAACAATTCGTAATGATAGAATACTCTTGAGAACTGCGGTAAAAGAAATCTAAATTGGCAGCAAAGTTTTCAAATGAACCTATTTTATTAATATCTGAATCAACAATGGGAGTAGGAAAAAAGAAAAGTCCATCACGCTTGCGATTTAAATCCCAATTCTTACCTGATCCCAGGTGATCCATTAACGAACGGTAGGTCATTTTAGGAAAGATTGCGACACTTCTTATTCCTGAATTCACCATATTTGAAAGTACAAAATCAATAATACGATAACGTCCTGCAAATGGTAGGGCTGCAAGTGATCGATGTGTCAAAAGATCCTCTAGATCATCATGGTACGTTGTTGCGTCAATTACACCTAATAGCTTTCTCTTCAATACTAGTCCCTCCCGTATATTAAAAAGCAGGATATAACCCACTTAACATTTCTTCAGTAACAAGGATAATTTCATCATCAAATGAACGAATTACGGTCCCATCTGGGATAATAACATCACTTGGAACAATCGCTTTTTCGATCTTAACGTTTTCACCAATTACCGTATCTGGCATGATCACAGATTCCTTAATAATGGATCCTTTACCAACACTAACTCCTTGAAATAAAACAGAATTATCAATTTCCCCTTCAATGGTACAGCCTTCATTAATTAACGACTCCTTAACAATTGCTTCAGGAGAGATATACTGAGGAGGTTGATTAGGATTGACAGAGTAAATTCTCCAATCGTGATCAAATAGATCTAAATCACATTCGTCATTTAATAGATCCATATTTGCTTCCCAAAGACTCTTAACTGTCCCTACATCCTTCCAATAGCCCTTAAAAGGATAGGCATATAACTTCTTATTTTCTTCTATCAGAGTTGGGATGATGTCTTTACCAAAATCGTGGGAGGATTTAGTATTTCTAGCGTCCATCTCTAGATATTCTTTCAGTATATTCCAGCTAAAAATATAAATTCCCATCGAAGCTAAATTATTTTTCGGCTCTACTGGCTTTTCTTCAAACTCTGTTATTCTTAATTCCTCGTTTGTGTTCATAATCCCAAAACGGCTTGCTTCCGCCCAAGGAACTTCAATTAATGAAATCGTTACATCTGCCCTTTTTTCAATATGATACTCAAGCATAGTCTCATAATTCATTTTATAAATATGGTCACCTGAGAGAATGAGTACATATTCAGGCTGGTATTGCTTTAAATAATTAAGGTTTTGATAAATAGCACTTGCGGTTCCGGTATACCACTTTACCTCAGAAGTTTCAGCATATGGGGGTAAAACGGTTACCCCTCCATCTTTTCGGTCTAGGTCCCATGCACTGCCAATACCTATATACGAATTTAAAAGCAATGGTTGATATTGAGTTAAGACTCCCACTGTATCAATACCTGAATTAGCACAATTGCTTAATGGAAAATCAATGATTCTGTACTTTCCTCCAAATGGAACAGCAGGCTTCGCTAAATCCTTTGTAAGTGAGTTAAGTCTGCTTCCTTTCCCTCCTGCCAATAGCATTGCCACGCACTTTTTCTTTCCCATTACCTTTTCTCTCCTTTCGTTTTTTCACCGGTCGAATGATCTGAAAGCCAAAAGGCGGTATCGTCACATTAACGGAATATGGTCTTCCATGAAATGGCTCTTCTGAAGCCATAAATGTTTTCTTATTAATAAATCCAGCGCCGCCAAAGTCAGTATCGTCACTATTAAAAATTTCACGAAACTCCCCTTGAGCTGGTACGCCAATCTTATAATCTGGATAGTGCACACCTGTAAAATTACAAATGATAACTAAATAATCATTTTCGGTTTTACCTTTCCGAATAAAAGAAAAGACTGATTGGCTATAGTTATTACAGTCAATCCATTCAAAACCTTCATGCATGTGGTCAAGCTCATACAATGCTTTAGAGCGTTTATAGAGTTTTGTTAATTGTTTAACATATAGATTTACATTTTGGTGCATCTCATAATCTAGTAAGTTCCAATCTAGCTGTTCTTTGTCTTTCCATTCTGAAAACTGACCTAGTTCAAATCCCATAAACAAAAGATTCTTTCCAGGATGGGCGAACATATATCCTAAAAGCATGCGCAGTTGTGCGAATTTCTCCCAATAATCTCCCGGCATTTTATCTAACAACGACTTTTTACCATGGACGACTTCATCATGTGAAAATGGGAGCATAAAGTTTTCAGAAAAAGCATAAAGAAGCGAAAAAGTTACTTTAGTATGAACACTTGCACGTGCAAATGGCGGTGTTTCCATATATTTTAATATGTCATTCATCCAGCCCATATTCCACTTGTAATCAAAGCCTAATCCACCATAATGGACTGGTGCAGTTACATTAGGAAAATCCGTTGAATCTTCCCCAATCATGACAAAGGTAGAATCATATTCATGAACTTCTACATTTAATTTTTTTAGAAAGTCAATCCCAAATGGGTTTTCAAGGTTTTCAGCTGAATTCGGCCAATATATGATGTTTGCAACAGCGTCCATTCTAAACCCATCAATATGGAAGTAATCTATCCAAAAAAATGCATTTGAGATAAGGAAACTTTGCACCTCGCCTTTTCCAAGGTCAAAGTTTGCTGTACCCCAAACATGATTTTCCCTGTCACTTTCTGTTTCGTAAGAATAAATATGAGAACCGTCAAAACGGTATAAACCATGTGAATCCTTACAAAAGTGTCCAGGCACCCAATCAAGTATTACGCCAATTCCATTCTGATGACATTGATCCACAAAGTACATAAAGTCCTTTGGTGTGCCGTAGCGGGAGGTTGCTGAAAAGTATCCAGTACCCTGATATCCCCAAGATCCGTCAAAGGGGTGCTCGATAAGCGGTAATAATTCAATATGTGTAAATCCATGTTCAAGCACATAAGGTATGAGTTCTTCAGCCATTTCCTTATATGTTAAAAAATCACCATTTTCATGTTTTTTCCATGAACCAAAATGCACCTCATAGATGATTTGTGGTTCAGATAAGAAGTTTCTTTTTTGCTTTCGGTGCATCCAATGATTATCCTGCCAATCGTAATTTCTCAAAGAATAAACGATGGATGCGGTATTGGGCCGCAGTTCAGAATAAAATGCATATGGATCTGCTTTTAAAAGTCTTTCATTTTGTGCTGTAATTATTTCATATTTATAGAGGCAGCCATTCAGGTCTTGATTAATGACAATAATCCATACACCTTCATTGTTTACCCTATGTAAATCATAACCTTCTCCATTCCAGTTATTGAAACTTCCAACCAGCCTTACTTGTTTAGCATTAGGAGCCCACACACAAAATCGCGTATATACTTTATCTGATTCTTTAAAGACGTGTGCCCCAAACAGCTGGTGACTTTGAAAAAGGTTCCCCTCATGAAATAAATGCAACTGATAGTCTGTTGGATATAACGTATTCACTGCCATCATTAACCTCATCCTTGTGAAAATGTATTTCAAGGGTTAATTATAAGTGCAAAATACAAATATCTCTTGTAAAACTTTTTTATCTTTTCTGACAATAAAATATACAGACCGTCATATTCTGGTTAATTTCAACACCTTTCGACAGGAATATACAAAAAATCCCCCAGCAACCGACAAAAATATATAAAGTTTTTTTAAATTTTCGGGTAAAAAATATTATTTAATTTATAAGAAAATTTAACAGTAAAAGCATTAAATATTCAGTGGATGTAAGCGTTGTCAACGTTTTTCTTAGTTGCATGGGGAAGCATAATATTATACAGAAATAATTTTAAGCTCAAAAAAATGCGCTATCATGTCTTGGACAAGCTATGGACGTTTTATAGGATTGGAATGTTTGTTTTTCTTATATAACAACAAATTTTTGGGGATTGCATTGGGAACTTTATTTCATAGGAGATAGTTGGGAAAATTATGTATCATTGGCACAATTCATAATGGCTTAAGCAGCATGGTATCTTAGAAAGGCTGGAGTGCACAAATGGAAGTTTCAGAAGGTATTTGGTCACTCCAAGGTGGCTGGACTGACTCATATGGAAGAATTATCAGGTGTTCGGTCACTCCAAGGTGGCTGGAGTGACTCCATATGGAAGAATTAACAGGCGTTCGGTCACTCCAAGCTGGCTGGACTGACTCATATGGATTTAGCAGAAGGTATTCGGTCACTATAGGCGTTCTATAGTTACCCATATTCCTTTTGCTTCAACATTTCGGTGACTATAGACTTAGAACTGATGGAGTTATACCTAATCGATTGTAGTATTTTCATTCTTACTGACAAAAATAAGCACAAAAAAACTGATGATAAAATATCATCAGCCTTTTTGTATGACCCCTACGGGATTCGAACCCGTGTTACCGCCGTGAAAGGGCGGTGTCTTAACCGCTTGACCAAGGGGCCTAATATTTTTATGGCGGAGAAGGAGGGATTTGAACCCTCGCGCCGGTTACCCGACCTACACCCTTAGCAGGGGCGCCTCTTCAGCCTCTTGAGTACTTCCCCATAAAAAATGGCTCCGCAGGTAGGACTCGAACCTACGACCGATCGGTTAACAGCCGATAGCTCTACCACTGAGCTACTGCGGAACAATGGAAAGTTATTTTGCTGTCGCAAAAATTCTGGTGGGCCTAAATGGACTCGAACCATCGACCTCACGCTTATCAGGCGTGCGCTCTAACCAGCTGAGCTATAGGCCCATAAATTGGAGCGGGTGATGAGAATCGAACTCACAACATCAGCTTGGAAGGCTGAGGTTTTACCACTAAACTACACCCGCAATTAACAAATTATAGATGGGGCGACTGATGGGAATCGAACCCACGAATGCCTGAACCACAATCAGGTGCGTTAACCACTTCGCCACAATCGCCATCATAATAATGTCCATCTAAAAATAAATGGTGGCTCAGGACGGAATCGAACCGCCGACACAAGGATTTTCAGTCCTTTGCTCTACCGACTGAGCTACTGAGCCACACTAACAAGCCCTTTTATAAAAACCATCCGGTTTTAAATAAAAATGGCGGTCTGGACGGGACTCGAACCCGCGACCTCCTGCGTGACAGGCAGGCATTCTAACCAACTGAACTACCAGACCATATTGCGGGGACAGGATTTGAACCTGCGACCTTCGGGTTATGAGCCCGACGAGCTACCAGACTGCTCCACCCCGCGACAATAATAAGTGTTTCATTTGCTGAAGTAATAATATGGCGGAGGAAGAGGGATTCGAACCCCCGCGCGGTTTAACCCGCCTGTCGGTTTTCAAGACCGATCCCTTCAGCCGGACTTGGGTATTCCTCCATATCATATAAAATTACTGGTGGACCTTGTAGGACTCGAACCTACGACCGGACGGTTATGAGCCGTCTGCTCTAACCAGCTGAGCTAAAGGTCCAATTTGAAGTTCTATAACTAATTTATTTGGTAGCGGCGGAGGGGATCGAACCCCCGACCTTACGGGTATGAACCGTACGCTCTAGCCAGCTGAGCTACACCGCCAAATATCATGAAATTGTAAGTTATTTTCACTAGCGTGAAAAAACTTTTATTAATTTCATTTGCGTGAAATTAATTTGGTGGAGCCTAGCGGGATCGAACCGCTGACCTCCTGCGTGCAAAGCAGGCGCTCTCCCAGCTGAGCTAAGGCCCCATCTTGTAATTTTAGAAGAATGGTCGGGAAGACAGGATTCGAACCTGCGACCCCTTGGTCCCAAACCAAGTGCTCTACCAAGCTGAGCTACTTCCCGTAAAATATGGCGCGCCCGAAAGGAGTCGAACCCATAACCTTCTGATCCGTAGTCAGACACTCTATCCAATTGAGCTACGGGCGCATTATTTTAATGTAAGTTATTTTCGCTATCGCGAAAAACTTTGGTGCCGAGGACCGGAATCGAACCGGTACGGTAGTCACCTACCGCAGGATTTTAAGTCCTGTGCGTCTGCCAGTTCCGCCACCCCGGCAAATTTGGAGCGGAAGACGGGATTCGAACCCGCGACCCCCACCTTGGCAAGGTGGTGTTCTACCACTGAACTACTTCCGCGTATTAGATTAATTGGTGCGGGTGAAGGGAGTCGAACCCCCACGCCTTGCGGCGCCAGATCCTAAGTCTGGTGCGTCTGCCAATTCCGCCACACCCGCATATTGATTTAAGTGGTGAGCCATGAAGGACTCGAACCTTCGACCCTCTGATTAAAAGTCAGATGCTCTACCAACTGAGCTAATGGCTCATATAATTGGTACTTATATGATAACTGCTGTTCTATGCTGCCGTTGATATGAACCAACGAAGTAAGGAGCATGGTGCCGGCTAGAGGACTTGAACCCCCAACCTACTGATTACAAGTCAGTTGCTCTACCAATTGAGCTAAACCGGCATATATTGTAGTTTATTTTATGAAAATATTATGGTGGAGGATGACGGGATCGAACCGCCGACCCTCTGCTTGTAAGGCAGATGCTCTCCCAGCTGAGCTAATCCTCCATATATAAGCCTGGCAACGTCCTACTCTCACAGGGACAAAGTCCCAACTACCATCGGCGCTGAGAAGCTTAACTTCCGTGTTCGGTATGGGAACGGGTGTGACCTTCTCGCCATTATTACCAGACTGTTTTCTCAAAGACAAAATCTATTATATTATCTTTTTCGATATTTTTCAAGAGGTTTTTTAAAAAAATTTCATTCCCTCAAAACTAGATAATTTCAGAAGAAGTGTGTAAAAACGAGTTCACCTTAAAATTGGTTAAGTCCTCGAACGATTAGTATCAGTCAGCTCCACACGTTACCGCGCTTCCACCTCTGACCTATCAACCTGATCATCTTTCAGGGTTCTTACTAGCTT
>JAPSKD010000470.1 GCA_031177865.1 Bacillus sp. (in: firmicutes) | reverse complement strand
GCATCCTCAACCGGCGGTAGAGGATCTGCACCAGCTGCAACCAGGTGAAATCCTCGGCTTTTGCGCAAATTACACGTACGAAAAGCCCGTTCATCTGGATGCTTATGCCTAAAATAAGATAAATGAAAGGCATTCATTTCACCCGAATGATACTCAGGGTATTTGCCGTTTCTTATAGGCAAATTGGTTGAAAAAAGATCCTCTCCATTTCTTCCGGTTGCTGCAAAAAATATCATACAAAGCCCTGGTTCTCTTACAGGATAAAAATCCCATTCAATCAATATCTTATCTGGAAAATCAATTGGACACCAAAATACCCAGTGGGCATTGTCCCCATAAATATCAGGATCTAAATCGTTTTCTAAATATAATAAATTATTTTCAACATTAATCCTTGCGCTTCCTTCCAATTTCCAGCCTTCAATATCTCCTATACTCGAAAGCATGTTGCGATAAAGAAACTCCCCTTTTTCAAATTGCCTATACATATTTTCCTTTTCTCCTTAGCCATCATTTTCTATTTAAGATAATATAAGATGTTCAAGGTTTTCCAGCAACCATACTTTTTTGTAATCCGTTACATCATTGTTTTGGTGCTCTAATGGAGGTGTGCATTGCAAAAATATCTTATTTTTAAAAAATGATGGTTCTAACAACTAACCATCATTTTCAACTTGTATATGATTATGATTATCATTCTGATTAAGTTTACGGTATTGGCTTGGTGGGATACCTATTTGTTTTTTGAATATTCGATTAAAGTAACTGTGTCTATAACCTACACTTTCAGCTATGTCGTTAATCTTTATATCAGTTTTTATAAGAAGCTCTTTCGCTTTTTCAATTCTTAATTGTGTTAAATAATCGATAAAGTTAATTCCCACCATTTGTTTAAATGCCTTACTTAACGAATATGGGTTTGTACCTACCTCGTCTGCACAACTTTCCAAGGAAATGTCATCCGCATAACTTTCCTGTATTTTGGTGACAACCTTTTCAATTACCCGTTTTAATTCAATATTCATTCTACCCTCTAACTTCTGAATAAACGGACCTACCACCTCATGAGTAAACCATTTAATGATTCTCTCCGTATCACGAATTTGAGAAAGTTCTTCATACATATTTTTCCCTTCAAACAGTTCATGTGGATGTATCCCAGAATGGAGTATTTCATGCTGGATAGTACTATAAAGCTGCACAATCCCCTGATGAATATTGATTTCATTAATGCCCTTCTCCGTTAATTCCTGCAAAAATGGTCTGATTAAATTCTCAACCTCTCCGGTATGTCCCATTCTAATCGCTTGAATAATTTCCTTTTCAATTGCAAATGGATAGTGGATTTGATTAATATTTTCCGACCTTTCATGCTCTTTGAGATCAATTACCTGATTACTATTTTCAAATATTCTAAACCGCTTTCCGCTTCGAACTTCCTCAAAAATATAAGGAATCCTCTTAATACTACCGGTGGGTTCACTGATTGTAACCGTTACCTGCATATTCAATATTTCATTTACCGTTTTTGTTACTCTATCAGCAAAGGTATGTAATTCCCTCCTGAATGAATGGCTGTTTGGATGGATCACTAGTGCCCCCACTGATAAATCCGTGAATTTTAGAATATTAAACTGGTCAAACATTTCGTTTGCTAGTTCCTCCATAATATTTGATGCAGTAAATGTAATGAGACTTTCATCCTTATTTGAGAAACTATCCTTTGATTCGCCTACACCAGTTAGTTGAATTTCCAGAGCTGTAAAAGATTTTTCTTCTAACTCCCAGCCATAATTCTCCATTCTTACCCGTAAATCATCTTCCGTATTATGATATAAATAACCCTGTATTAACTGGAGAATAAAACTGCTTTTGATTTGTGTAATCTGCTCGACAAGACGAGATTGGAGCTGATTACTTTTTTGTGATAAATTTTGGATTTGCTGTTCAATTATTGTAAAAACATCCCGTCCTTTTCGTCTCCATAACCCCTCTTCTTCATGTCCTAGGCTTTTTAATAGTTTATTAATCGGAGAATAAATACGATTTGACGTGAACCACGATAAAATAAAAGCAAGAATAAGTGCGGATATACTTAAAATTAATATTAATCTGGAAACAAGTACTAATGGTGCCGTTATCGAAGACATCGGAGCAGCAGACACATATGTCCAATCCGAATCAATCCTCTTAAATTTACCGTAGGAGATAGAATACATTTTTTTATTATGTTTTATTTGGAATGATCCTTCAGTTTGTTTCTGGGTTTCCATTTCCGTTTTTAATACCTTTATAAAAGAGGAGTCATTTGTACTGTTTGAAGAGAGTATAATTTCTTTTTCCCCATCTAAAATAAATGTTGCCCCCTTATCATAAGGGGTTAATGTTTTTAAAAGTTGAAGTGCTTTATTTTGGTCTATCGTTACAATAATTGAACCGAATGGATCCTTGCTTGTTGCAGGAATACCGTGTACAAATGCAAGCGTTTTCTTTTTTGTGCCTGCTTCAACTGGGTACTCTTCCCAATATAGCCTTTTACCATTTTTTAAACTTTCATGGTAAAACCTTTTTGACTGATCATCTAATACATTATATTCACTATTAAATAAAATCGTCTTTTCGCCTTCAATATATAAATCTACTTTTTTTATAAGATTATGACTGCCTTGTAATAACAAAAGTGTTTTAGAAATAT
>JAPSKD010000006.1 GCA_031177865.1 Bacillus sp. (in: firmicutes) | reverse complement strand
GTGCTCTTTAACCTTCTTGACGGATTGTCAGAAATGTGGAGGCGACTGCCCTGGGACGAAGGAATAAGACGAACCACGAAGAAGGCGCTTTTTGCCTTCTTCATGGGGTGGCTTATTCCTCGAGTCCCAAGGAGCCGCAACTAGACAAGCTTTTGACCGAGGAAAAAGCGATTTTTCTTTTTCCACCGAGCCCCTAGGCGCTAGAGCTGGACATTAGCTACTTACCTGCTTTTGTGAACATCCCGAATGAACGTTTATATAAAGTCCACCAGGTTGCTTCTTTAACAGCATTTTTGGCAACCAATTCACTTTCAAGGAGTACTTTTCCTTCTTTTACAAGCTGGATGGTTCCAACCTTATCTCCTTTTTTTATAGGGGCGTTAAGGTTTTTATCAAGTGTCACTTTTCGTGTTACATCCTCAGTCTTTTCGCCTTTTTTAGTCAGTAAAGAAAGTGGTTCGCTTGTTACTGCTTCAACCTTTTTGTCTTTCCCCTTATTAACATGGGCGTTACCAATTACTTCATTTCGTTTGAACATTGGGTGTGTTTGATACTGGGCGAACGCATAATTTAACATTTTTGTCACTTGAGCATTTCTTTCCTTAGAGGTTGGCGCCCCAAAGACCACAGCAATGACACGCATACCATCCTTTTGTGCCGTGGCTGTCAGACAGTATTTTGCTTCAGCAGTAAATCCGGTTTTTAGACCATCTACTCCTGGGTAAAAACGAACTAGTTTATTGGTATTAACAAGCCAAAACTTTTTATCGGTATTTTCACGAAGATACGCTTCGTACATTCCAGTAAACTTTGTTATATCCTCATATTTTAATAGTTCCTTGGCGATAATCGCCATATCATGTGCGGAACTATAATGACCACTTCCTGGAAGACCTGTGGTATTTTTAAAAATCGTATTCTTTAAACCAAGTTCTTTTACTTTGTTATTCATCATGTCAACAAAGGCTTCTTCAGATCCGGCAATTTTTTCTGCCATAGCAACAGAAGCATCATTTCCCGAACCAATCGCAATGCCTTGGAGCATTTGTTTTACGGTCATTTCTTCCCCAGGTTCAAGGAAAATTTGTGAGCCGCCCATTGACGCCGCATACTCACTTGTTCGAACACTTTCATCCCATTTGAGTTTCCCTTGGTCAATCGCTTCCATAATTAGCAGCATGGTCATAATTTTTGTCATACTCGCAGGTGGAAGCTCCTCATTACTATTTTTCTCATAAAGAATCTGACCTGTATCACGCTCAATTAAAATCGCGGATCTTACATTTTCTGTGATATCGGTACTTGGTTTCTCTTCTGCAGATACGGATGGTATCCATAAACTTGTTAATAACAAGGCTATTACTAGTAAAGAGATATATCGTTTCATTCGCATAACCCTCCATTCTTTATATAGATTCCATTTTTTCCAAATCCAACAACTTTATACAGTATTTTCCTGATAATAAAATAAAAAAGTCCAGGATATTTTCCTGGACCATCGCTTCTACGTCTATTCAGTTATTTCTTCATGAATTAGGATTGGTGCCTCCACTTTTTCAGGAGATACAATGATATTTTCATAAAGCTTTTCTTTTACCTCGTTTACATCTTCAAAGTTACTATAAATCGTTACCAATGATTCGCCTTTTTTCACTTGATCACCGATTTTCTTTCTTAAAACAAGCCCAACAGCTAAATCAATGACCGATTCTTTCGTCGCTCTTCCTGCTCCTAATATCATTGCAGCCGTTCCAACTTCATCTGCAACAATTTCAGATACATATCCATCTTCTTTCGATTCTAACTCGTATGTAAATTGAGCTTGCGGCATTTTAGAAGGATCATCTACAATCGATGCGTCTCCGCCTTGTGAGCTTAGGAAGACCTTAAACTTTTCAAGGGCAGAGCCATCTTTAATGACATTTTCGAGCATCGCGCGTGCTTCGGCTAATGAATTTGCTTTTTCCGCTAAGTAAACCATGTGACTGCCAAGAGTTAAACAAAGCTCTGTTAAGTCCTCTGGACCTTCACCCTTTAAAGTATCAATCGCTTCCTTCACTTCAAGCGCATTTCCAATCGCAAACCCAAGCGGCTGACTCATATCAGAAATAACTGCCATGGTTCGTCTTCCAACATTGTTTCCGATACTTACCATTGCTTTTGCCAGTTCTCTTGAGTCATCAATTGTCTTCATGAATGCACCTGCACCCGTTTTTACATCTAGAACAATGGCATCAGCACCAGCTGCAATTTTTTTGCTCATGATCGAGCCTGCAATGAGCGGAATACTATTAACAGTTGCTGTTACATCTCTTAACGCATATAACTTTTTATCAGCAGGAGTTAAGTTACCGCTTTGTCCGATGACAGCAATCTTGTTTTTGTTAACCAGTTCAATAAATTCCTCGTTTTCAATTTCAACATGGAATCCATTTACTGCCTCTAATTTATCAATGGTTCCCCCGGTATGACCTAAACCACGCCCTGACATTTTTGCAACTGGAACACCCAGTGCCGCAACAAGCGGCCCAAGAACCAGCGTTGTTGTATCCCCAACCCCGCCGGTTGAATGCTTATCTACTTTTATTCCTTCAATTTGTGATAAATCAATTTGATCGCCTGATTCAACCATGGCCATCGTTAAATCTGCTCTTTCTTTTTCTGTCATCCCTTGGAAAAAGATTGCCATAGTCAGGGCACTAACCTGATAATCTGGTATGGAACCGTCTGTGTATCCATTGATAATATACTTTATTTCTTCAGTAGTCAGTTCTTGCCCATCTCTTTTTTTCTCAATTAAGTCAACCATTCTCATTTTAATCACCACTTTTATAAGATTATTACGCTATACTTTTAACAATTTCTTTAATATATAATAGAAAGTTTGCTTTTACTCTTTCGGTTGTTTCAATAACTTCCTCATGTGATAAAGGTTGGTCTAGAATTCCAGCAGCCATATTCGTAATACAAGAAATTCCAAGGACCTTCATCCCGCCATGGCGGGCAACGATCACTTCAGGTACTGTTGACATACCAACAGCGTCGCCTCCGAGAGTTCTAACCATTCTAATTTCTGCTGGAGTTTCATAGACTGGTCCTGAAAATCCGAAATATACGCCTTCTTTTACATTAATATTTAAGCGGGATGCAATCTCTTTCGCTGCATTCCGTAATTCTTTTGTATAGGCTTCTGACATATCAGGGAAACGGGGACCAAATTTCGAATCATTTGGACCTATTAAAGGATTAGCTCCTGTAAAATTAATATGGTCGCTAATAATCATTAAATCTCCCGCTTCAAAACTTTCATTAACCCCGCCTGCAGCATTCGTTACGATTAACATGTCCACACCTAATTCTTTCATTACACGTACAGGGAAGGTTACTTTGTCCATACCATACCCTTCATAAAAATGGAAACGACCTTGCATCGCAACCACTTCTACTCCCTCTAAGACTCCAAAAACAAGCTGTCCGGCATGACCTTCAACAGTTGAAATTGGGAAATCAGGGATTTCATTGTATGGTATCTTAACAGGGTTTTCAATTTCATCAGCTAGAACACCAAGACCAGAGCCTAAGATAAGTCCGATTTTTGGTGTATTTGAATATTTCTCTTTTAAAAAGCCTGCTGCATTTTGAATTTTCTCGATATTCATATTCATACCCCTTTTATTTTAGTTCATTTAAAAAGCTTTTTCCGTAGGTAGGCATTTTCACTTTAAAGTTATCTGCAACGGTTGCTCCAATATCAGCAAATGTTTCTCTAATAGGAAGTTCTTTACCCTCTGACATTTTCTTTGAATAGACAATTAGTGGGACATATTCACGTGTGTGATCCGTTCCGGGTGCAACCGGATCATTTCCGTGGTCAGCTGTAATAATTAACAAATCGTCTTCTGTTAACTTTGCAAACACTTCCGGCAAGCGAGCATCATATTCTTGAAGTGCATTCCCATAGCCTTCTGGATCGCGGCGGTGACCATATAAAGCATCAAAATCAACTAAATTTAAAAAACTCATTCCCGTAAAATCCATATCCAGGGTCTGTACAAGCTTATCCATACCATCCATATTGGAGACCGTCCTTAATGACTGGGTAACTCCCTCTCCATCATAAATATCTGAGATCTTTCCAATTGCAATGACATCTAAGCCAGCGTCTTTCATCTCATTCATAACGGTTCTATCAAACGGTTTTAATGCATAGTCATGACGATTAGCTGTTCGCTTAAAATTATCCGGTTCACCCAAGAATGGACGAGCAATAACACGGCCGACCATGTATTTTTCATCAAGAGTTAACTCACGAGCGATTTTACATATCTTATATTGCTCTTCAATTGGAATGATTTCTTCATGTGCAGCAATTTGAAGTACTGAGTCTGCAGAAGTGTAGACAATCAATGCTCCTGTTTTCATATGTTCTTCCCCTAGTTCATCGAGTATTTCCGTTCCACTAGCGGGTTTATTTCCTATAATTTTTCTGCCTGTACGTTCTTCGAGTTCTGAAAGAAGCTCATCCGGGAAACCATCAGGGAATACACGAAAAGGCGTTTGAATATTCAAGCCCATTATTTCCCAGTGCCCTGTCATAGTATCCTTACCGTTAGATGCTTCCATCATTTTTGTATAGTAAGCTAATGGTTTTGAGGCTTTTTCAATCCCTTTAATTTCACGGATATTGCTTAAACCTAACTTACCCATGTTTGGCATGTTTAGACCGTTCATTCTTTCAGCAATATGTCCCAGAGTATCTGCACCTTTATCGCCAAACCTATCTGCATCAGGTGATTCACCAATTCCAACAGAGTCCATTACGATTAAAAATACTCGTTTATATGTATGTACTGCCATTCTAGTCTTCCTCCTTTTTCTATTCCAATTAAAATATTTCTAATTAATAAAAATAGATTACCCTTAATAAAATAGGATTATTATGCACTTTTAATATTATAACGTCAGAAGTCTGACCTCTATATTTTACTAAACTATTATAAAATTACAAGAAAAAGCTGCCAATAATTTTGGCAGCTTTTCGACACTTTAAAAATATTTATGTAACTAGTATCCTATTAAGCTCTTGGATGGTATTTGCTATAGACGTCCTTTAACCTCGTCTTGGTTACTTGGGTATATATTTGTGTTGTTGAGATATTAGCATGTCCAAGCAATTCTTGGACTGCTTTTAAATCGGCACCGTTTTCCAATAGGTGTGTCGCAAACGAATGTCGAAGTGTGTTCGGTGTTAACTCACTCTCAATACCAGCCTCTTGAGCCATTTTTTTTAAGATTTTCCAAAATCCTTGACGTGTTAATCTTTTTCCTTGATGGTTTAAAAATAATGCACGATCAGAGTGATTTTCCTCTAGAAAATTCACTGAGTGATTTTCCTGTTGAAAATTCACTGAGTGATTTTCATTTTTTGAAACAAAATTTTTTCTGCCTTTATCAATGTAATCCTTTAGTGCCTCAGCTGCTGTTTTTCCAATTGGTATGATTCGCTCTTTATTACCATTACCGCTGACGGTGACAAAACCCATCGTTACATTTACATGCGCTACATCGATTTGAATAAGTTCACTGACACGAATACCGGTAGCATAAAGAAGCTCTAACATTGCCTTGTCCCTTAAACCGAAATGCCCTTGACCACTAGGGAAATCTAAGAGTTTTTCAACTTCCTTTAAGCTTAAAACCTTTGGAATTGACCGCTCAGACTTTGGAGGCTCAATAAGGACAGAAGGATCCTGATTCGATACTTGTGCCCGCAACAGAAACTGATGAAAAGCGCGAATAGAAGCAACGTGCCTTGCCAAAGTTTTCGTGGATTTTCCTTGTTCCTTCAAAAAAGAAAGGAAATGTATAATATGAGCCCGCTGGACTTGATTACATGTTTCAATCGCTTCAACATTTTTCAAGTAGTGAAGATATGTTTTTAAATCTCGTTCATACGACAGCAGCGTATTCTTTGCCACTCTCTTCTCGACGAGTATAAACTGCATAAAATTTTTTAAAAAATCATCCATTGATACTACTCCCCATTTAAGTAAAACAAAATCAGCCGATCCAGCCAAATTGGATTCTCATCTTTATTTAATGTTGAAACCTTTAAAGCAGATCCTTGCGGTGAATCATAGCGATGATAATTTTGGTACTCCTCATTTACCCACATAATACCATAGTAAAAGAGTATCGTACATCCACTGAATATGATAAAAACCTTTAAGGTTTGTAGTACTACTTTAATAAAAGAGAACATTTATCTTCCCCCAAACAGTTTAGCCTAGTAAAAGATATGCCAATTTGTCCAACTTTTATACCTAGAGTTACTGTTTTGGAGGAATTAATTTTGTTAGAGTTTGTTAGAAAGAAAAAAAGCCCTTTTTCTAAAAAAGGACTTTTGGCTATTATTCTGCTGTTTCCTCAGCTTTTACTTTATCCTGGCAGCGATAGCAGATGCCATGAAACGTTAGGCGATGATCTTTTATCTTAAAATTCCATCTACGCTCGACGACAGCTTCTACATCTTCAAGTAGATCCTCTTGGATTTCATCCACCGCTCCGCATTCAATACAAACAAGGTGATGATGAAAATGTGCTGCTCCTTCTTGGCGAAGGTCATAACGCGAAACTCCATCACCAAAGTTAATTTTATCAACAATTTTTAATTCAGTTAGTAATTCAAGTGTACGATATACAGTTGCCAATCCGATTTCAGGCGACTTTTCCTTAACGAGGAGGTATACATCTTCTGCACTTAAATGATCCTCTTCATGCTCTAACAATACCCGAACGGTTGCTTCACGTTGAGGTGTTAGCTTATAGCTTGATGAATGCAACTGCTTTTTAATTCTCTCAATCCTAGTTTCCATCCCGAAGTCCCTCCCTCGCCGCTGCTATTCTCATTATAACAGATGCGAAAGAGGTGTCAAAATAAAATTATTATAAACAAGGTATTATAATCAATTTTATATGATAATAATTATAATTCAAGTGACCCCATCACCGATTTCATGAGCCATGGTGATACGTAGGCCTCCACTCCTGAAGCAGCAGAAATAAGAACTACAGCAACAATGAAGATGAGAATATAGTTTTTAAAAAATGGCAAGATTGGCTGCCCATAGGTCTTAAAAAATTGTTTTTTTATCATTCTCAATGAGAATATAACGGATAAAGCAGCCATCAAAATGAAAACGGGAATGATAATCAAATTTTGTGGCAGAATCGACACAAATGCAAGCAAAAATCCTTTCAAGCCCAATTGACTAACTAAGAAACCAACCGTAAAACCTACCACTAAACCTTTTATAAATAATAGAATAAGGATTACTGGCAGTCCGATGATTGAGATTCCTAAAATCCAAATCAGCCCAATGAACTTGCTGTTATGAAGAAAGCTTTGTGCAAATAAATCATTATTTTCGGCTACTTTCCCATTTAGTATTTGACCAAAGAATTGTGATAAATAGTAAAATAAATCTTCTTTTTGGGTAATACTCATGCTATTCACGACTATGGCTCCAAAGATGACACCCATTAAAAATAAAATGACAATAAATAAAAAAATCGAGGAATGCTCACGGAAATAACTGGCGGCATCGTTCTGGTACAATCGTTTCTTCATCTGCAGTCCCTCCTACTTCTCCTAATCAGTTATTACATTTTATGCCTTTCTAGTAAATCTATGACGATAAATTAATAGATTTTGTTTTTTAAAAGAGGGAAAAAGCGAGGTGGTTATGCATCGCAGATATATTTCATTTTTCGCAGATAAATTAGTTTTTCAGTTAAATTCCGGCAAAAAACCTGGCAGAATTAGTGTCTCTGCCAGGTTTTTTATTAAAATATTATATTAGTCTGCAATTTTTCCGTATTTTCCTCCGCCGCCTGCCGCTAAAGTGACTTTTCCTTCTCTTGCATTCATAATCATATCAGCAATCTTTGGTGGAACCACTTCGGTCAATGCCTGATATGGAACTTCATGCAATATAGCCATTTCAGAACCAAAATGATTGACAAGCTTTTCGAGTAACTTTGGTCCCAATCCTGGAATAAACTCCAGTGGAACTTGGTGGATATAAGGAGGACGCCCGTCAGGACTCTGTTCTGCTGTCTTCAACTCAAGAATCCGGTCTGCTACGCCTTTTATAATCTTATTTTTTCCACAAAGAGTACAAATTTGGTCTTCCTCAGCAGCTGGATGTAAACATTCTGCACAGACAGTCTTGTGATACTTACCAAGGAGAGGATCTAATCCGTAATTCGCTAGGATATGTCGTCCGTCCTCTTTCCTTAATGCCATTTCCAATTCTTTAAACGATGGTTCCTTCATCGATATCACCTGATATTCGCGGGCAATTTTCGCTAAGGAGTGAGCGTCGGAATTGGTCACAAAGGTATAGTTGTGTAATTCTTTTATCTGATCTGCCATCAACGTATCAGAACTTAACCCAAGCTCAATCCCATCAATCAAAGAAGGGTCGAATACTTCTGTTAACGATTTATTGACACCTTTACCATATAGGCTTTTAAAAGGAGTAAAAACATGTGCTGGAATAAAGATCCCGCCTAATTCCTTTACCTTTTTCTGCAAATCGAGACCTGATGCATATATCCGCTGCGAACTCAACTGAACATTTTTCAAATGCCCAGAAAGCCAATTAGAGAATTCCTCCATGATTGAGATTGTAGGAAGAAACACAAGCACATGTATCGGACCATTGCATTGTTCATCATAGATTTCTAACTCCGAACCTGGAATTACCGTTAAATCACCGAATGCTAAGCCGCCATCCGGATGTTCCATCATGTCTCCACTTGAAACGAGGCTTTCCATTTCAAGGATTACTTCTGGTGAGTGGCTGTCAATAATCCCAATCATATTCAGCCCTTTTTCATGCAGCGCATGCTCAATGATATTGGTAAACGTTAATGATTTAGCGCCGGTTATTTTTACAGGCTTGCCAGTCCAGGTTCTTCCGATATGAATATGTAAATCTACATAATAGCGTTTCATTTACTTTCTACTGCCTCTTGGAGCTGTAAGTATTGAACAGCATAAGCGGTTTTGGCATCATAAATTTTTTGTTCCTTTATATATTGAATCGCTTGATCCAGCGTTAATTCCTCTATGTTTACAAACTCATCTTCATCAAGTGCCGCCGCATTTTCTTTCTTTGTTAGTCCTTTGGCTACAAATAGATGTACGATTTCATCTGCAAATCCTGGGGAGGTATAAAAAGAGATTAGCAGCTCCAAACTTTCACAAACATAACCTGTCTCTTCCTCTAACTCCCGTCGTGCACAGAGAGCTGGTTCCTCATCCTTTTCTAACTTTCCTGCTGGGATTTCAACAATTGTCCGTTCAAGAGCTTTACGATATTGTTCAACCATAACAATTTTTTTATCATCGGTGATAGCCAAAATAGCGACTGCCCCTGGGTGTTTAATAATTTCTCTTTTCGACTGTTTTCCATTCGGAAGCTCAACATCCTGTAGATGAAGGCTAATAATTTTTCCTGAAAATATTTCTTCGCTATGTATCGTTTTTTCATGAAGATTAGTCATCCAAGTCAACTCCTGTTCTAATTCGCTATATGCTGCTCATACATTTTACCATACATTATTTGGAGGGGTATGGATGAAGGTATACGTGCATGATAAGGGAATTATTCTTGTAGGTAAGGGATGGGAGATTATCCAAAAACTTAAAGAATACAATAAGGATTATTCCAGCGTTGCCGAATGGGTAGAAAAAGTCGCTCCTAAATAACCTTTCCGTTTGTAGTCTTCCCCGGACTCTCGTAAAATTATATTAAAGGACGGGGTGATATGTGTTGAAAAAAAGAAAACTGGGAAAATCAGATTTATGGGTTACTGAATTAGGCTTAGGTTGCATGTCAATTGGCACAGAGGAAAAAAAAGCTCGAGAGATTATTGAGACTGCCTTGGATGAAGGAATCAATTATTTTGATAGTGCTGATTTGTATGATTTTGGTGACAATGAAAAAATCGTCGGGGCTGCTTTAAAGGATGTACGTGAAAAGGTCATTATTGCGACAAAGGTAGGAAACCGCTGGAATCCAGATAAAACAGGGTGGTCTTGGGATCCGTCCAAATCGTACATAAAGGAAGCAGTCAAACAAAGTTTGAAACGACTTGGGACAGACTATATCGATTTATACCAGCTGCATGGCGGCACAATCGAAGATACTATTGATGAAACAATAGAAGCTTTTGATGAATTAAAGTCAGAAGGCTATATCCGCTATTATGGGATTTCATCGATTCGTCCCAATGTCATCCGTGAGTATGTAAAGAAATCCGATATTGTTTCTGTCATGATGCAATATAGTATTTTAGATCGACGGCCGGAAGAAGAAGCATTGCCATATCTGCATGAGCATGGAATCAGTGTAGTAACCCGCGGTCCTCTAGCAAAAGGGCTGTTAAGTGATAAAATGCTAGAAAAGATTTCTCCAAAAGGATATCCAGACTATAGTCAGGAAGAGCTGCTTGAAGTGTTACCTGCATTGAAGGATAAGCTGGCTGCACAACGCTCTTTTACAGAAATTGCTCTTCAATATAATTTGGCGCACCCTGCCGTGGCCACGGTCGTTGCTGGAGCTAGCAGTCCTGAACAAGTAAGAAGCAATGCTAGGGCGATAAGAAGCCAACACCTGACAGAAGAAGAAGTTACATTGATTAAAGAGATTTCAAAGGCTGGGCAATATAAAGAACATCGTTAAAATAGGAGAGCCTTTTGGCTCTCCTATTTAAATTCCTTCCAGTTCATGCCGCTTTCGTTAAGCAGCTCTTCAAACGATTTATTTTTTTCTTTTAAGCGGCGTTCCTCGCGTTTACGCAGCTCTTCTTCAGCTCGTTTACGCTCCTCTCTTGCCTTCAACTGGTCCTGCTGTTCTTTTAATTGCTTGATTAATTCCGGATTGATCATATCTTTAAGCGTAACCGCTGCTTCTTCTTTTTTTGGTTTAGATTGATTTTTTTGTTTCGATTTCTTTTTCATCCTAAACTCCCCCATAATCATTATTCCATATGTATTATAGCATTATTTTTGATTGAAAAAGCAGGCTGTTATGCTAATCAGCCTGCCATACTTTTTAATAAGCTTCTATAACCACGTTTTCGTCCACTGCTAGTGTTGCCTCTGTCGAGTTTACTACATCTTCGAGAGTAAACCCTTTTGCAACTTCAACTAATTTTAAACCGGTGTCCGTTACATCCATTACTGCACGTTCTGTAATAATTCGGTTAACCACACCTTTTCCGGTTAGCGGGAGGGTGCATTGTTTTAAGATTTTTGATTCACCGCGCTTGTTCACATGCTCCATGATGACAATGATTTTTTGTGCTCCATGGACAAGATCCATGGCACCACCCATTCCTTTTATCATTTTACCTGGTATCATCCAGTTTGCAAGGTCTCCTGTTTCAGAAACCTCCATCCCGCCAAGAATTGCTATGTCGATATGACCCCCACGTATCATGGCAAATGATTCAGCACTATCAAAATAGGCTGCACCGTTAATTGCAGTTACGGTCTCTTTTCCAGCATTGATTAAATCCGGGTCTACTTCTTCCTCCGTTGGGTATGGACCAATTCCCAGTAGTCCATTTTCCGATTGCAGAACAACTTGTTTATTATCCGATATATAATTCGCAACCAGCGTCGGCATCCCGATTCCTAAGTTCACATAAAAACCGTTTTTGATTTCTTTCTCTGCCCGTATTGCAATTCTTTCTCTAACAGAGACCATTGGCACTCTCTCCCTCCACCATTTTATTTTCTAACTGTCAATCTCTCAATTCTTTTTTCCTGCTTTCCTTCAATAATCATCTGAACATAAACGCTCGGAGTATGGATGAAATTCGGATCGAGTTCCCCGATTTCACAGAGTGTCTCCACTTCGGCAATCGTTACTTTTCCTGCTGCCGCTATCATCGGGTTAAAGTTTCGTGCTGTTTTGTGGTAAACAAGATTTCCCATCTTGTCTCCCTTCCATGCCCTGACAAAACTAAAATCAGCTGTCAAAGCTTCTTCTAGCAGATACTCTCTTCCATTAAAAATTTTTGTTTCCTTGCCTTCTGCAATCGGTGTTCCTACCCCTGCAGGAGTATAAAAAGCTGGTATACCTGCTCCGCCTGCTCTTATTTTTTCCGCTAATGTACCTTGTGGTGTCAGCTCTACTTCAAGTTCCCCTGCCAAAACCTGTCTTTCAAACTCCTTGTTCTCCCCCACATAGGAACCTATCATTTTTTTAATCTGTTTATTTTTTAAAAGAGGCCCAAGACCCCAATCATCAATCCCACAGTTATTGGAGATAACCGTTAAATCCTTTACGCCCTTATCAACCAATGCTTGGATTAGATTTTCAGGTATACCGCACAAACCGAAACCGCCGACCATCAACGTCGCTCCATCTTGAATATCCGCGACTGCTTCCTGGAAGGATGTACTAATCTTCTTCATCGTGCTCTTTCTCCCCTCATTGTTGGCTTAAGCTAGCTCAACGACCGTTGCTACCCCTTGGCCGCCGCCAATACAAAGTGTTGCTAATCCCTTCTGTGCATTCCGTCTTTTCATTTCATGAATCAGCGTAACGAGAATTCTTGCGCCACTTGCACCGATTGGGTGACCAAGGGCGATAGCCCCGCCATTAACATTCAAGATTTCTTTATTAAAATGAAGTTCTCGGTCAACTGCTAGTGCTTGTGCAGCAAATGCCTCATTCGCTTCAATTAACTCAAGCTCTTCCATAGAAATAGACGTTTTTTCCAGAACCTTTTTCACCGCTGGAACTGGACCGATACCCATGATGCTTGGATCAACACCAGCACTTGCATTTCCCTTAATCGTTACTAAAGGTTTAATCCCTAATTCGTCCGCTTTTTTCCTGCTCATTACGATTACAACTGCTGCTCCATCATTGATTCCGGATGCATTACCAGCTGTTACGCTGCCATCTTTTTTGAATGCTGGACGTAATCCTCCGAGTTTTTCGGCTGTTGTCCCTTTTTTTGGATATTCATCTGTATCAAAAACAATTGGATCACCTTTGCGCTGTGGAATGACGACAGGGACAATCTCATCTTTAAATTTACCTGCTTCAATTGCCTTAACAGCCTTTTCCTGACTCCATGCTGAGAATTGGTCTTGTTCTTCTCTTGTAATCGAATATTTATCAGCCAAGTTTTCAGCTGTAACACCCATATGATATTGATTAAAAACACATGTCAGTCCGTCACCTGTCAACGTGTCCACTAATTTTTGATCACCCATTTTAAAGCCATCACGTGCATTTTTTAATAGATAAGGGGCTTGGCTCATATTCTCCATGCCTCCAGCAACAACAATCTCAGCATCTCCTGCTAGAATTGCCTGCGTTGCTAGGTGTACAGCCTTTAATCCAGAACCGCATACCTTGTTAATCGTCATTGAGGAAACACTTTCGGGAATTCCTGCGCCAATGGCTGCCTGTCTAGCTGGATTCTGACCAAGTCCTGCTTGCAAGACATTACCTAAAATAACTTCGTCCACTTGCTCCGGCTTTACTCCGGCTTGTTCGAGCGCTCCTTTGATGACCGTCGCTCCTAATTGTGGTGCCGATACATTTTTTAAACCCCCGTTAAAATTACCTAGTGCCGTACGAACTGCGCTAACAATTACTACTTCTGTTTGACTCATTTTTACCCTCTCCTTTTAGCGGTTTTACCTTTACTATTTCGAGTACAAGCACAGAAAACCCTCTTATTTTGTCAAAATTTATATTATTCTTGATTATTAGATTTCAGCACCTACAATGAAGGTATGAAGGCTCGAGGGGGAAAATGATGTCTAATTCACATAAAACCTAATGATTCGGGATTGACCGGTTTGATACCTCTGGTATAGTTTTTTCACATGAATAATCAAGCTCACATATATGCACCTTATTTAATGAAACCACTTCGAAGGGAGTCTGACGATAATGAGCCAAAAACGCGATAAGGGATACAGCCAAAAAGGTAAGGATTATGCAGAATCTGCCGGTACAGATAAACGAATCATTGCCGCTGAGGAACTAGAAAAAGCACTTCATCCTACGAAGAGACAAAATGCTGAGCAATAAGAAATGCGGAAGCGCCTCTACGCGCTGAAGCTAGATAGTTTGTGAAGTTCAAAATAAATATCTTTTTATCTCATTAAGCCGCTAAATGGAGTTAGCGGCTTTTCCTATGTTAAAATAAAAGACAACATTAATTACCAAATAATGACTACTAACGAACCTTTTGGAGGTGTACTTGTGAGAAAGGCGTTGCGAGCTCTTCTAATTTCATTCTTAATTACATTTTCTTTAGGTTTTTATTTTACAAATAGGCTTATTTATATGAAAAAGAAGGATGAACAATTTATAGTACAGCGGGAAAAGGAAGCCGGCAGATTTAACCCCGAGCATTTCGAATCACTTCCTAAGCGGGAGGTAATCATCGATTCCCCTTTTGGCTATCCCATTAAAGCTCTGCTGGTAGAACCACACGATTCCAATCGCTATGTCATTATTTCCCACGGTGTAACAGAAACAAAGATTAATTCGATAAAATATATGAACCTTTTCTTAGAGCGTGGTTTTAATGCGATGATTTACGACCATCGCAGACACGGTGAATCAGGTGGAAAGACAACCAGCTTTGGTCACTATGAAAAATTCGATCTAAAGGCAGTTATTGATTGGTTAAAAAAAGAGAAGGGACCAACACTTACGCTCGGAATTCATGGGGAATCGATGGGGGCAGCTACAATGCTTCTGTACGCTGGAATGCTTGAGGATGGCGCTGATTTTTATATAGCAGACTGTCCGTTCTCTGACTTGAAAGAGCAAGTATCTTATCAACTAAAAAAAGAATTTAAGAATGTTTCAACATTATTAATTCCCATTGCTGACTTCATTTTGCGCCTCCGTGAAAAATATTCGATTCGTCACGTCTCGCCCATTTCAGTTATCGAAAATATTAAACATCCTATTTTATTTATTCACAGCGAGAACGATGATTTTATACTTCCGGCCATGACAAAGGAATTATATGAAAAAAAACAAGGTCCGAAAATGCTTTATCTCGCTGCAAATGGCCGTCATGCCCAGTCTTTTAATGAGAACCCTGAAGAATATCGAACTGTCATAGACAAATTTTTGCAAAAATACGTTGAGAAAGCTTAACTCAAATAATTTTTTGAGATTTATCTGCGTTTCCTAAAAAACAGACTGCCCAAGTGGGTCAGTCTGTCTTTTCTGTCACAACAAAACTCATGTATCCGTTTAAGATTTGCTGTGGACTTTTTAATTGAAAGCTATTCGTTCCTTTTGAAAAATCAATCGTCATCTTTTCATCAAAGAAAACTGCTTTCGACTTTTCCATATATACATTTCGTTCGTTTGTCTCAATCGTAATATCGTCTCTATCAACTTCCGGTACATACCACAATGCAATCACACCGTTTACGGCACATCCGCAATCCTCTGTATCGTACTTAAGCTTTAAGTAACCTTCCCGGCCATTTATTTTCTTATTAAGCTTCTCAGAAGCTTCCGCGGTTATCATAATCTCCATGTTTAAATCTCCCCCTAGTTGGCATACGCTGATTGTAACATAATTTTTTGCAGGTGCTGGAATTTCTGCTTACTTGCGTTTTCCTCCTATTCAATATATTGTGAAAATAGTACATATACTTTTAAAAGGAGTGTCAAGAATGTCAAAGGTACAAATTAAAGTAAACGATAATGGGTCACTGCGGATTACTGGTGAGGTAGAATTGCTAGATGGTGCTGGAAATGTCATGGAAACGAAGCCAGCCTTTTCTCTTTGCCGCTGCGGGCTTTCCAACAACAAACCTTTTTGTGATGGTTCTCATAAAGGGAAATTTGACTCTCAAGTGCGAGTTGCAAAAGAAGAGTAATGTCTTCTATAGAAAAAGGACTTCCGTAATGGAGTCCTTTTTCTGATCAATTATTGAATTTTTTCTAAATGACGTACCAGTTGCCCGTAATGACCCGTTACATGCTTAACGATTAAATGGTCGACTAAAAATGATAACGGTTTTCCGTCAAAATTGGGATTATAACTTGGAGCTGTTTTTACTAAATCCTCTTCTTTCACTTTTAATAGTGCTTCCTCTACTTTCGGTACTAAGTTTTGAAGTGCAGTTATAGCATCCTCTTTCTTAATACGTGATACAACCGTTTCATCTACTGCAGCTAAACGGCGCACATGTTCATGATTACGTCCCCATTTTGCACCAGGAACTACTAGCAGCGCTTCCAAATCTTCAACCCAAAAATTTACAGCTTCTAAAATATGAGAAACAATTTGCATGGCGGACCATTCTGTTTCAGAAGGTTTAACATAAAGTGCACCCTCTCCCGTATTTTTCAATACCGCTGCAATATGATCTATACTCTTTTTAAACAATTCCAATTTTTCATTCAGTACTGCTTTTACCATCGTTTACGTCCTCCTTCAAATCACTTAATACATAAATTTAAAAAATGCGTTAGAGCCAGCCCTAACGCGTTTTTTAATTAGCAATTTACACGTTCATAATTTTTCTTGAAATAGCCATATAGGAAATCAATAACATGGTAGTCAGTTGGCTTGTGTTGTTCGAAAATGAAGTTACGAAGTGCAAGTGCAGTTGGGGCCTCCGCATGAATAATTTCACCCCATCTGCGTGCTGATCCTTGTACCATTGCAGAACGTGGGATTCGAATTTCTTGATATGCTTTAAATGCTTCCTCGTAGGATTTATGTTCTTTTAATTTCTCACCTAATACAAACGCATCTTCGAGAGCTTGAACGCCGCCTTGTGCTAAATATTGAAGCATTGCATGACCAGAATCTCCTAATAGTGTAATGTTGCCATTTGTCCAATTGTCAATTGGTTCACGGTCATACATTTGCCAACGGAATTGACGGTTAATATAAGCTAAAGCGTTTTCAACTTTTGGATGACAATTTTCAAAACGACGAGCCATTTCTTCTGGTGTTCCCCAGTCTTCTACAGTCGCATCATATGATTTAAATACGACTACTTGGTTGTAAAGCTCTCCGCGACGAACTGGGTATTGTACCATGTGCAGGTTTGGTCCAATCCACATGATTACATCGTCTAAGTCTAAGTTTGCGGTAGTAGCCACTTCTTCAATTGGAATCGTTCCACGGTAAGCTACATACGCAGAGTTTACAGGTTTATCATCAACTAGCTGCTTACGTATGTTTGATTTTACCCCATCTGCACCAATAACTGCATCTGCACTAAACGTTTCACCATTTTGGTTAACAATGGTTACAGTATCACCATTTTGTTCTGCAGTTTGAATACATTGGTTTGTAAAGAATTGGATATTGCTACTTTTTTGACATGCTTCATAAAGAACTCTGTGTAAGTCAGAGCGATGTAATACGATATATGGCTGGCCAAATTCTTTTTGGAAACCTTCCCCTAAATCAAGAGTTGCTAATTCTTTTGCAGTATAAACATCTTTTAGGACAAGGCGTTTTGGTACTACCGCATGTTTTAAGATTTCTTCCTTTACACCTAAACGATCTAAAACCTCTAATGCATTTGGTGCTAACTGAATACCAGCTCCGACTTCCCCAAATTCAGGCGCTTGCTCAAAAATTGCTACTGATTTACCTGTTTCTTGGATTGATAGTGCTGCTGCTAAACCACCAATTCCTCCACCTACTATAATGATGTCGCTTACATTAGTCATTGACATTTCCCCTCCGACTGAGTTATTATTTTCTACAAATAGAGAACTTTGTTACCTTATGAGAAAACTTTAAATCATTTTTCACCAATTCGTCAACCAAAACTTTTAAAGTTTAGAAATTTCTATTAATATCGGTGCACAAATAAGGACACACATACCGCTCTCCTCCTCGACTGGCGTTGTTTTTTCTGCTTTTGAAAAAGACGTCCTAATGAAAGAATAGGAAGAAGATGAATTATCGAAGTTTAATGAAAGTGAACTACAGCAATTTCAAAGTGAAAAAGAAAAAACAAGAGAATTGTTTTTTGTATCAAAAACGGAACCTCTAGTAAAGCACTTCTCTTCTTTTAGTGTCCCTATATTAAATCAATTACGGACTATTTGGTGCCATAACCGTCGTTGGTATTACTGATACTGTGTCAAAATCAGCGGACCATCCGACTGGAAAATATGTTCTCAATGTTGCAAAGGAAATTTCAGAGTATTTCGGTTTTATAAAATAAATTTCTGAAAACAAATAATATTGACAATCATTTTAAAATATTTTAATATTTTTATAAATAGTGAACTAGTTTCATAATTAGTGAAAAAACAAGGAGGCAAACCATGAAACTTATTAATTTTTCTGTCGCTGGACATACACGTGCAGGGGCAATCGTTGATAACAAAGTAATCGACTTAAACTATGCTTACCAAGCACAGTTAAAAGCAGAAGGAAAATACCGATATGAAGCAATTGCAAAAGCATATGTGCCGGATAATACCGACGAATTATACCAAGGTGGCAAAGAATCACTGATTCTCGCGCAAAATGCAATCGATTTCATTCTCGCTAATCCTGAAAGCCTTGATAAAAAAGTGATTTACACTATTGAGGAAGTTAAAGTAGAAGCTCCAGTCGGACGTCCAGGCAAAATTATTTGTGTTGGTCACAACTACCGTGAGCACATTTTAGAAATGGGTCGTGAACTCCCATCGAACCCTGTCATTTTCGCGAAATTCGCTAATACAATTTTAGGTCCAGAGGACGATATTCCACACTATCCGATTTCTGATCAACTTGACTATGAGGCAGAATTTACCTTTGTAGTAGGTAAACAAGCTCGCAATGTTGCTGAAGAAGATGCATTAGACTATGTAGCGGGTTATACCATTACAAATGACGTAACCTATCGTGATATCCAACGACGCACGCTTCAATGGTTACAAGGAAAATCAGTAGATGGCAGCGCACCAATGGGACCATATTTGGTAACTTCCGATGAACTACAAAATCCATCTGGCTTAGATGTTGTCCTAAAAGTAAATGGTGAAGTGCGTCAAAAAACGAATACTGCTAATCTAGTATTCTCTGTTCAAAAATTAGTAGCTTTCTTATCCAACTTAATGACGTTAGAGCCTGGAGATGTTGTCTTAACAGGAACTCCTGGAGGCGTTGGAGTTGCGATGAATCCTCCGCAATTCTTAAAAGATGGAGACGTAGTTCGTATTGAAATCGACAAAATCGGTGCACTGGAAAATAAAGTTAAGGCAACGGAAGCGGTAGTCACTGTTTAATTAGACATTGCTAGGGGTCAGGCAGCAATTACGCTGCTCCCCTTTTCTCTATAAAATTTGAAGGATAAAGGAGAATGTAAAATGGCGGAAGTAAATCCAGAAGTTCAAGAGTTTATGAAAAGCTCAATTGTAACCGATTACACAAGAGATATTCAACAATACAACTTAGGACCTCTATGGGAAGCAATTCCTACAATTATGCACAAAACGCCAAAGCCTCAAGCTCAAGCTTATCTTTGGAGCGATGAACTAATCAAAAAGAAAATGGCGGAAGCAGCACAAATCTTCACACCTGACCGAGGTGGAGAACGTCGTGCGATTTATTTCCAAAATCCAGGTTTAACATATCGTGAACCTTGGGGATGGGGCTCTACTACTCAAACGATTTATACAGCTGTACAAATGTTATTACCTGGTGAAAAAGCGCCATCTCACCGTCATTCACAAAGTGCACTGCGCTTCATTTCTGAAGGCTCTGGCGCATACACGATTGTGCAGGGCGAACGTATCTTTATGGAAGAAGGCGACTTTTTAATTACTCCAAAGAATTTATGGCATGGGCATGCCCATTTAGGAACAGAGCCTATGTATTGGATGGATGCCTTAGATATTCCAACTATTTATGCAATCGGCGGTACCTTCTTTGAACCGTATGAAGATGGTTTACAGCAGCCAGCTATTCCAGATAATTTTTCAGAGAGACGTTATCGCGGCGGCATGGTTCGTCCTGTTGGTGATGATAAATATACAGTTGCTCCCCTTGCTAATTACAAATGGGATCGCACAGTAGAAGGAATTAAAGGCTTGATGGAGTTTGATCCAGATCCTCACCACGGATATGCAGTAGAGTACATTAACCCATCTACAGGTAAATCGGCGAACCCGACGCTTGGCACTAGAATGCAGCATTTGCCACATGGTTTCAAAACCAAGGCATTGCGCCATACACACTCAACCGTTTACCAAGTACACAAAGGTTCAGGTCACACAGTCATTAATGGCATTCGCTTCGATTGGAAAAAAGGCGATTACTTCGTTGTTCCAAACTGGGCCTGGTACGAACACACTGCTTCAGAAGACTCTTACCTATTCTCAGTCAACGATTTACCAATTATGAACCGATTTGACTTAGAACAAGAGCAATCGTTTGAAGAAAATAATGGCTACCAAAAAATTACTGGTGAATTTAAAGCCGATTTCCGTTAAGGAAAGTTCAAATCACAGATGTATTCAACAGAAAATTAATATGTAAAAAAAAGCGGCCTCTGATGTTTGTGAGGCCGCTTTTTTCTATGTCAATCGGATATCCGCAATGGCTGTAATCGGGATACGGTGTACTTCTTCAAAGTGATCGATAATATGAAGCTTTTGCGCCATTCCGTCCCAATAATGAATTTTTCCAATGACGATTTCATAATTTCGATTTCGATAGTGAGTAATAGTGACGAATTGGTCGAATTCGATTGCTTCAGTTAACGTCATATTCATGAGTTCAAGCTGCTGCTCATCGATTTCTTTCCGCTCCTCATATTGATCTTCCTTCACCCAGTCTTTAAGCAATTTAATATGCTCAGGAAGCATCATCGAAACCCATTTGATTCTTCCGCGGTCGCGAATCATTCACATTCTCCTCCTTACTTCGGTTGTCCAGCTCCAGCTCCTAGGGGATCGGTGGAAAAAGAAAATCGCTTCTGCTTTTCTTACTGTCTCGCTCCAGCGCCTAGAGGCTCGGGGTCATAAGCTTGTCTAGTTTCGGCTCCTTGGGACTCGAGTCATAAGCCGCCCCCTAGGAAAAATTGAACTGCATTTTTCCCTAAAGAAGGCAAAGAGCGCCTTCTTGCAGGGTTCGTCTAGACTCACGTCCCAGGGCAGTCGCCTCCACATTTCCGACAATCCGTCAAGAAGGTTAAAAAACAACCTTCTCGCCGGCTCGCCTTAATGCCTGTCGCCTCTGTTCAAGGCGCTTCCGCCTTTCTTACTACCTCTTATGTCCCCCAACAAGAGTTGCCCGGTGCTTTGCCGTTCCAGCAGCAGTATAGGAAACAGCCCGCAGCAGAGAACCTGAGCCAAAGCGTCTGCGGATAGAATCAACTACATAGCCAAGGTCCCGCCGCTTTACCGCGCCCATGTCAAACAGGTCGAGCTGAAACTCATAATCGTCGACGATATTTCCAATACTAATTGCAATTTGCCTTACCGTCTTTCCTGTATAATGTTCGTGGAATAATTCGAGACAGACTCGGTAAATATCCATCGTTACATTGGTTGGCTGCTTAATGGTTCTTGAACGATGAAAGCCGCCGCCAAGTTCATCCTGACTATAGCCAATGCTAAGGCTGATTGTCCTCCCAGCCTTACGGCGAGATCTCGCTCTTCGGGCTACTTCCTCACACATTTCTAAAATTACATGCTTTATCTCTTCTTCTTCTTTATAATCTCTTAAAAGAATTTGGCTTTTTCCAAAGCTGATTTGCCCCTCAACCAGGGGTGCTCCCAAGTCTGAAAGGTCTACTCCCCAGGCATGATGATAAAGCTGATTGCCCATGATTCCGAATTTCTTTTCCAGTGCTTCTAAATCATAGCGAGCCAGCTGACCAACCGTAAAAATGCCCATCCCATTTAGGGTTTTTTCAACACGCCTGCCGATTCCCCACATTTCTCTTAGCGGTGAAACCTTCCAAAGCTTCTTCTGGACGTCCTCATACTTCCATTCAGCAATTCCATGCTTCTTTGCTTCGAGATCCAGGCAAAGCTTCGACAGTAACATATTCGGGCCAATTCCGACCGCACAGGGAAGCTGGAATTCACGTTCAATATCATTCTTAATTTTCTCTGCAATCGTAAAGGCGTCCCCCCACAAATGAAGTGCCCCATCCACCTTGATAAAACTTTCATCAACGCTATACGTATGAATGGCTTCCTTTGGTACATAACGATTAAATACGCGAGTGATTTCAGTAGAAATACGCAAATAAGTTGCCATTTTTGGCTCGACTACTTGAATGCGTGGATCATCGGGAATCTCAAATAGTCTGGAACCTGTTTTAATTCCAAATTCTTTCTTCAAACGTGGTGATGCAGCTAGCACAACACTTCCATTCCGTTCTTTGTTACCGGCCACAGCTAGATAGCAAGTCAAGGGATCAAGACCATGCATGACAGCGGAACAGCTGGCATAAAAGCTCTTCATGTCGACGCATAAAATATGATTGTGCGGTAACGTGCTGTAATCAACCATGACTTTTCCCTCCATTTAAACATCGAACGTCTGTTCCTTATATTATACACACATCTTAAGCGAATATGCGTTCGCATTCAATGGAAATTTTCGACATATTTCATGATTTTGGTTATTTTTCTAGAGGAAAAAACGGTATAATTATGGGTGAGGTGCAATAAATGGAGAAAAAATTGATTATTAAAATGATAAAAAATTGCTTTAAACAATATTATTCCGAAGTAGAATCACTGCCTATGAGCAGTGATGATTTAGAGGAACTCGCAGATCGGATTATTCAAATAAAAGTAGAACAGCCCAATGTAGATTTATACGATGCTGTAAATGATACTGTCTACGAATTTTTAACAGGATGAAAGCATTTAATCAAAACAAAAAACCGCTGATTGCGGTTTTACTTTTTGTTAAATGCCTTTTTTCCTATCCGCTCAAAAAGTCTTGGAAAGAGAACATAAACAACGCTACCCATGTTCATCCAGCGCGGTAGATTAATTTCTCTCGTTTTCGTCAGCATGCTGTCAACAACTTTCCGAGCAACATAATTAGGCTGAAGCATAAACTTTTGAACATTTTTAACATACGTGCCTTTTTCATCAGCAATGTTAAAAAAGTTCGTTGCAATAGGCCCTGGATTCACAGACGTTACGAGAACATTGTAATCACTAAGCTCCATTCTAAGCGAATTCGTGTAGCCAAGAACGGCATGCTTAGTAGCCGAATACACACTTGATTTTGGCGTTGCGATTTTTCCCGCCTGGGAGGCAATATTAATGATATGGCCAAACCGGCGTTCACGCATTTTCGGGAGCACCATGCTTGTGCACGCCATTAGTCCGACAACATTGACATTGAACATACCTTTAATTTCATCCATTGTTGCTGCATGGGCTTCACGGAACACACCGAACCCCGCATTATTAACCAGGATATCTACCTCACCAATCTCCGCAAAAATAGCCGTAAAAACTTCCTTCACTTTTTCCGTATCAGAGACATCTAATTGATAGACCTCTACCCTTACTTGATGCTTTTGCTGCAATTCCATTTGCAGCTGCTTCAACTTTTCAATGCTTCTTGCAATTAGGACAAGGTTGGCACCACTTTCGGCACAAAGCTTGGCGATTTCAGCACCTATCCCCCCGGATGCACCGGTAATGACTATATTTTTCCCCTTAAGTTGTTCCCTAACCATACTCACACCTCATCTAGCTTGATAAAGGACTGGTTGATGATCCTCACTACTACTAATCTCGCCGATTGAGGCCAAATAGTCAAGCTGGCCCACGGTTTCCGATAAAGTTAATATCAATTCACGCTTATACGCAGTAGGAAAAAGCCGCTTGCAAAGTTCAAATACAGTAAGCTGCTCCTCTTTTAGCCATTTATTAACCTTCATTGCACGTTCGTGTTGATGAATCAGTCTTTTTTCAATTAGCTCTTTTAATTGGAAAACTTCCTCGCCATGACCTGTGTAAACGAATTGAATTGGATAAGATAACAGCTTTTTCATCGAATGATTATGCTGCAGTTGCGGCTTCGGTCTTTTTACTTCACCTGGTGCTGGCGTCTCTAGGAATGGATTCGGTGAGATATGTGCAAGAATCAAATCCCCTCCAATAAGAATTCCATCACTTTCCCGAAATAGAGCGATTTGACTCTGGGCATGGCCAGGTGTCTCTATGACCTTCCATTCCCTTAACCCCGGCGGGATCATCCCTTCAACCAGTTCTCCCGTCAATGAGCGGTTACAGGAGTACCTGAATGTTTGTCTTAAATGTAAGAGCGACGAAAAATATTCTGAGGGGATTCCAAAGTCAACAAATTGTCTTCGAAAAAAATCCTCTTGTTCTTGAAAAAAAGCCTCCGTTGGTTTAATCCATCGTTCATTCAGCGGGTGCCCGTAAACCTCTACCTGATCTGATAAAAAATCAAGCATTCCAACATGATCAGCGTGATGATGGGTAATTATCACCTGTTCAATATCATCCGGGCTTAATTGTAATTGAGACAACTGAGCCTTAAATGCAATCCACGACTCCTTGGTTTTCACACCACAATCGACAAGTGTCAGCCGCTCACCTTTAATTAAGTAAACATTAACGTCCCCGACTGCATAAGGAGTCGGCAAAATTATTTTTGCGATATCGTCTTTCCATTCTGCCATTCAAAAAACTCCTATCGTTATTTTTAAATAGAATGTGAACATTTTTTGTCAATTATTTATATAGTAAGTGTAACGAATTTCTCTTTCCATTGTCATTATTTTTGCATAATGAATTTAAAATAAATAAAAAATTCAGATTTTATCACTTGACAGAAAGGCCGTTATCTTGGATAATCACTATTAAAATTTGATTCGAACATTCGCGATGATTAAGACCAGTAAATGAAAAATGGCAAAAGAGAGTGAAGTCCATCGGCTGAAAGGCTTCACAGCCCTCTTTATCATTGAACCTACCTTATGAGCACTTAGGAAAACCTAACGTAATCCGGCGTTATCGGAGTCGAGTGAACCCTGACATGAATTTGGTTTGGGTAAATGAAGGTGGTACCACGGAAGCGAGACCTTTCGTCCTTTTCGGATGAGGGTTCTTTTTGTTTTTATAAACAAGTTAAAGGGGGCAATATTCATGAAAAAAATAGCATTTATCGGTGCCGGTTCGATGGCTGAAGCATTTATTTCAGGGATTCTTGAAAATAGTTTGATTGATAGAAAGAATGTATGGGTTACAAATAACTCAAATGAAGAGCGGTTGAAGAGGCTAAGTGATACGTATGGCGTCCGTACCACTTACGATTTAAACGAATTGTTTGCAAGAGCTGACATCGTCATTTTATCGATGAAGCCAAAGGATGCCGCAACCGCCATCCAATATATTCGTGAATATTTAACCGAAAAAATGCTGGTCGTTTCTGTGTTAGCTGGTGTGTCGATGAGTACGATTGAGACATTAGCAAGATTACCGATTGCGGTTGTTAGAGCAATGCCAAATACATCAGCAGCCGTTGGTAAATCTGCCACTGCCGTTGCCGTAAATGAACGAGTTACCCCTCAGCAAATTGAATTAATGAAAGATTTGTTTGGAACGGTCGGCTTGACTACTTTTGTAGAAGAGGAACAGCTTGACGCTGTTACAGGACTCTCCGGCAGCGGACCTGCGTATATTTATTACCTTATAGAAGCAATGGAAAAAAGTGCTGTTGAGGTTGGACTCGATAAGGATATGGCGAGTGAATTAATCGTACAAACGTTAATTGGAGCAGCTGAGATGGTGAAAAACTCCACTAAATCATCTGAACAGTTACGAAGAGATGTAACAAGCCCAGGCGGTACAACAGAGGCAGGAGTCAAAGTACTCGAAGAACATCAGGTCCAGCAAGCGTTCATTTCTTGCATTAAGGCTGCAACAGCCCAATCGAAAAAAATGGGAGCCGCATTACGTGAACAGCTAGAAGTTACGGAACCAACTTCCTAATTCGTCTCTATTGATTTAAACTAGGGTAAAAAAGACTAGGAAGTGTACAAGATGCTAACGGTATTATTTTCAATGGGTATCCTGGTCTGGACTGTTTTTCTCATAGACGGGCTAATAGGTTTACGGAAAATAGACGCTTTAGAAGATGAGGATTGCTTAGAAAATGGACCTTTGTTATCGGTCATTGTAGCTGCACGCAATGAAGAATATCAAATAAGAGCAAGTATCCTCAGTCAATTGGCGCAAACTTATAGTAACGTTGAATGGATTCTCGTTAATGATCGGTCAACCGATGCCACTGGGCTTGTGATGGAAGAATTAACAATGGAAGACCAGCGAATATCTGTTATTCACATAGCAGAATTGCCTGAAGGGTGGCTTGGGAAAAATAACGCCTTATATCAAGGTTTCCTTAAAGCGTCTGGAAAATGGCTATTGTTCACCGATGCGGATGTAAAGTTTGAAAAAGAGGCATTTGCAAAGGCTCTTCATTATTTTGAGAATCATGAGCTTGACCATTTAACAGCTGCACCAAACCTGAGCGCAAAAAAGTTTTGGTTAAAATCGTTTGTTGCCTTTTTTCTATTCGGGTTTTCTTATTTTAAAAGACCGTGGGCTGCCAATAACCCAAAATCAAAAATTGGGACTGGAATTGGAGCCTTTAACCTCGTTTCGAAAGCAGCATATAGCAGCTTTGGAACACATGAAATGGTGAAAATGCGGCCGGATGATGATTTACAGCTTGGAATGAGAATGAAACAAGCCGGCTACGCTCAGAGGATTGTTACAGCTCTTAAACTGATTGAAGTAGAATGGTACGGAAGTTTGCAGGAAGCATTTATCGGCCTCGAAAAGAATACATTTGCTGGATTACATTACCGGATAAGTATGGTGTTTTTTGCGATATTCGGCGTTTTTATTACGAATGTCCTGCCCTTTATTACGATATTTTCTTCTGATAAAATAGTCGCCCTCTTAAGCTTAGGAATTATTTTGTTAAGCGGGATTCATTACGTTATGGTCATCAAAAAAATGACCATATTCTCCCCCTCTATGTTTCTAGTATTGCCTGTGACAGCTTTGCTGTTTATCTATTCGATCATCCGTGCCAGCTATCTAACCTATAAACGTGGCGGCATCATGTGGAGAGGTACCTTATACAAATTAAGAGAATTAAGAGACAAAGAGTGAAGTTTTTTATAAAAGAGAGCCTATTGCTATACTAAAATGCACTTTAGTGGTATAGTGACCGAAAAATTAATGATGTAGGAGGTCCATAATGTCTGCAAAATTATTTTCTCCTTATACGATAAAAGGTGTTACGTTGAAAAATCGAATTGTAATGGCGCCGATGTGCATGTATTCAAGTCATAACGAAGATGGTCAAATTCAAAACTGGCATCGTACCCATTATACTAGCAGAGCAGTTGGACAAGTTGGGCTTATTATCATTGAAGCAACTGCAGTCACTCCACAAGGCAGGATTTCGACTAGGGATTTAGGAATTTGGAGTGATGATCACATTGAAGGTTTGACAGAACTTGTCAACTTGATGAAGGAGCATGGTGCTAAGACGGGTATCCAGCTTGCACATGCGGGTAGAAAGGCAGTCCTAGAAGGTGAAATCATCGCCCCTTCGCCCTTAGCTTTTAATGAAAAAATGAAAAAGCCTAAAGAAATGACAAAAGAGGATATTATTGAAACCGTTGAAGCTTTTAAAAAAGGAGCGGAACGGGCAGCAAAGGCTGGTTTTGATGTTATTGAGATACATGGTGCTCATGGCTATTTAATTAATGAGTTCCTCTCACCGTTATCAAATAAAAGAACCGATGAATACGGTGGTTCTTCTGAAAATCGGTACCGCTTCCTTCGTGAAGTAATCGAAGCAATCAAAACAGTCTGGAATGGAGTGCTATTTGTGCGAGTTTCAGCACACGAATATCATGAAGAGGGATTAACTCCGTTAGATTACGTATTTTTCAGCCAATGGATGAAGGAACAAGGCGTAGATTTAATAGACCCAAGCTCTGGAGGAGTCGTACCAGCACAGATTAATGTGTATCCCGGCTATCAAGTCCCTTACTCGGAAACCATTAGGAATGGTGCAGAAATATCTACAGGAGCAGTAGGATTAATTACAACTGGTATTCAAGCAGAGGAAATTCTTCAAAATGAGCGTGCCGATTTAGTATTTTTAGCTCGGGAATTATTACGTGACCCCTACTGGCCAAGAACTGCAGCCAAGGAACTGGGGGTATCGATTGAAGGGCCCGAACAATATGTACTGGGCTGGAAATAACGAATAAAGACGGCATTTGGCCGTCTTAATCTGGAATATAGTCATGGCGGATATATTGATGTAACCTGAAATCATTCATTTACTAGGTATATTTATTTCTTTAAAGTCTTCTGCAATGTGTGTATCCAGAAAGACTTCCTGTGCTTCCGCAACTAATTCACCCCAGGCTTGTCGATCGTAGCGTGAGCTAATGTGGGTTAAACAGAGCTGCTTACTGCCGGATAGTTTCGCCACTTCAGCAGCCTGATGGGTGGTGGAGTGGAAATAATCAAAGGCAAGCTTCTCTTCTCCTTTTGAAAAGGTTGCTTCATGGATTAATAAATCTGCGTCCTTGGCTAAAAGAATTGCGTTGTCACAGTATCTTGTATCTCCAAGAATCGTTACAATCCGACCCTTTATATCCGGACCGAGAAAATCTGCTGGTACGATAATGGTGCCATCATCAAGCGTAACTGTTTCACCTTCTTTAATTTTCCGGAAAATCGGTCCTGGCTGTACGCCCGCCTCGATAAGCTTGTCCGCTAATAGAGTTCCTGGTTTATCCTTCTCAATAATCCGATATCCATATGAAGGAATGCCGTGATCTAAAAGTCGAGCTTCGACAGTAAACTGTTCATCTTCAAAAATAACCCCTTCGCCTATTTCGACGATTTTTAATGGGTATTTTAAGTAGGTTTGGTTGACTGTAAGGCTTATGGTGATATATTCTTTTAGACCTTTGGGTCCATAGACAATCACTTCTGTTTCTCCGCCTTGAAAAGAACGGCTGGCTAATAGTCCAGGAAGACCATAGATGTGATCACCATGAAGGTGGGTAATGAAAATTTTCTCGATCCTGCGCGGTCTGATCGAAGTATGTAAAATTTGGTGCTGGGTCGCTTCACCTGCGTCGAACAACCATATGGCTCCTCGTTCTTCGAGTAATTTTAAGGCAATAGAGGTAACATTCCGAAGCTTAGCTGGAATTCCAGCACCAGTGCCTAAAAATAATATGTCCAATATAAACCCGCCTTCCGAATAATAATATAAATAATATAGCATATCGCTTGCACAATTGCCCTTTGTGCGTATATTCTCTTTTAAAGGAACAGATTTGAATACATGCTTCAGTTGTTTTTTGCGAAATATAAATTGAATACATATAAAGAGAGGTATTTATCGTGGAACAATCTAAAAATATGACTTCATTAATTATGATATTTGGTGCAACGGGAGATTTAGCCGTTCGGAAACTATTTCCGTCCCTTTACCGATTGTTTCAGAAAGGAAAATTAGACAAATTCGCAGTTATAGGAGTAGCAAGAAGACCCTTATCTACGGAAGAGTTTCAGAACTCTGTAAAGGACTCGGTACTAACTGCTCTCGGCAAAAAGGAAAAAATTGACGAGTTTATCTCTCATTTCTATTATCAGTCACACGATGTAGCCGATTCCAGCTCATACCAAAACCTAAAAAATTTAGCACAGCAAATTGATGATAAATATGATTTAGAAGGAAATCGTATTTTCTATCTTGCGATGGCACCTGAATTTTTCGGCCCAATTGCCCTACATTTAAAATCAGATGGATTGACAGATGTTAAAGGGTATAAACGTCTTGTAATAGAAAAACCATTCGGTCATAATTTAGAATCTGCAAAAGAGTTGAATCAGCAAATTCGAACTGCTTTTTCAGAGAAAGAGGTGTACCGAATTGATCACTATTTAGGAAAAGAAATGGTTCGGAATATCGAAGTTATTCGTTTTGCGAATGCCATTTTTGAACCTTTGTGGAACAACCGTTATATCTCCAATATTCAAATTACCTCAAGTGAAGTACTTGGAGTGGAAGAACGCGGCCGTTATTATGAAACGAGCGGGGCTCTCCGGGATATGGTTCAAAACCATATCATGCAAATGGTAGCACTCCTTGCAATGGAGCCTCCGATTAAATTGACAACAGATGAGGTTCGTTCTGAGAAGGTACGAGTATTTCGTTCGTTAAGAATGATCAAAGGCGAAAATATAAATAAATATTTTGTCCGGGGCCAGTATGGTGCCGGTTTGATCGAAGATAAACAGGTCCCTGAATATCGCGCAGAACCAATGGTTGACAACGAGTCCAATACAGAGACTTTTGTAGCCGGGAAAATTATGATTGATAATTTCCGCTGGGCTGGTGTGCCTTTTTACATTCGAACTGGAAAAAGAATGACAACAAAATCAACAAAGATTGTTGTTCAATTTAAAGACATTCCGATGAACCTTTATTATCAGCCGGAAAAACTGTTGAACCCTAATCTGCTTGTCATCCATATTCAGCCTGAGGAAGGAATCACCCTTCATCTCAACGCTAAAAAAGCTGGTGGACATCTCGATGCCCAAGAAGTTAAATTAAGTTTTGCTAACACAGGAATTCATGCAATGAACACGCCTGAAGGGTATGAAAAGCTCCTGTATGATTGTATGCGCGGTGATGCAACTAACTTTACACATTGGGATGAAGTCGCCTATTCTTGGGCCTTTGTTGATAATATTTCTGAAGTATGGGAAAAAACGAAAGCCGAAGAGTATCCAAATTATGAATCTGGTTCAATGGGACCCAAAGCTGCTGATGAACTGTTAGAAAAAGATGGATTTTTCTGGTGGCCTGTAACGGATTTAGATGTAGATATCTGTAAATAATACATTAAAAAGCTCCGCATTTGTTTATAAAACAATAGCGGAGCTTTTAATCATCTTCCTTCTTTTTTTGCGGAAAAGAACGGAGAAAATCTTTATTGAAGCTCGTTCCGGTACCAACATTATGAACATTGTTTACTTTACGGGTGCCGGCATTTTCAATAATACTTTTCCCATATTTATCACGTAATGTGGATAGTGTTTTCAATAACGGTTCCTTTTTAGCGTCTTTTTCAAATGAAAATAAATCAAGCTGTTTAAAGGCTAAATCCTGCTCTACTAAATCATAGCCTGTAATTCCTAATAAACGGACAGGGTCTCCATTCCAAGCTTTGAGAAAAATTTGCTTCGAAAGTGAAGCAATATCTTCTTTGTGCTGAATGGGGTTGGAGAGTTTCTTACTGCGGGTAATTGTTTTTCGATCTTTAAAACGAATGGTAATGCCCAGCGTTGTTGCTAGGACAGTTTTTCGCTTTAACCTTACTGAAACCGTTTCTGCCAATGCTTCCAATACCCGGTACAATTCTTGTTGATTGCTCGTATCCTTTGGCAGCGTTGTGGAGTTTCCAATACTTTTAAAATCAGACACCGACTCAGGATCGACGGATCGATTATCGATTCCATTTGCCCGTTCTTTTATGCGAATTCCATTAATGCCGAGCAGTGATTTAAGCTGTATCTCATTGCCAGATGCTAATTCTCCAATGGTATGAATGCCAATTGTTGTTAACTTTTCAGCAGTCTTTTTACCAATACCATGCATCTCACTCGTGTTTAACGGCCACAAAACGGAAGGGATGTCACGCTTTCTCAGTATCGTAATTCCCATTGGTTTTTTCATATCAGAAGCTGTTTTTGCCAAAAACTTATTCGGAGCAATACCAATACTGCACGGCAAATCAAGCTGTTCAAGAACCCTTTTTTGAATACTTTGTGCGATTTCGATTGGACTGCCAAGTTCAAAGGAATCGGTAATATCCATATACCCTTCATCAATCGATACAGGTTCTACAAGTTCTGTGTAATTCCTAAGAATCTCAAACATAGCGATAGACGCAGTCCGGTAACGTTCAAAATTTGGTTTCCTAATGATTAACTGAGGACAAAGCTTTTTCGCTTCCCACAGCGGCATCGTAGTCTTGACGCCAAACTTTCTAGCTTCATAGCTGCAGGTAATAATAATCCCCCTGCGTTCCTCCACGTTTCCGGCAATTGCTACGGGCTTCCCCTTCAATTCTGGTTCATAAGCCATCTCCACGGAGGCGTAAAAGCTGTTCATATCTACATGTAGAATGACTCTTCCCTTTTTCGGATACATTTCCTTCATGCGTGACACTTCTCCTATAAACAATAGTATCTTTAGTATAGCAAAAAGGAGAACCAGTTGGCTCCCCTCTTACATATCCTTATTGATTTGTCACTTCTTCAATAATGGCAATTGTCATTTCTGCAAGCTTGTTTAATTCTTCAATCGGCATACGTTCATTTGTAGTATGGATATCTTCATAACCGACAGCTAGGTTAACGGTTGGAATGTTAAAGCCTGCAATAACGTTGGCATCGCTTCCGCCGCCGCTATGCTGCAATTCACAGCTGCGGCCAATTTTCGCTGCCGCTTTACGTGCAATCTCAACGACTTGATCACCTTCACCAAATTTAAATCCTGGGTACATGATTTCAATATCAACTTCTGCTCTACCGCCCATCTCGGCTGCAACTGTTTCAAAGGCTTGCTTCATTTTGGCGGCTTGCGCTTCCATCTTTTCGGCAATAAGGGAACGGGCTTCTGCAAGAATATCTACACGGTCGCAAACGATATTCGTTTGTGTGCCACCTTCAAAGCGGCCGATATTTGCCGTTGTTTCTGAGTCAATTCTGCCTAATGGCATTCTCGCAATCGATTTTGCTGCAATCGTAATCGCAGAAACTCCTTTTTCAGGTGCAACACCAGCATGAGCAGTTCTTCCGTAAATGACCGCTTTAATCTTAGCTTGGGTTGGAGCGGCAACGACCACATTTCCAACTAATCCATCGCTGTCGAGTGCGTAGCCATACTTCGCCTTTAATAAGGAAGAGTCAAGTGCTTTAGCTCCTACAAGACCAGATTCTTCTCCAACTGTGATGACAAATTGGATTTGACCATGAGGAATATTTTGTTCTTTTAAGACACGAATCGTTTCTAGCATGACTGCTAAACCCGTTTTATCATCGGCACCTAAAATCGTAGTTCCATCGGTTACAACATAACCGTCTTTGATAGTGGGTTTAACACCTCTTGCAGGAACGACTGTATCCATATGGGAAGTGAAGTAAATAGGATCAACACCATCTTTTGTGGCAGCAAGTGTACAAACTAAGTTACCTGCTCCATGTCCTGTTACAGCGGTTGTATCATCTTCAAACACGTCAAGACCTAAATCTGTAAACTTTTGTTTTAACACTTTAGCAATTTCAGTCTCGTATTTTGTTTCAGAATCAATTTGTACTAGTTCTAAAAATTCATTCAAAAGACGCTCATGATTAATCATCTGAATAACCCTCCGTTTTATGTACTCACTACTACATGTCGAGCTCCAGCGACCAACGACTAGTGAACTTCCCTTCTCCTCCTTACGATAAGTCAACATCGGATCGACTTGAGCTCCGTGTTTCCTTTATCTCATTCGGAGCGGTCCAGTTCATACGTCGCTAAACGGTCGCTTCTGCTTTTCTCAGTATACTCCTTCATAAACCTGCCTTCAAATGATTGCTTTAAAGTGGGATATTCCCGTGTTTCTTGAAAGGTCTAGATTCTTTTTTATTTCGAAGCATCTCTAATGCTTGAATAATCTTTATTCTCGTTTCACGAGGGTCAATGACATCATCAACCATTCCTCTGCTTGCAGCCACATATGGATTGGCAAACTTTTCACGGTATTCTTCAATCTTTTGCTGTCTTACCTGCTCTGGATTATCGCTATTTTGAATTTCCTTCGCAAAAATGATATTAGCAGCTCCTTGTGGTCCCATTACCGCAATTTCAGCATTTGGCCACGCAAACACTAAATCTGCGCCGATAGACTTACTATTAAGTGCTACATATGCGCCTCCATAAGCTTTTCTTAAAATAACAGTCAACTTCGGAACAGTCGCCTCTGAATAGGCATACAGAATCTTTGCACCGTGGCGGATAATACCTCCGTGCTCCTGTTTTACACCGGGGAAGAAGCCGGTTACATCTTCAAATGTAATAATCGGAATATTAAACGAGTCGCAAGTGCGGATAAATCTTGCCGCTTTATCAGAGGAATTAATGTCAAGCCCGCCTGCCATAACCTTTGGCTGATTACAAACGAGTCCTACTGTTTCTCCCTTAATCCTCGCAAATCCAACCACGATATTTTTCGCAAAGTTCTTTTGAGTTTCCATAAAAGAGTCCGCATCACAAACTTGTTCAATTACTTTTCGAACGTCATAGGGACGAACAGCATCGAAGGGAATAACGTCCGTCAAGTCTGGACGATAATCATTTTCTTCATTTACCACAAGTCTTGGAGGCTTTTCTTCGTTATTTTGCGGAAGATAACTAAGAAGCTTTCGAACCTCTTCTAATACCTCCTGCTCTGAAGAAGCTTCAAAATGTGCATTGCCACTAATACTATTATGAACATGAGCACCGCCAAGGTCTTCGGCAGATATCTTCTCACCTGTTACCGTTTCGATTACTTTTGGACCAGTAATAAACATTTGACTGGTTTTTTCAACCATAAATACGAAATCAGTAATCGCAGGTGAATAGACAGCTCCTCCGGCGCAAGGTCCCATGATGACAGAAATTTGCGGAATTACCCCAGAATAAATAGCATTTCGATAAAAGATATGGCCATAACCGTCTAGTGAAACCACACCTTCTTGAATTCGTGCTCCTCCAGAATCATTTAGGCCAACAAACGGTGTACCGTTTTTAGCAGCTAAATCCATAACATTGGCAATTTTTTTGGCATGCATTTCCCCAAGGGCACCGCCAAATACGGTAAAATCCTGTGAAAATAAGTAGATTGGCCGGCCATTTACTTTTCCGTAACCAGTAACAACACCATCACCGGGACCTTTCTGTTCATCTAGACCAAAATCGTTCGTCCTGTGCTCAATAAATGGGCTTAGTTCAACGAATGACCCTTTATCTACCAAAAGCTCAATTCGTTCTCTTGCTGTTAATTTTCCCTTCTCATGCTGTTTTTCGATTCTTTCGTCACCGCCGCCAAGCTCCACTTCCCGGCGTTTATCATATAATTCATTTATTTTCTCGTAGATGTCTATCATTTACCCCATCACCCCTTCTTTTCGCATAGCTCGACTAATACACCCGATGCTGACTTGGGATGCATGAAGGCAATATGTGCTCCTCCAGCACCAATCCTTGGCTCTTCATCAATCATACGAATCCCTTTTTCTTTCATTTCTATTATTCTTTCTTCAATAGAGTTAACACCCAAAGCGATATGGTGCATCCCCTCACCACGTTTTTCAATAAATTGGGCTATTGTACTTTCCTCTGTTGTTGGTTCTAAGAGCTCTAGTTTCGTTTCCCCTGCTTTCAGAAACGCAACTCTAACTTTTTGACTTTCGACTTCTTCAATCCCTAATAAAGGAAGCTTGAGGACCTCCGTATAAAAAGGCAGGGTGGTCTCAAGCGATCGAACAGCAATTCCAATGTGATCCACTTTTTTAATCATTTATACCCCTCTATTTTTCATAATTTAAATAGTTTCGACAATTACCATATTCGCTAAAAAATTCATAATTCCTTCCCAAAATGAGATGTTGTTCCATTGTTCAATTGGGCTTTTCCCTGTAAAATATAAAGAAAGCTAATAAAATAAAGGGGGAACCCACTTTGAATAAGAAGAGAACAAGAAAAATAGTCGTGTATTTAATGCTAATCGCTATGTTAGCCTCAACTCTCTTAATTGGGATTGCTCAATTTATTTAATTAAAACATAGACAAAGGGACTGTCCTAATGAACAGTCCCTTTTGATATTTATTGTATAGCTCCATGTTCTTTTGCAATCTGCTCAAAAGATTTTTTCGTTGAAGTGACCAATATTTTCGTACCTAATGGAATTAAGGGGTACAAGGAAGAAATGACTTCATTCTGTGTACGAATACAGCCTTGCGAAACATATCTTCCGATGGAGGCAGGCTGATTGGTACCATGAATACCATAAATTCGTCCATCTGTTTCCACTGCATCAAAGCCAATCCATCTAGAACCAAGTGGGTTATTTGGGTCACCTCCAGGAATATCCTTACGGCGATAGTATGGGTCTATCGCTTTTACTGTTATCGTAAATAAACCTTCTGGTGTTAACTCTTTCGTCTTACCAGTACCAACACTCACAACGGTTTGGACCTTATTTTCATCAATAAAAGCTAATTCATTAGTAGTTTTATTGACAATAACAAAAGGGTCACCAGGGAGAGGATTTGGACCTAGCGGCCATAGAGGTGAAATAAAAAAAGCAAACAGGATTGGCGATAGTATCTTTATCATAAAATCCACCTGCCATTTTTTCCTTAGTTTGCTTCTATTTTTCTCAATTTATTCCATCTTGTTGTATTAAAGGTACTTTTAATGATGAGATATTCATTCATCTCTTTTACTAATTGAAGCAGTGCAGCACGCACTTCAAATTCTTCTCTTGTCTTAGGCAGCTCCATTTCTTCAAATTCCTTTTTCATCTCTTTTAATTTTTCAAGATAAATATGGGCCGTATTCCCAGGTTGAATATTTTGGGATAATTCTTGGAGGAATTCAGCAATCATTTTTCCTTGTGGTAACGTAACTGTAAGTGAAGTTACAATTGGTAATACCCGTTCTAGTATTTCAAATTGCTTCTCTCTCATTCTAAAGTAGTAATAATAGTCATTTTCTTCTCTTAACACGTGATTTTCTACATCTAGAAGTGCAATTGATTTTGCCTCATCCAGAACTTGTGCTGTTTCCGTTATTTCTTTACCAGACCATTGACTATCACCGGTTCTCAGATAATTAACCATCTCACAAAAAATGACTTTAAAATTGCCCTCAATTCTACTTTGGTAATACCTTAATTTTTGATCTACGCTTGGCATATAGACATTTATCAAAAGCGCTACACCAATACCGGTGACAATAACACCAAGCTCATTAATTAAAAGATCTATCGTAATCTTGTTAGCCAAATAGATATGTAAGATAATAACACTACTAGTAACGACTCCATCGGTTGCTTTAAGCATAACCACTGTCGGGATAAAGAATAACAGCATGACACCAATGACGATTGGATGATAGGCAATCCCTTCAAAAAAGAGGGCAGAAAAGGGCATAACCAAAACACAGGCTAAAAAACGGTCCCAAGCTGTTCGTAATGATCTTCTTTTCGTTACTTGAATACAAAGAATAGTTAATATACCTGCAGAAGCAAAGTTATCTAGACCGAGCTGTTGGGCAATTAGAATGGAAATGGCAGTACCTGCCGCAGTTTTTAAAGTCCTGTAACCAATACGAAATTTCATAAAAATTCTCCTAAATAAAAAAAGATGATCAGTATTGACCATCTTTAGCTTATCCTTTTTATAGCATTTTTTGCAAGAAATCTTGTGCACGCTTGCTCTTGGGATTTGTGAAAAATTCTTGCGGCTTTGCGTCTTCTACCAGCACTCCTCCATCAAGGAAAAGTACCCGGTCAGCTACCTCACGGGCAAAGCCCATTTCGTGTGTCACAATAGCCATTGTCATCCCAGTATGCGCGAGGGATTTCATAACCTCTAATACTTCCTTTACCATTTCTGGGTCAAGAGCAGAGGTTGGTTCATCAAAAAGCATAACCTCAGGCTCCATTGCCAATGCTCTTGCAATCGCAACCCGCTGCTTTTGTCCGCCAGATAATCTCGTCGGGTATTCTTTTGCTTTTTCCGCTAATCCAACTCTATCTAACAAGTCAAAAGCAATCTTTTCTGCTTCTGCTTTTGATAATCCTTTAACTTTTATTGGTGCATAGGTAAGGTTCTCCAAGACAGTTTTATGCGGGAATAAATGAAAATGTTGAAAAACCATACCAACATTCTGCCGCACCTTCATGATATTAGTCTTTTTATCAGTAACATCTTGGTCCCCTACTAGAATTCTTCCGCTTGTTGGGTTTTCAAGAAGGTTCATACAGCGCAGGAAGGTTGACTTTCCTGAACCCGAAGGTCCAATAATCGCAACCACTTCTCCAGCTTTAATTGTCGTGGTGATGCCCTTTAAAACTTCAAGCTTACCGTAGTTTTTATGCAAATTTTCTACCTTAATCACTGCGTCTCATTCTCCTTTCAACCGCTTTTCCTAGGAAGGTCAAAGTCACGACCATTAAGTAATAGATTAGACCAGCAATCAATAATGGTTCGAAGAATGAATAATTTTCTGCCCCAACCTGATAAGAACGACGCATAATATCCATTACTCCGATTGTAGTAACAATCGCAGATTCTTTGGTTAATGTAATAAATTCATTCATTAATGCTGGAAGGATATTTTTAAGGGCTTGCGGCAGGATGATATCCCACATCATTTTGGTGTAAGGCACACCTAGAGCCATTGCGGCTTCCTGCTGCCCTTTATCAATCGCCTGAATCCCTGCTCTGATAATTTCAGATATGTAAGCACCAGAATTAAGAGCAAAGGATAATATCGCAGCTGTGTATGGTTCAATTTGATACCCAATCAACTGTGGCGAGCCATAATAGATTAACATCAACTGTAAAACTAATGGAGTACCACGAAAAATCGAGGTATAGACGTCCGCAAACCAACCAAGAAATTTGAATTTGCTAATTTTAAACAAAGATAGGATAATTCCTAAAATAAAGCCTAATATCCCTGCCAGAATGACAATTTTAAGTGTAACAAATATTCCCTCTAAAATGTATGGCAAAGAAGGAATGAATTGCGTGAAATCTAAGTTCATTCATCTGCCGTCCTCTCTAAATAATAAAATGAGTAAGACGTTCAGAAGACTTTCTGAACGTCTTGGTTGTAGAATTAGTTTTCCCCACCAAACCACTTAACAATCAATTCTTGTAGCTCACCGTTTTCTTTCATTTTTTGAAGCTCTTGGTTAAACTTCTCTGTTAAATCGCTATCCTTTGGAAATGCAATCGCTGATCCTGCTTCTTCTGGGTCATCGCTGATTGTGAAGCTAGTTAAATCCGCTTCCTTATCAAGATATCCTTTCGCCACTGTGTCTTCGATAATGATAGCGTCAAAACGGCCGGCTTTCAGTTCTTGAATAAGCTCTGGGATACGGTTACGATTTTCTACTTTAATAGCTACATTTTTATTAATTTCTTCTGCTTTACCTTCTTGAATAGAACCTAACTGAACGCCAACTGTTTTACCTTTTAAATCTTCTACTGTTACAATTCCACTTTCTTTTTTAGAGATAACCATGTGTTGTGCTGTATAGTAGATATCACTGAAATCTACATTTTTCTTTCTTTTTTCCGTTGGAGTCATTCCCGCTAATACAAAGTCTGCTTGTCCAGATTTAAGTGACTGAATCAAACCACCAAAATCCATATCTTTTATTTCAACTTCATAGCCAAGTTTTCCAGCAATCGCATTAGCTAAATCAACATCAAAGCCAATAATTTCGTCACTTTTATCTGATTCAATATATTCAAACGGCGCATAATCGGCTGAAGTTGCCATCACTAGTGTCTTTTTATCACCTTCATTAGCATCTTTCGTTTCACCACATGCTGCAAGTACACCCACAGCTAAAATCATTGTTAAGAATAAACCAATTACCTTTTTCATATGTTTTCCTCCTATATTTTTCTGAAAATTGAAATTTAAAAATCAAAACAACTTTTACTAACATTATAGAGTTAAAATTTAATATTTATGCAACGTAATGAATTTTAACACGAGGTAGAATAATTATGCAAGTATATTTATTAAAATTTATAATTACTTTTTTAATATAAAAAAAAGGCTAACCTCCTATCAAGGAAATCAGCCCTTTCCAGCTACTTTTTAAAGTTCTTCGCAGTTTTCTTCGAATTCTTTTTGCAGTCTAGCTACAACTGTTGCTGGATCGTAGCCTTCAATTTGGTGTCTTTCTACCATTGAAACGATCTTTCCGTCTTTTAATAAGGCAAAAGATGGTGAGGATGGTGGATAACCTGTGAAATAGCTGCGTGCTTTTTCTGTTGCTTCTTTGTCCTGTCCTGCAAAAACTGTAACAAGATGATCAGGACGTTTATCATAATGAAGGGCATGAGCCGCTGCTGGACGTGCAATGCCGCCCGCACAACCACATACAGAGTTAATCATCACTAAGGTTGTTCCTTTTTGTTCAAGCGCTTGTTCAACCTCTTCAGGTGTTTTTAATTCTTTATAGCCAGCTGCTGTAATCTCATTACGTGCTTGAGTTACAACATCATTCATGAAAAAATTGAAATCCATGCTCATACTTTTCACTCCTAATTTAAGTCGATATAACTACATGATAACAGTAAAAATGTGTTTCTTTCAAATAAATAGGAACTTTTTCAAGAAGAAAGATTGTCAATAAATTGACAGTCACTACTTTTCACCTGATAGAAATGTATGGAAGAGTATATCCACGGCCGTTGCAGCAGTTTTTTCTCCAGCCATTACTTCATTTTCTAATTGAGGTAATTTGAGTTTAACTTCCGGATGGTGAAAGAAGCTATAGTGCAGCTGATCGGTTATGAGAGAATATATCCAATTACGCTGCTGTCCTTTTCGTCTCTCAGCAAACACTCCAGATGATTTTCCTTTCTCCTCAAAATCCTTAATAACATCCCAAACCTCTTTAATACCCTCCCCTGTTATAGAGGAGCAGGTATAAGCCTTGGACGCCCAACCCTTTGTAGCTGGCAGAAGGAAATGAAGGATACGGCTATACTCTTTTCTTGTCTGCTCCGCTTTTTCTTTATTAGATCCATCTGCTTTATGAACAAGGACGGCGTCGGCTAGCTCCATGATTCCTTTCTTCATACCCTGTAATTCATCACCCGCACCAGTTAGGACGAGAAGCATGAAGAAGTCGACCATGTCTCTAATAATCACTTCGCTTTGGCCCACTCCGACAGTTTCGATTAAAATCACATCAAAGCCAGCAGCTTCGCAAATTAACATCGCTTCTCTAGTTTTTCGATGTACTCCACCCAGCTTTCCAGCCGTTGGTGATGGTCGGATAAAAGCCCTTGGATTTCTCGACAATTGCTCCATCCTCGTTTTATCTCCAAGAATACTACCACCCGAGAGACTCGAACTCGGATCGATTGCTAGTACTGCCACTCGTAAACCTAGATCACAAAGGTAGGTGCCAAACGCTTCGATAAATGTACTTTTTCCAGCACCAGGCACACCCGTTATCCCAATTCTGATCGCTTTACCACTGTGGGCCAGGAGCTTTTGGAGAAGCTCCTGTGCCTTATGAAAATGTTGTTCAGCATTACTTTCAACTAGTGTGATGGCGCGAGCGAGCTGGCCTCTATTTCCCGAGAGAACCCCATCAACTAATGCTTCAATCGTTGGTTCCATAGACTTGCGTTTCTGAAAGACGGTGTTTCTTTCAATGGTGACTGGCTGACCTTCCAGCTCCTTTCCCCGTTTAATTAGCTTCGAGAATTTATCCGGTTCATTCGGGTCGCTCCACTCCGGTTTCAGATCCTCAGACATCTATTTTTCCACTTCCTCATAGCCAAGCTGCTTATAAATTTCCTTAATCACCTTTTGGGCAGCTACTGGGATAATCGTTCCTGGCCCGAAAATAGCAGATGCTCCATTGTCATATAAAAATTGATAGTCCTGTGCTGGGATAACGCCGCCAATGACGATTAAAATGTCTTCACGACCGAGTTTTTTTAACTCAAGCGCAAGTTGTGGCAATAAGGTCTTGTGACCTGCGGCCAATGAGCTCATTCCGATAACATGAACATCGTTTTCTACTGCCTGCAAGGCCGTTTCTTCCGGGGTCTGGAATAATGGACCGATATCAACATCAAACCCTAGATCAGCGAAGGCGGTGGCAATGACCTTGGCACCACGGTCATGTCCGTCCTGACCCATTTTTGCAATTAGAATTCTTGGTCGTCTGCCTTCATTCTCGAGGAATTCATCAGTCATCTTTTTCACTTCGCTAATTTCCTCTTCATTTGAAAATGCCTTACTATAGACCCCGCTAATGGAGCGAATCACAGCTTTATGTCTGCTGGAAACCTTCTCAATCGCATCGGAAATTTCACCTAGGGTGGCACGAACTCTTGCAGCTTGAACTGCAAGCTCTAACAAATTACCTTCGCCCGTTTCAGCACCCTTTGTCAAAGCTGCCAAAGCTGCTGCCACCTTTGCATCATCACGACCCGTTTTTAAGCTAGTTAATTTCTCAATTTGTTTTAATCGAACTGCTGTATTATCAATATCCAATATATCAATGGCTTCTTCCTTTTCAAGGCGGTATCGATTTACACCGATAATTGTTTCTTTTCCTGAATCGATTTGCGCTTGTCTCCTGGCAGCAGCCTCTTCAATTCTCATTTTTGGAAGACCTGTCTCAATCGCTTTGGCCATACCGCCTAGATTTTCAATTTCCTCAATATGTGTCCAAGCTCTTTCTACCAATTCTTGTGTTAGCTTTTCAACATAATATGATCCAGCCCAAGGATCAATTACATTGGTGATACCCGTTTCTTCTTGTAAAAATAATTGCGTATTACGGGCAATTCTAGCTGAGAAATCAGTTGGCAGGGCAATGGCTTCGTCCAGAGCATTGGTATGGAGGGATTGCGTATGTCCCATTGCCGCAGCATGTGCTTCAAGTAAGGTACGAATGACATTATTAAATGGGTCTTGCTCGGTCAAACTCCACCCTGATGTTTGGGAATGAGTTCTCAGTGCCATTGATTTCTCATTTTTCGGCTGAAATGATTTCATCATTTTTGCCCAGATTAAACGAGCAGCCCGCATTTTAGCAACTTCCATAAAATAATTCATCCCTATTGCCCAGAAAAAGGACAATCTTGGCGCAAATTTATCAATGTCAATTCCTGCCTTCAGCCCAGTCCTTACATACTCCAATCCATCAGCAAGGGTATAAGCTAATTCCAGGTCAGCAGGCGCCCCAGCCTCCTGCATATGATAGCCAGAAATACTGATACTATTAAATTTCGGCATATATTTGGAGGTATACTCAAAAATATCTGCGATAATTTTCATTGACATCTCAGGTGGATAAATATACGTGTTTCGGACCATATACTCTTTTAAAATATCATTTTGAATCGTTCCGGACAGCTTATCCTGTGTAACTCCCTGTTCCTCAGCTGTAACGATGAAAAAAGCAAGAATCGGTAAAACGGCACCATTCATGGTCATGGATACGGACATTTGATCCAAGGGAATCCCGTCAAAAAGGGTCTTCATATCAAGAATCGAATCAATAGCAACCCCTGCCTTGCCTACATCCCCAACAACGCGCGGATGGTCAGAATCATAGCCGCGATGTGTCGCTAAATCAAATGCCACGGACAAGCCCTTTTGACCCATCGCTAGATTACGGCGATAGAATGCATTGCTCTCCTCAGCCGTCGAAAACCCTGCATATTGTCTTACCGTCCATGGACGATTCACATACATCGTCGGATAGGGTCCACGAGTAAATGGAGGAATACCTGGCAGGTCATCTAAATGCTGAATCCCTACACGGTCATCAGATGTATAGAGTGGTTTTAGTTGAATTTGTTCATTCGTTCCAAACAATAAATCATCCATGGAGGTATCTATCTCTTTATTAACCTGTTCCTGCCATTGTTCTTTCGTTATGAAGTCTTGTTCATCAAACAAGGAAATATTTTGGAAATCAGGCTTTTGTGCGCTCATCTAGTGCTACCTCCATTTCTGCAAGAATGGTTGAAAGTATTTCATAACAGTTACTTTTTATATGGATAAACTGCTTTATCCCTTCATTTGCCCATTTTGTTTGCAAGTCTTTTTCTGGCAAACCCGCTAAGTAAAAAGTCCGATCCGGAAATTCTTTATTTAGTGTCGATAGAATTTCGTGTCCCAATGATTCATATTGGTCATTGCTTCCACACAAGCAAAAATATTTTGTGTTTTGCCTTAAAACAAATTGTTTGGCAGATTCTAGAGAGGTAATAGCAATAGCACCACTATCGACCGCTTCAATTCCCCCAGCAGCAGCGAATCCTCTCATGAAATCTAACCTAGGTTTATAGTATTTTAACTCGCCTAGACAAATCATGGCGATTTCTGGTTTAGAACCAGATTTACTTACAATCTCTTCACTCATTTTACGCAGTTTTTCAAATGGTTCTGATAATCTCACGTTGTTAATTTTTCTAATGTTAATTTTATTAGTACAATCAACACTAATAGGGTTATGAAATGTTTTTACTGTAGCGGAACCAGCCACTTCAGCAAGATTAGCATACACGTTAGTTCCAACAATACTTTGTTTTCTCGTAAAAACATTTTGTTCCCGTTTGGTCTGGACAGATTCTATTTCGTCTTGTAACCAGCCCGATTTTAATACTTCCAACAAACCGCCTTTTGCTTCAATCTGCTGAAAATACTGCCATGCTTTTTCTGCTAGCTCTTTTGTCAGCGCTTCTACGTACCAGGACCCGCCGGCAGGGTCGACCACTTTTTTTAAATATGCTTCTTCTTTTAGAATGTTTTGCGTGTTTCTCGCAATTCGTTCTGAAAGTTGAGAACTGCCTGTTATATCATCAAATGGAGTTATGTGAAGATATTGGACTCCTCCAACTACTGCTGCGAATCCCTCATTTCCAGCACGAAGAAGGTTAACATGTGGGTCATAAACTGTTTTTGTGAACGAAGACGTTTCTGCAGCAATATGCATTCCCCGGTCCTTAGGATCAGCCCCAGAAACTTGAGTAATTCTATTCCATAGAATACGTGCTGCACGCATCTTGGCTAGCTCCATAAAGAAATTGCTGCCAATTGAGAATTGAAAAATCATTTTTCTAAGAACATCCTCTAACTTCATACCTCTATCTAATAGACTCTGAAGATAGAATGTACCGGTTGCGGCTGCAATTCCCAGCTCTTGAACGGCATTGGCACCGCCTTGATGGTAGGTTGAGCTATTTATTAATACTGTCCGTAACTTTGGTAGTTTTTCATTTGCAAGCTTTATATCATCCATCCAACCCTTGAAAAATTCTTCTACGATGAATCCTTCCTCCGCAAACAAAGAGAATGGGTCGCTGCCAACATAGCCACTAACTTGATTAGCGCTTGTCTCACGTTCTGTTAATGATGCTAACAACGCTGATTGCAAGCCTCTCCCATTAATTGCAAACGGGAATCTAGAAGGTAAATCTCCCACTATGTCATATATCGTTTCTTTTGATTCAAAAAGAGCCTCTGAAACTTCAAATGAGAGCGCGGTTTGTCCTTTTTCAACGCTCCAATGGAGCTTTTCCTTTAATTCGTCAACCGAATGATATGAAATTCGCTGTGCTATCTTCCAATCATTTGTTACATATCCTAATGGATCAATGCCTCTGCGAAAATCTGAACCTCCTGGATAGTCCGGTGCGTTCTGAGCATCCTGCCGAGAATAAAGCGGTTTCAAAATTATATTTTCGTATGTACTACTTTTTAACGTCTCAATACTTTTACCATTTAAAGATTCCTCGGCTTTTGCTTTCCAGTCCTCTTTCGTCTTTATAAGAAAAGATTGATTCCGCAGGTTGTCTAAACTCATAAACTCCCCCCTCAAATACATAATATTCTTTAAATTCTTATTACTATTTATTTTAGGACACTATTTCATTTCAAGCAATGAAAAAACCGCCGACCATTCCGGCAGCGGTTATTTTATTAATAAATTGAAGTTGTTGATTTCGAAGTATTCTCTAGGATTTCCTTAACCCTTTGCAGGAATCGACCGCAAACTAGTCCATCTAATACTCTGTGGTCGAGTGACATACATAGATTCACCATATCGCGAACGGCAATCATTCCATTGTTCATCACGACAGGGCGTTTGACAATTGATTCTACCTGAAGGATTGCTGCCTGCGGGTAGTTGATGATTCCCATTGATTGTACCGAACCAAATGAACCAGTATTGTTGACGGTAAACGTTCCACCCTGCATATCTTCTGAGCGAAGTTTATTGGTCCTTACTTTAACAGCTAGTTCAGATATTTCGCGGGCAATTCCCTTTATTGTTTTCTCATCGGCATGCTTGATGACAGGTACATACAATGCATCATCAGTTGCAACTGCAATAGAGATATTTATGTCTTTCTTTTGAATAATCTTATCCCCAGCCCACATGGAATTGATCTGTGGGAACTCTTTTAAGGCTTGTGCGACAGCTTTTACGAAAAAAGCAAAGAAAGTTAAATTGAAGCCTTCTTTTTGCTTAAATTCGTCCTTCAAGGAATTGCGGTATTCTACAAGATTGGTTGCGTCCACTTCTATCATGGTCCAGGCATGAGGTGCTTCATGCTTACTGCGAAGCATATTTGCTGCAATTGCTTTACGGATTCCTGTTACAGGTATTTCGATATCACCTGCTGCAACAGGGATACTCGGAGCAGGAACAGGTTGCTTCGGAGCTACAGCTGCCTGAGTTGAAACAGATGGTACGGTTTCTTGTGCTGCAGCAGGTTGAGCCTCCTCTTCCTTCTTAGGTACTTCTATTTTTGCTCCTGTAGTTGGGATATTACCAGATTCAATTAATTTCAATAAATCTTTTCGTGTAATGCGGCCGCCTGCACCCGTGCCTGTCACCTGTGTTAAATCAATTCCATGTTCTTGAGAAATCTTTAGAACAGCAGGTGAATAACGGGCTTTGTGACCTTGCTCAGTTTGTTGGGTAACTGCAACTGTTTCAGACACATCCTCTTTTTGCTCACTTACGCTTACTTCTTCAGCATTGCTGCCCTCGATTTCAATGGTACAAATGATTTCTCCGACCGCGAGTGTGTCACCATCTTCTGCAACTAGTTCTTTAATTGTACCTGTGAAAGAAGAAGGAACTTCTGCGTTTACTTTATCGGTCATTACTTCAGCTAATGGATCGTATTTGTTTACTTTATCTCCAACAGAAACCAGCCACTTAGAGATTGTTCCTTCGGTTACACTTTCCCCTAACTGAGGCATTTTAATTTGTTCAATAACCAAGATTTTACCTCCTACTGTCTAATTGCGGCGCCTAGCCCCTCGAGGGAAAAAGATAAATCACTTTTTCCTCGTCATAAGCCAATCCGTCAAGAAGGATAAAAAGCAATCTTCATGCGGGCTCGTCTTACGCTTGTCGGGGCTGCCCAAGTCGCCTCCGCTTTTCATTTAATATTCAGCTAGCTCACGCATTGCTTTTTCAACTTTGTCTGGATTGACCATAAAGAACTTCTCCATTGTTGGTGCATATGGCATTGCTGGGACATCTGGTCCTGCCAGACGCATAATTGGCGCATCTAACTCAAATAAGCAATTTTCAGCAATGATGGCAGATACTTCACTAATAATACTGCCTTCTTTATTATCCTCGGTAACAAGTAACACTTTACCAGTCTTAGAGGCTGCTTCAATGATTGCTTCTTTATCTAACGGGTATACAGTTCTTAGGTCAAGAATATGTGCAGAAATACCATCCTTGGCTAATTTTTCAGCTGCCTGGAGGGCAAAATGAACACAAAGCCCATAAGTAATAACCGTAATGTCTTCACCTTCACGCTTCACATCTGCTTTTCCAATTGGCAATGTGTAATCATCGGCTGGGACTTCTCCTTTAATTAACCGGTATGCCCGCTTATGCTCGAAGAATAGTACTGGATCATTATCACGAATAGCTGCTTTTAATAACCCCTTCACATCATAAGGTGTTGATGGCATTACAATTTTCAATCCTGGTGTATTCGCAAAAACCGCCTCAACTGATTGCGAATGATAAAGGGCACCATGTACGCCGCCGCCATATGGAGCACGAATAACCATTGGACAGCTCCAATCGTTATTTGAACGATAGCGAATTTTTGCCGCTTCTGAGATAATTTGATTTACAGCAGGCATAATAAAATCAGCAAATTGCATTTCAGCAATTGGTCTCATTCCATACATCGCTGCACCGATTCCCACCCCCGCAATCGCAGATTCAGCAAGCGGTGTATCAATTACACGCTCTTCACCAAATTGTTCGTATAATCCCTGAGTAGCTTTAAAAACTCCGCCTTTTACCCCTACGTCTTCACCAAGTACAAAAACCTTTGGATCACGTTCCATTTCTTCCCGAATGGCCATTGTGACCGCGTCTATATAAGAAATTACTGCCATGTTACATCCCCCTTACTTATCACCATAAACATATTTCAACGCGTGTTCAGGTGCTGCATACGGTGCATTCTCAGCATAATCAGTGGCTTCGTTCACTTGCTTCATCACACGAACGTTAATTTCTTTTTCCAACTCATCATTCATTACACCTGTTTCTTTTAAATAGGCACCAAAAGTAATAATCGGATCCTTCGTTTTCGCTTTAGCCACTTCATCAGGGGCGCGGTACGAACGGTCATCATCGTCAGAAGAGTGTGGTGTCAGTCTGTAAGAGACTGTTTCTATTAGTGAAGGACCCTCACCGCGGCGGCCGCGCTCTACTGCTTCCTTCACGACTTTATACACTTCTAATGGGTCGTTTCCATCAACAGTAAATCCTGGCATACCGTATCCGATTGCACGATCAGATACTTTTTCACATCCCAATTGCTTCTCAATTGGAACAGAAATGGCATATTTATTGTTTTCACACATGAATATGACTGGTAACTTATGAACTCCGGCAAAGTTAGCTCCTTCATGGAAATCACCTTGGTTTGAGGAACCCTCACCGAAGGTTACGAAGGTCACAAGATCCTTTCGTTCCATTTTCCCTGCTAACGCTACCCCGACCGCATGTGGAACCTGAGTTGTTACAGGAGAGGATCCAGTAACGATGCGATTTCGCTTTTGCCCAAAGTGCCCAGGCATTTGCCGGCCGCCTGAGTTTGGGTCCTCCGCTTTAGCAAAACCTGATAGCATTAGTTCTTTGGGTGTCATTCCAAATGTTAAGACTACGCCCATATCGCGGTAATATGGCAGTACATAATCTTTTTCCTTATCAAGTGCAAATGCCGCACCAACTTGTGCTGCTTCTTGTCCTTGACATGAAATAACAAATGGTATTTTACCAGCACGATTCAACAACCACATCCGTTCATCAATCCGGCGGGCTAGAAGCATAGTTTCATACATTTCCAAAACCTTTTCATCACTTAAACCTAATGCATGATGACGATTTTCAGCCATTTATTTTTTACCTCCCATATGTTCGTACGTACATTCATACTTAAGAATGGATTGCTCTACCATCGACTGCTAGTGCAGCTTCTCCAATTGCCTCAGAAAGCGTAGGATGTGGATGAATCGTATGAGCAATTTCCCATGGTGTTGCATCCAATACCATTGCCAATCCTGCCTCTGTTATCATATCAGTCACATGCGGACCAATCATATGCACCCCTAGAATATCATTGGTATCTTCATCAGCGACAATCTTGACAAAACCATCGGATTCTCCAAACACGAGAGCCTTCCCGATTGCTCGGAATGAAAATTTGCCCACTTTTACTTTATGGCCCTTTTCTTTTGCCTGTTCCTCGGTAATCCCAACACTCGAAACCTCAGGATTGCTATATATACATCTAGAAACTAGATTGTAATTAAGCTCGGAAGGATCTTTTCTAGCAATATGTTCAACTGCAATTATACCTTCATGGGAGGCAACATGTGCTAACTGCAGACCGCCAATCACATCACCAATTGCGTAAATATGAGATTCCTTTGTTTGGTAGAATTCATTGGTAACGATAAAACCTTTTTCAACCTGGATTTCTGTATTTTCCAATCCAATTCCTTCAACATTTGCTTGTCGCCCTACTGATACGAGAAGTTTTTCAGCCTTAAATTCTTTCATGCCAGACTTCACTTCAGCAGAAATGGTTACACCATCACCTTTTACCAGTGTTTCAGGAAGGACCTTTGCTCCTGTTACAAGTTTAATTCCCTTTTTCTTCATGAGGCGCTGCATTTCTTTGGAGATTTCTTGGTCTTCAGTTGGAATAATGCGATCTGCATATTCAATAACCGTGACTTCGACCCCGAAATCAGATAACATAGAAGCCCATTCAATTCCAATAACACCGCCTCCGACAATAATGATAGAAGAAGGTAAGTTCGTTAGCTCTAGTGCTTCGTCAGAGGTAATGACTAATTCTCCATCAATTTCTAGTCCAGGAAGTGTTCTTGGTCTCGAACCTGTCGCAATAACAACATTTTTCGGAATGAGCATTTCATTTTCTTCGCCATTATTCATTTCAACCGAAATCGTTCCAGGCATTGGTGAAAAAATTGATGGACCTAATATTCTGCCAAGCCCTTCATAAACATCGATTTTCCCTTGCTTCATGAGATGTTGAACACCTTTATGAAGTTGTTCAATGATTTTATTTTTTCTTTCCTGTACTTTTCCAAAGTTATAGGAGACATCACTTGTAATCACACCGAAATCTTCGCTATGCTTAGCTGTCGCATAAACCTCAGCACTTCTAAGCAGAGCCTTACTTGGGATACATCCTTTATGAAGACATGTTCCTCCAAGTTTTCCTTTTTCAACTATTGCTGTTTTTAAGCCAAGCTGAGAGGCACGAATGGCAGCCACATAACCGCCTGTTCCACCGCCAAGAATGACTAAATCGTATTCTTGTGACACTTTATTTCCTCCCCAAATCGTTAGATTTTTGCTGTTTTGAATGTACCAGGATACTCTTTTACCTTTTCCTCTCCACGTAAAACTCTTAGTGCACCTTCAGCTAATGCTTGAAGTTCATTTTCACCTGGATGGACAATGGTATCTGCAATCCAATTTATCCTATCGGTGATGGATTTCACAAATCCTTTACCATACGCGAGACCGCCAGTTAACACAATGGCATCTACTTTTCCAGCTAATACGGCACTGGCTGCTCCTATTTCCTTTGCGACTTGGTATGCCATTGCTTCGTAAATTAGGGACGCCTGTTTATCGCCAGCTTCAATTCTTTTTTCAACTTCGACAGCATCGTTGGTTCCAAGGTAACCAACAAGCCCCCCTTGACCGACAAGTTTCTTCATTATTTCATCACGGTAGTACTGACCTGAATAACATAGCGCAACTAAATCTCCTACCGGAACAGTTCCAGCTCGTTCTGGGCTAAAAGGACCATCACCATGGAGGCCGTTGTTTACATCAATGACTTTGCCTTGCTTATGTACCCCAACCGTAATGCCGCCTCCCATATGGGTAACAATAAGGTTTAATTCGGTATATTTTTTTCCTAATTCTTTTGCTACTCTTCGTGCAACAGCTTTTTGATTAAGAGCATGAAAAATACTCACCCGCTCAATTAAGGAAAAACCAGAAATTCTAGCAATGGGTTCTAGTTCATCCACAACAACGGGGTCGACAATAAAGGAAGGAATATTTAAACCAGAAGCAATTTCGAAGGCAATAATACCACCTAGATTTGAAGCATGCTGCCCAGCAAAACCAGTCCGCAAATCTTCAAGCATAGTGCTATTGACTGCATAGGTGCCACCTTCGATTGGACGAAGCAAACCACCGCGTCCACAAACAGCACTCAGCTTCGATATATTAATCCCTGCATGATCCAGTGTTTCTAGGATTGTATTTTTTCTAAATTCATATTGATCAATAATATTATCAAATGAATTAATCACTTCTGAATCATGACGGATTGTTTTCTCAAAAATGGAAACTTCATTATCGAAGACCCCGATCTTGGTGGAAGTGGAACCTGGATTGATAACGAGTATTCGATATTTAGTATCAGGCAACGTATTCGACCTCCATTTTTTTACATTTGACATTTAGTAAAGGGGAAAAGACGCTGAATTACTCATTCAGCGCTCTGCCCTTTCTGCTTTTTAACGACGGCTTAAAATATGATGACCATTTTGGAGGAATTGACTGCGAGAATTACGCATCCTTTCAATTCTTTCCTCTGCCATACGATCTGCTGCTAAATAGGTAGGAATACCATCACGTTTAGAAATTTCAATAACTTTTTCAATATTTGCATAAATTGTCTCGACTTTCTTCAAGGCACGATCACGGTTATAGCCATAAAGCTCATCAGCTACATTGATAACGCCGCCAGCATTTATAACATAGTCAGGAGCATAAATAATACCCATTTCATGAATGAGATCACCATGGCGAGTATCCTTTAACTGGTTATTGGCTGCTCCAGCAATTACTTTTGCTTTTAACTGTGGAATGGTATCGTCATTTACCGTTGCACCAAGAGCGCATGGAGCATAAATATCACATTCCACACCATAGATTTCATTTGGATCTACTGCACGTGCTCCAAATTCTTCAACTGCACGCTGGACAGCTTCTTTATTAATATCCGTTACGATTAATTGTGCACCTTCTTCGTGAAGATGACGGCAAAGATTAAAAGCAACGTTTCCAACACCTTGAACTGCTATCACTTTTCCTTCAAGAGAATCAGAACCAAAGGCTGCTTTAGCAGCGGCTTTCATCCCGCGATAAACACCATAAGCCGTAACAGGTGAAGGATTACCAGAGGAACCAAATGCTGGCGAAATACCCGTTACATAGTCTGTTTCTTCATGAATTAAATCCATATCTGCAACCGTTGTTCCAACATCTTCTGCAGTAATATATCTTCCGTTTAACCCTTGAATATAGCGGCCGAAGGCACGGAACATTTCTTCATTTTTATCCTTACGCGGATCACCAATAATAACGGTTTTACCACCACCAAGATTTAGCCCTGCTGCTGCGTTTTTATACGTCATCCCTTTTGCTAAACGCAATGCATCAATGATGGCTGCTTCTTCTGATTCATATGTCCACATACGAGTACCGCCAAGGGCAGGACCTAATGTTGTATCATGAATAGCAATAATTGCTTTTAATCCAGATTGTTTATCCTGGCAAAATACAACTTGCTCGTAATCGTATTGTTCTAAGTACTTAAAAATTTCCATGAAAAAAATCCTCCCTTTAGTAAAAAAAATCTATTTGGTAACAGAGCAGATAGCGAGTGCAAGTGAATATAGTTTACTTTCAGCTGAATCGGCTCTTGAGGTTAATACAATTGGAGCCTTCGCCCCAGCAATGACAGCCCCTACTTTTGCTTTTGCAAAATAAATTAATGACTTATATAAGACATTTCCAACCTCAATGGCGGGAACTAATAATATATCAGCTCTTCCCGCTACTTCACTATGAATTCCTTTGTGTTCAGCAGCTAAAGTAGAAACGGCGTTATCTAATGCTAATGGACCATCTACAATACAGCCTGTAATCTGCCCGCGTTTATTCATAATGGTTAATGCAGCCGCATCAATAGTCGCTTGCATCGCTGGATTTACTACTTCAACGGCGGCTATAGGAGCCACTTTAGGATATTCTATTCCAATCGCTCTTGCTATGGCTGCAGCATTTCTTATCATTTGCGCTTTTTCCTCTAAATCTGGAGCAATATTCATCCCTGCATCCGTAACGATGGTAAATCGATTGTAATCTGGAATCTCAAAAACAGCCACGTGTGATAAAATTTTTCCCGTTCTTAAACCGTATTCTTTATTTAAAACTGATTTTAAAAGAACGCTCGTAGGGATATTCCCTTTCATTAACACAGTTGCTTCCTTAGTCGATACAGCCCTAACCGCCAGTTCTGCAGCCATCGTATTGGAATCAGCATGAACAACAGTAAGACTCTTATTACTTTTTTGTTGGTCTTTGTGTTTCACATTCAATATCGTATTAATTTTTTCATTATCACCAAATAATATAAAATTGGCAAGATTTCGGTTTAATGCCTCGATAACTGCTTCTATGACTTCTTCATCTTCTGCCACTGCAACAGCTACCGTGATATTATCCAGTTGGGTTGCTTTGTTTATTAGTGATTCAAGCAACAAGTTGTCATCAACCCTTTCTCTCTTCAACTCCAACTCCATTAATGTAATATGCAAAATCCGTGCCAAGTTAAATCCTATGAAAACGCTTTATCACTCAGAATAGATAGTGCAATTATTTTCATACTATGAAATTTACTGCATGCTATTATTTTCAAGTTTGTATTTTTCTAACTTATAATAAAGATTCCTTACGGATAAACCAAGGGCTTTAGCAGCGGCCGTCTTATTTCCATTAAAACGTTGAAGTGTTTGTTGGATGATTTCAGATTCATAATCTTCAACCATTGCAGTTAAGGAACGATCCTGCTGGATTGATTCACTATGGTCCGATACTTGCAGCTCCGTTCCCGTTTTTTTAGGCCTTAGTTCAGGGAGGTGATGTATATTAATCAATGTCTCATAATAATTCATAAAAATCATTGCCCGGCCAAGAATATTCTCTAGTTCCCTTACATTCCCCGGCCAATCATAATTCATTAATTTCAGGAGCGCAGCCTGGGCAACGCCCTCCACATTCCTTCCATAATCACGATTAATTTTTTGGATAAGCCTTTTACACAAAACAGGGATCTCTTCTTTTCGATTCCGGAGTGGAGGTATATGTATAGGCATACGATTTAAACGATAGTATAAGTCTTCCCTAAAAGAACCTTTTGCAATTCCTTTTTCAAGATTCACATGGGTCGCGGCAATGATTCTAACATTTATCGGTACTGGCTTTGTGCCGCCTACTCTGATGATTTCATTTTCTTGCAAGACCCTTAGTAATTTCGCCTGAGTATTAGCTGAAAGTTCACCTATTTCATCTAGAAAAATACTCCCATTATTCGCCTCTTCAAAAAAACCCCTTTTTCCTCCTCTTTTCGCCCCAGAAAACGCTCCCTCTTCATATCCAAATAATTCACTTTCTAGAAGGGTCTCTGAAATGGCAGCACAATTAACACGTATAAATTTGTTGTATTTTCGATCACTTGCATTATGTATAGCATGGGCAAACAATTCTTTCCCTGTACCGGACTCACCTCGTAAAAGGACGGTTGCAGGCGTTTTTGCGCCAAGCTTAGCCTGCTCAATTGCAAGCATCATTTCCTCAGAACTGCCGATAATATCCTCAAAGGTATACTTGGCTTCAAGCGTGCGGATGATTTGTCGTGCGCGGTTTAATTCCCGGTTTAGAGATTTAATTTCTGACATATCATGAATAACGCCAACACTGCCTTTTAGTTTCCCTTTTACAATAATCGGAGCCACATTAACAATGACTTCTCGTTTATTTGCCCCTACTCTCATCGGGACTCCACGGACTGCTCTTCTTGTTTGTAGAACCTTCATATGCATACTTTCGCCTTCTGATATATCAGCAGTTGCTGGGTGTCCAATCACTTGTTCTTGTGTTAGCCCGGTTAGTCGGGTATACGCCGGATTAATGAGAAGACCCCTTCCGCTTTCATCCACTACGGAAATAGCATCATCACTAGAGTGGATGATTGCCTGGAGCATGGTTTGAATTTCTTTTAAATTCGTAATTTCTTCAGCAAGATTCACTACTTCTGTGATATCTTTAAAAACTGCAAATGCACCAATTAACGTTCCATTCTCTTCAATAATAGGGATACGGGTTGTGATAATTTTTCGCCCATTCCCCAAAGTCATTTCTTGATTCTTCTCTATTCTTCTCGTTTCAAGAATTAAAGGAAGTCTACTTTCAGGAATGACTTCAACAACGTTTTTCCCAATCGCTTGGTCCCGTTTTACACCGGTCATTTCCTCGGATCGACGATTAAATAAAATCACAATCCCCTTAGAATCTATTACCAACATCCCATCATTCGTTGCATTAAAGATTAGTTCTTGTTGATAGGAAGCATTCTGGTGCTTAACGATTAATTCTTCCTTTTCTTCTAAAAGCTTTGCTAGAAGAAATGCAACACTACCAGGAATTAAAACCGTTTTCTTGTCCTTAGTGCTCCTTAACTCTTGAAAAACATGTTCATCACCGGTTACCTCTATGATGATATCAATTTGTTCGTTTATATATGGTTTCCAGTCCGTCCCGGTCTTTATCCCCTCACTTTGTGCCAATACTATCCCCGGTGCATCAAAGTTTCTATCAATCACAACCTGAACATTCAGAACTTCTGTCTCATTGAGTAATTTAAGGATCGCTGTACCACCCTTACCGGCACCAACAATCATAACATTTTGCATTTTTTCGCCCCTTTATTATATTTGAAAAAGAAAACTCTTTCACACCAACATAATCGAAAACATGCAATATTTTTCATTATCTATTCTATATTTTTTTCCTTTCCTTGACAAATTATATCCTTGTACTAATATTTCTTTTGAAGGTATAATTCTTATGACTTATTAATCAATTGGAAGGATTTAATTATGAGGCGGATTATTGCTCTACTTATATTGGTTATTCCAGGTTTTTTAGCTGGCTATGGGATTAAATTAATGCGCGATATGACATTTGGAATTCTGCAAAGCCCAATCCCTTTTTTATGGCTCCAATTTCTATTAGGCCTGATTCTATTCATTGGTGGTTTAGGGTTTGTCGCGGGATTCATTTTTCATCGTGACAGAAAGAGAAATAAAGTACAATCGAGGTTTTCAAACACAAAAAAATAAAAGAGGCCATTTACGGTCTCTTTTCAAATTGGTTTTTAATTTTTAATGCCTTTACCGGATCGTCTGTGATCAGCGCTGTACAGTTAATTTTTAAAAGCCTGTTAATGTCTGCATCTTTATTGACCGTGTATGGTCTAACTGCTACTCCATTTTCCATTGCACCTTGGATAATTTCATCTGATATCGACGCTAGTTTTGGATGAATACCTTTAGAGCGAATGGATTGTGCATACACCCATGGCATATAAATTCGCTCATTAAATAGTGGCGCTGTCTCGATTTCGGGTGCTGTCCGATAACATAGGACGATACTGTAATGATTAAAAGAAGAAATGATAATCCGATCCATTAAATTATATTTTCGAACAAGCCTAATCACCTTTTCTTCCATGCCTTCATATGGTAATAGGTTATTTTTCAGTTCTATGTTACAAACTAATTGATTGGATTGCATCCATTCAAGAACCTCAATTAAAGACGGGATTGGTTCTTTTTTCACACCCTTTTTATTGGCATTCAACTTTCGTATCTCATTAAAAGTAAAATTTTTAACAATGCCGGAACCACTTGTTGTCCGGTCAACTTTTTCATCATGAATAACCACCACTTCACCATCTTTGGTTAATTGGACATCGAGCTCTAAACCGTCTGCATTTGCCTTTTCTGCTGCTTCAAATGCACTCATAGTATTTTCTGCAAAGACGGCGGAATAACCCCGATGAGCAAAAATTTGTGTCATTTTTTCACTTCCTAACTAAAGAATGGAGGTATGAACTTGCAATGAAACCTTTACAATTATCGCCTGAAACAGCTATTAAGCTTGCCGAAAAATTAAATGTTCCGATAGAACAACTAATGCATATGCCTCAACATATACTTATTCAAAAATTAATGGAACTTGAAAAAGAAAATAAATAATAGTAATCCACGAAAAAAGCCCTCATTCTAAAGATGAAGGCTTGTTCTTTCTATTATTGATCTCTTCAAGAGGCCTTATGCTCTAAACGTAGTTTATCCGCAACCATAGCAATAAACTCTGAGTTTGTCGGTTTAGCCTTGGACATGCTTACGGTGTACCCGAATAAAGAGGAAATGGAATCGATATTTCC
>JAPSKD010000108.1 GCA_031177865.1 Bacillus sp. (in: firmicutes) | reverse complement strand
ATTATGGATAAAAAAACGGCTGAAATAATACCCATCCTTAACCTTTTTTTAAAAGCAAAAGATTCAACCAAAGAGGTAAATACTACGGTTAAGCTGATAATAAATCCTGCATTAGCAGCCGTTGTATAATTGACACCATAGGTTTCAGAAGTGAAAATACCAAATAAAAAGAAACCAAAAATCATCCCTGTTATCCATGTATCCTTAGACGCCTTACGTAAATTTTTCCATGTAAATAGCAGCATAATCATAACAGTTAGAGCAAATCTGATAAATAAAAAGGAAAAAACATCAGTGTCTTCTAAAACCATCTTTGTAACAGCATAACTTGATCCCCATACAATTGCGACAAGTAGTAAAGAAAGGTCAGCTATTGTTTCATTCTTCTTATTACTTATGCTAATTGATTGATTCAAAAGTTGTGTCACATCCTTTTTCATAAATTCAAAAAGATTCCAATGTTTTTCTACCAAACGCATCATAAATACAATTATGATGCGTTCAAGCTCAGTATTTTCTAATTAACGATTTTTAACTAACCATCCGCTTAATGGCATAACATAATAGATTAATTATAATTTAATGTTGTTTCCTTTTATATCATTACTTGCCTTTTCAAAACATATATTAACTGTCCGTTCGTTTGAACGAGTTCGATGCATTGTATTAGCAGGTATAGTAAATATTTCACCTGGTTTCAAAGAAACCGTTTCATTGTTTTCTAAGTCTATGAAAAGTTCACCTTCTAACACATAAAATAATTCATCACAATCGTCGTGTTTATGCCAGTGAAATTCTCCATTTATCACAGCTATTCTAAGAGCGTGGTCATTTACTTCGCTTACGATAAAATTTGTGTAGTCCTTTTGTTCTTGTATTAATTCGTGTAGGTTAAAAACTTCTAATTGTCCTTTTTTTTGCATACTCTTTCTCCTTTGCAATCTAATTTTCTTAAAAAAACTAAATTCGACAATAAAGCGAACTTATTTTATAATAATGATGTTTGAAGAAGCATGAACGATTTAATTCATTATAAGTGAGAGTTCTCCTGTAAAGTCACTTCCTATTATAAAAGGTTTCTTAAAGAATAACCTAAGTATAAATAGAAGTGATAGATAAAAAAATCGAAAAACATTTTGTTTTATTTCATCTTTTAAGGAGTACAAAAAAATGAAACTGTTTGAAGATTATTTAATACTGAGGAATCATTTTAGTAAGGATATAGAAGGACAAGAAATTAAAGTTTCATCGGAACAGTTATCGAGCATCCTCTTCTGTACAACGAGAAATGTTAAGATCGTATTAAATAAACTAATTAATAAAAATTGGATCTCTTATAGATCCGGTGTCGGAAGAGGCAATCGATCAACACTAGTATTTTACTACTCGACATTTGAACTGCTAAAGTTCGTAATTGGTGAAATGGTATCTAAAGGAAATTTAGAAAAAGTACTATATTTAATAAAAACTTACGGAGATCATTCAATAAAGGAATACTTTCAAAGTTTTATCTCAAATTACTTTGGGTTCTCGTCAGAAACTCAAAATCACGAAGTATTTGAAACTTTGCGATTACCCATCTTCAGGTCTTTAAACACGTTGGTACCATTTGAATCCTACTATTCTCTTGATGTTCACATCATTAAACAGGTCTATAACACTTTGGTTAGATTTGATGATAAGAGTAATGAAGTAATCCCTTCGATCGCCCACTATTGGGAATCAAATGATAAAGGAACGGACTGGACCTTTTACTTGAGGAAAATGGTATTTTTCCATGATGGGAAAGAACTGACCGCTGACGCTGTAAAGTCTTCGCTTGACCATCTTAATACATATTGGTTGGGAGAAGATATACATTCAATCCAAATCATCAATCGGTATTGCTTAAACATCCGTCTAAAGCGTCCAAATAGAATGTTTCCTGTTTTGCTAAGCTATCCGCAAGCCTCAATTGTACCTGATAACCTCTATAATGATCGGCAACCTGTTGGTACAGGACCTTATAAGGTAACAAAGTTCACATCTGGGGTTTGTGTACTTGAAGCATTTTCCCATCATTTTGAACACAATGCATTCATTGATCGGATCGAGATATATGATCTGTCTCTCTTGCACGATGAGGGTCTCCTGACGAAACGAGAATCAGATTTACTTATAGTTGATACTGGAGAATATGAGATAAATAATATTCCAAAATGGGATCAAAAAAGAGAGATATGCGGTACGACCATCCTTACCATAAATCAAGGTGGAAGTGCTTTTTTAAAGGACTTTTATTTTAGAAAAGCGTTGCACCATCTAATAAATAGAGCGAAAATGGTTGCAGAATTAGGGAAGTTAAGGGTATATCCTTCCAACAGTTTTCAAATAGCGACGAATCTGAGTAAATCAGACGAGGAACATGATTTTGAAAAAGGGCTTGAAATGCTTCAACGATCACGTTATCAAGGTGAACTTATCAAATTATTTACCTATCCAAGACATGAAGAGGATGCCAATTGGATAAAAGAGCATTTAAGCATGTACGGAATAAACATCGAGGTTACTATTCAACAATGGGCTGAGATGTCTAATCAAGCTAAGATACATGAAGCGGATATGATCCTGTTAGAGCATGTTATTAGTGAAGGCATGCAAAGATTAATTGAAGCCTATAGATCAGATAAAAGTTTTATAAAATGCCATTTGGACATGGAGAGGTCTGAGTACATTTCATCGATTTTTCAAGAAGCATTCGCCTGTACGTCAAGTCCCCAAACCCTGTATCCTACATTAAACAGGCTTGAAAAACTATTAGTGGACGATCATTCTATCATCTTCCTCAATTATAAGCTTTTCAGTACATATCATCATTCTTCTCTTCATTATTTTTCGTCGAAATTCGACAGTTGGGTAGACTTTAAGCAAATTTGGATCAAAAAGTAGATTTCCAGGATGTTCTTGTCATCCTGGAGGTTTAATCAACTCATTCCCATAAAAAATATTACATATATAATATTTAAAGTGCTCCACCCCCTTTCATCTCTTATAAGTATTGCATTGATTTACTTTTGTATCTGTTAATCTTAAAATAAAGTCAAAAAAATCCATGATTACTTTACATTATTCACAAATCAATTAGAATTAGTTGGCCTAATGCCAACAAATTGTAAATAAAAAAATGTAAGAATATGGACAGGGATTTTAGGGAAAGAATGTGAAATAATTATGAATGAAAAAATATTAATCGTGGCAAGGCTTCTAGGGTTTTTTATTTTTGTCTGCACTGTAGAATAATGTATTATCCCCCAATTTGTTGGGGAAGGTTTTGGGGGAAGTTTCAAGGAAAAATATTAAGTGGACAGGCGCATTTTATTTACACAGTCAGACTGCAGTAAGGAGACTTACTTAATAATAGGACACATGTGTTTTATTTATTTTTGAGGTCACATAGGTCATAATGACCTGAATGACCTCGAAATTTACTATAAGAGAGCATAGGATACGCTCCCTATAACTTCAAATTATTATGGCTACCTTATATCAACGTGCCGTCGCATTACCAGTGTTCGTCGCCATATGAACATTACCAGCCGATATTTACTTCCTTACCGATTACATAATCCGTAAGTTTTATTAACTACGACTTCTTTAAAAGCTTTATCGTAAAAGCGGTTCTCCCCGGTGTACTCATTACATTAATTTCACCATTATGGAGGTCAATAATGCTTTTTGTTATTGCTAGCCCTAACCCTGAGCCTCCTGTGAAATGTGAACGTGACTTTTCAACACGGTAAAATCGTTCAAAGATATGTGGAAGATCCGAAGGTGGAATGGCTTGTTGTCCATAGTTGATGATTTCAATCTCGACCCATTTTTCTGTGTCACTTAGATTAACATCAAGATATTTGCCGTCACTACCATATCGGATGGCATTTTGGATGATATTCTCGAATACTCGCACTAGTTTCCCCCCATCTCCCTCAACAATTGGTTTTGTTGCTGAAGAAAATAGACGAAACTCCATTTTAACTTCTTCTAACTGGACTTTTGATTGAACCGCTAGTTGATTCAGCATCTCTTCAATATTAACGGAGCCCTTATGGATTTTGACATGCCGATTTTGCATATAAATATATTCAAATATATCATTGACTAACGTATGCAAGCTGGCTGCCTTCTCATGAACCACTTGAATATAATAGCGAAGCTCCACCTCGTCACGATAGCGATCATTGTTAATAAGTTCTAAATAACCAATAATTGAAGTAATGGGTGATCTAAGGTCATGTGCAACATTTGTAACCAGCTCATTTTTTAATTGTTCTGCCATTTTTACTTCTTTAACGGCTTCGCTTGATTTTGCAATAATCTTCTGGATCTCTTCAGCAAGGGCTTGGAATTCCGGTTGAGCAGAAATCTCAGCGGAAGTTCGTTCTTTTTTTACTAACAGCTGAACATCCTCGGTCATTTTTTTCAGATAAAAAGCAAGGTATCGTTTCCGCTCATATTGATAAAAGAGCAAAAGGTACAGTCCAGTGGTAACAACATAAATAACAAGAAAAAGAAATATCAATCCAAAAGGAAAATAGGATAACGTGAAAAATAAGCTCTCAAAAAATCTTGAATTATCCTCTAAATACCATAATGCTGGCAAAAGAATAGCTCCCGTTACCACAGATAAAATCAGCGAGATTAAAAAATACATAATGATTTTCCACTTTGGCAGAAACCTTATCAGATTCATGATATTATTTTTCAATTTTATACCCTACTCCCCAGACGGTATGAATGATTGTTTCACCTGGGATCGCCGATTCCAGTTTATCTCGAAGATTGCTGATATGAACCATCACTGTTTGATTTGACCCCTCTCCCGGTTCGTTCCATACCCTTTCAAAAATCTCTTCCGAACTAAACACGCGTCCACGATGCTTAGCAAGCAAATATAAAATCTCAAATTCCCTTGCCGTTAGCTTAATTTCTTTTCCTTCTACGGAAACGGTATGACTCTGTTTATCTATGTCTATTAATCCAACATGAATTACATCCTCATCGTTTTCTTTTTGCTTATAATTAGCCCTCCGAAGCAATGCTTTTACTCTTGCGGTTAACTCCAAAGGATTAAACGGCTTGATTATATAATCATCGGCACCTGTCATTAAGCCGATAATTTTATCCATATCCTCCGCCTTTGCACTAACCATCAGAATAGGTATCTGACTATTTTTCCGCACTTTTTTACAGAACTCAAGTCCATCCATGTTCGGCATCATAATATCTAATATAATGAGGTCAAAAGCAGTGTGCTCAAACATTTGAAAAGCCTCCATCCCATCCGAAGCTTTATCGGTTACATACCCTTCATTTTTCAAATACACCTCTATTAATTCAGCAATTTGTTGATCATCATCTACAATTAAGATTTTAGTCATTTTTATTGACTCCTTATTCTTCTTAAAGCTGAAACCTCTGGAAAATGTTCTTAAATTGCTTCACCTTAAACAATTTCCTTACAATGAGAAAACCTGTAACAGCACCAGCTGTATTTGCTAATAAATCATTAAGATCTGTACTTCTCCCACTACCTAACGTTACTCGAATGAGTAGCTGTACAAACTCTAAGGAAAGACTCAGCATAAAACCGAATTTGGCTGCCTTTTTAACAGAAGCCATAGTTTTGTTTAGAAATGGAATGTACATCCCAAAGGGGATAAGCATGATGATGTTTAATAAAAACGTCCTTACATCAATCGTTAAAATTGGAATAAAGTTAATCGTTTCATACCACGGCGTCTGATTGGCATAGCGTCCAATATTCACATCAATCGGAAAAAACACCAAGTGAATGACGCAAAGTAAGTATATCTCAAATGAAATCAGAACAACAAATTGTAATAAATTTATCTTCCTTTGTTGACGCTTTGCCCAACTTATCAACCAAAATAGCCCTAATATAAAAACCGGAACTAACACATACCACGATTGAATTGTAAACATAATTGACATTGATTCTTCCATCTAACTTCCTCCTAAAAAAATTTTTCTTGCATCACAAGATAGAGTTTAGATGGAAATTCTAAAGTTTTTATAAAGAAGGACTAAAAGATATCTAAATTATTTAGAGGAACACTATGTAACATTTATGATGTTTTCATTTAGATGGACAAACAACTACTGGAACACTTGCCGATTCTATCACGAACTTTCACTGGCTTCCCCCTATACCTAAGACCATCCCACATAGAAGCATTGATACTTTAGAGACAATACTCCAAAAAGAAATAATATTATTGATCTTTTTAAATGTTTCATTTATTCCCTCTCACTCAAATAAATGAAGAGACATGGTATACATGATATTATTTTTCAAATTAAGAGAACCTTTAGTTTTCCTTTAAAAAAACTTTAGAACTCCTCACTATACTAAAGACATTCAGCTAAGTGTTTATTCAAGCTTAGTTTGAAAATTTGAAGGGAATTAAAAATGGAGGTATGGTTATGCAAAACGGAAATAGGAAGAAGAAGGCATTTAAAGGGAGTCTGTTTAAAAAGAGTCTATTAGCGGCTTCAACAGTGTTTGTCTTCGGAGCTGCAACGGCTGCAGCACAAAGTAATAACTATTTTACAATGTTTTTTGGGAAAGAAGCAGCTGGTGTAGAAGAAAACAAAAAAACCATTCAAGAGGCGAAGGTCGTTTCAGGTATCGAGATGGAGGTGGAAGAGAGCATTATCGGAGGCAAGAGCGCCATCATTTTAGTGTCATTTGAAAAAGAAGACGGAACAGCCTTCTTAAGGGATATCAAAATTCCAACACCGGAGCTGGATTGGAAACAGAATGCAAGCTATATGGTGGATCAACAAATGACAGAAGACCGGAAGAAACTTATTGCTATGTTTGACATCGATACGACGAGTAGCATCGATGGGAAAAAAATGACGATTATGGCAGATAAACTTGTGGACAGTAAAACAAATAAGGTTGTCGCTAACGGTCCATTTCAGATTTCCTTTGTAGGAAGCGAACATCCTACATCGCAAAATATCGAGATAGACATGAAGCTGACTGAGTTAAACGAAGAATTAGCGCTTCATAATATAAATATATCAGCAAATGGGATTGGAATCGAGGGAAAACGTCTAGACGGCAAGACAGACTTTTTACCAAAATACAAACCAGTTATTAAGGTAACGACAATAGATAAGAAGATATTTGAATTAAAATCAAGTTCAACTAGCACAACTAAATCAGGCTTTAAGTGGCAATACAATTTAAATGCAACTGAAGAGAGAACCTTTTTGAATGATGAAAATATTAAGAGTGTGACGATCAATGGACATATCATCGATGTTCATCAGGAGAAATAGGGTTAGCGTCAGGAAAATACGGTTTTACAATGGTAAATAAATTTCAACATAAAAGTCGATTTCTCGTAGATAGGAATCGACTTTTTAAATGGCTTATTCAACTACACTCCCTCGTTAGTACAACAAGAAAAAAAGACCGCCGCAGCGATCCCCCGCTTTAACAAACGCACCTGATACTTTAAGTGTAATCCTTCACAAACTTATCAAAACACTTCGTTAATTTAATTTAATTAAAATTACCATATTGAAGCCTATAGAAATCGTTTTTTGTTCCAACATTGAATGATCTATTTATAAGAGGAACCCCACTGATTTGAAAAGTGGGGTTTCTCGACAAGCTGAAAGGATAGATGAAGATCATCTATCCTTATGCTACGTTAATATTATTATTTTCTACTGAGACAGTGATCGTGGTTACGTTTTCGCTATTAATAATTAAAGAAGTGATTTTATCTTCAATTTTCTCTTGAATGACGCGTCGAAGTGGACGAGCACCAAACACATTGCTATATCCTAATTCGGCAATCTTTTCTTTTGCTTCCTTATCGATTTCAATGGATATCCCTTGTTCCTCTAATGTTTCTTTAAGCTCCGCCATCATAATCTCGATAATTTCCACAAGGTTCTCTTTTTGTAGGTGGTTAAACTCAATAATCGAATCAATACGGTTTAAGAATTCAAGCTTAAAGTGATTTCCGATTTTATCGACAATATTTGACTCTGCTCCTTGCTGTTCATCGCTGCCAAAACCAATTGGCCCTAAAGTTTTGTTTCCAACACCTGCGTTTGAAGTCATGATGATAATCGTTTCCGTAAAGCTTACAACTCTTCCTTGGCTATCTGTTAACCTGCCATCTTCCATGATTTGAAGAAACACATTCATCACATCTGGGTGTGCTTTTTCGATTTCATCCAGCAGAATTATGGAATAAGGGTTTCGGCGAACTTGTTCCGTTAACTGACCTGCGTCTTCATGTCCGACATAGCCAGGAGGTGAACCAATGAGCTTAGAGACAGAATGTTTTTCCATATATTCACTCATATCTAGGCGAATCATCGCATCTTTACTGCCGAATAATTCGGCGGCAAGAGTTTTCGTCAATTCGGTTTTACCTGTACCTGTTGGACCTAAGAATAAAAATGAAGCGGTTGGACGTGTTTTCGGTTTTAACCCAACACTTGCCCTTAAGATTGCATTGGCTACTTTTTCAATAGCTTTATCCTGACCAATAATTTTACTTGCTAGTCTCTCTTTCAAGTCTTTCATTTTTTGTTGCTCTGCTTTTTGTAGCTTTTGTACAGGGATTCCAGTACTTTTTTCAATAATCTCTTGGACCATTTCTACGGTAATATCTTTCGTTATATTGTCTGAGTATTCAGATAATATTTGCTTCATTTCTCTCTCTTCATCACGAAGAATCGCCGCTTTTTCATAGTGCTCTAATTTCGTTGCTTTTTGTTTTTCTGCAGTAATGTCTTTTAAGCGCTGTTTTAAATAGTTAACATCTAGCTCTCCATGAGCAAGGTTTAGTATTGCACCGGCCTCATCCATTAAATCGATGGCCTTATCTGGTAAGAAGCGATCTTGAATATAGCGTTTTGATAGTGTCACACATGCTTTTAGGACATCATCCGAATACGTTACATCGTGATACTTTTCATATGCTGGCCGAATTCCTTTTAAAATTTCAAACGCCTCATTCACAGACGGTTCTTTCACGATCACCGATTGGAAGCGACGCTCAAGTGCAGGATCTTTTTCAATCATGCGATATTCTTTCATCGTTGTTGCGCCAACAATTTGAATATCACCGCGCGCTAACGCTGGTTTTAATATATTCCCTGCATCCATCGAACCGTCAGACGTACCTCCAGCACCAACCATCATGTGCAGTTCATCAATGAACAAAATGACGTTTTTACGTTGTTGTAATTCAGCAATAAGTTTTTTCATTTTTTCTTCAAATTGTCCTCTGTAGGATGTACCTGCTACAAGTGAACTGATGTCTAGCAAATATACTTCTTTCGTTTTTAGTTTCGCCGGTACTTTGCCTTTGACGATTTGAAGGGCAAGGCCTTCAACGATCGCTGTTTTCCCAACACCAGCCTCACCGATTAAGACCGGATTATTTTTTGTACGACGGTTTAATATTTGAAGGATACGTTCAATTTCTTGATCCCTACCGATCACGCCATCAATTCGCCCTTCTTTTGCTTCATTCGTCAAGTTCCGTCCATGTTGATCAAGAAAGCTATTTTTTTTTCGTTTCTTTGGCTTGGTTAAATGGACATTTTTGTTTTGCTCAGGCTGGCTGCCATCTGTGTCCAACAGATTGAACATTTGGTTGTCAAGTTGAATGGAGCCGTTTTCCAATTTTTGTTTTGCGATATCATAGCATTCCGCACACAAACTAATTTGGCTTTGACCGTGATTAAATGAGAAGTTTAACTGATAACTCGCTGGCGATGTTTGACAGTTTTGACAAATCATAATTCCACCCTCCTTTTGACTTTGACTATCTTTGACTATGAATATATGAAAAAGGAGCCACTTCTACCAGTAGGCCCGGTGAATTTTTTATTAAGTTTCTTCTATTATATTGTACTTCTTTTAACATTTCTACAGGTAATGGTTGGGTATATACCCAACCTAGTAAACGTTTACTCCACCATACTGTTGTAAACATAAGAATAATGTAATGTAATTGTCAGTCTATTTTGCCCAAGTCTCTCTTTTACTGAGCCTTTATTCAACAAAAAAGAGCATTTCTCCCTCTTTAAGAAATGCTCCCGTTTGCTTAACAAGAATATTATTCTTTATTTTTAGAAATAACCTCAATCATTTTAAATTTTTCTAGTAGGAATTTTACTAATATTCCTAAAAACGCATAAGATTGACAGAGTAAATATGCTTCTATTTTAACAATACATAAATCCCCAACCCTTGAAAAAAATTCTTCTCCAACAAATGTAGAGAATAATGCAAATACTACAGTGCCTATTATGAATGTTTTCCACTAAGGAAACCACTAATGTGTTACCTTGTTCAACTAAACTTCCACATTAGTTCAATAAGAAAAAGAATCTGCCGCAAACAATTCCTATGTTCCGTGCTCAATAAAATAAGAAAAATAACCGTAGTTATATCCTTAATCCATTGTTTGATCTGTTTCGCCCAATTCTAAATTACATTGTTAATCATCTATGTAATTATTATGAGTGTATGCCCGCTCTTGCAAAGGGGGGCGCTCTCCTCTTCCTCTACCTAGTCTTCACAGGTTGATAATGTTTCCACTTGAATAAATTTTGCTTTTCGATACTGATCACGCACCTTTTTTAGTGTAATAGTTATCAGTATTTCTAAGATTTAGAGATTAATTGCAATTGTGCTGAAGTTTTTGCACCAAAACCCAAAAATAGTGTACTAATCCCAAAGGAACGTAGCACACTATTTATTATGCATTCATTGATTGATTGATTTAATAATATCAACAGTAACAAGGGTGCAGACCTGCTGCAAATTAGCGGGACTACCCCTTACCTATTCAATCTGTATTGAAAATGAAAAGGTTACTTTTTTGTAGAAGTGGAGGCTTCTATTCTATATAAGTTTCCTATTTTCAAAGATTCGCCTACGACGTTCTTAGAGTGATCCCCTATGACTTTTACGTATACTCGATTTTCGTAGTAGCCTGTTGTGTTGGCTATATTTAATAATTTTTGCGGCCAGTCCCCTGCCCAGCGGTAGCCATCTCTTCTTTCTTGTTCAATTTCTAGGATGTTGTGATGAATGACACCGTCTCTTCCTGAGAAGATCGGGCGATTGGTGCCGATTTCGTAGAAGCGGTACCAGGTATTGCTGTTTGCATCCGGGTAGAAATATTGCCCGTTGGGATCGCCTGATACATATTTCGTTCCCGCCAGTTTTGCCTCTTCAAACCACTTTAGGGCACCATCTATGGCAGCCTTTATTTCCGTTGAAGGATTCGGCAATGACATCAAATACTGGACAATTCCTACAGATTCCGAACCTGAGATGGATGGATGCTCATACGAACGAGCCTCTTTCGGTTCGTACATCACAGGATCATGCTGGGCACACCATGCGGTTACTTCACCGTTCACCTTGATTTGCGATTTTAGTATATAATCCAGCCCACGCCCCAATGCATCATCAATCTTCGCAGAAAGTTTCTCGTCACCTAGATCTGAATTAAATGGATACTTCTTTTGCGAAAACATCGTTAATACACTCATGACGCGAACCATCGCGTTATCGTTGAAGGTCACAAAGTCTGAGTAGTTGCCCCTCGCCGGATACACTTGCGGCCAGCCGCCGGCATCATACTGCATCTCAAGTAAAAAATCAATTCCTTTTAAAACGGAATCCTTATAACGAGAATCACCCGTTTCTTTATACATCAAGCCTAAAAAGAGAATCTCGTTTGTCGTTGCTTCATTATCAATCGTCCCTAATTCACCATGTTTAGGTGAAAACCATTCAGATTTCGGTTCTTTCCCATCCCATGGACGTTTATATTTTTCCACCCAGTTTTTAAACCAGCCGCCATGATCCATCTGCCAAGTTAAGATTGCATCCGCGTGCTTAATGTCCTCGGCCCGATCTCCTGTATAATAGTCGGCATTCAAGTAAGGAATATGAAACGGATCTTCCTCTTTTGGGAGCGTAATCGTTCCATCCTCATGAAAGGCTTCCATCGTTTTGATAACTGCTACGGTTTGATTATCCTTATTCACCTTAGCGGAAATGCTTTCCACAGTAATCGTTTGCTTCAAACCAGGATTAAGTGCTGCCCAACCGTTCGTAGCCGTTTGCAATTCAATATCGCTCGGATCAAAGTTTTTTAGCTTGCTGTTAAAAGTAACTTCTACTGTATTTGGGCTTGTTGTTTCACTCTTGATAATCTTAACGGGACCGTCTGGGACAGCATTCCCTTTTGGAATCACAAGGAAATTGACAGGTTCTGATTCATTCCCTGCCCCATCAATAGCGGTAATCGTGATTTTATTTAGTCCCGGTTCTAAATTGACTTTTGAACGAAAAGATAAATCTTCCGAAACATCTACTATCTCGCCATTCACCATGACTTTTCCTGTTTCGTTCAACTTCCCGGCAATCGGCAGCGGATTGTACATCACATTGTAGTGATTCCCGGTTTTCTCTCCTATAAGATCATCGACCGTTACGACAGGTCTCTCATGATCGTAAACAATTTTTAACACAACAGGAATAGCCCGATTCCCAGCTGCATCTACTGCTTCCACTGTGAACGTATTCAAACTGTCTTTCAGCTCCACCGTTGCGCTGAAGCTGCCATCTTTTTGTAATGAAATTTCCTTTTGATTGACAGAAACAGCTGCTTCTTTATCCACTTTTCCTGTAATCGTAAAGCTTGGTGTATTGACAATGGAATCTTGTTGATCAAGCGAAATAATCGGTGCTGATAGTGGTGATAATGGGATAATTCCAATTCTCTCAGGATCCCAGCTGTCAGATCCTTTCATCACATTTTGCACTGTGTATTGATTGGCTTCCTCCGGTGTTAATTGTGTTGTCCATGGATCCCGTTGTTTCGGGTCTGCCCCTGGCCCCTTGTTATTGTATTCTGAATATCTTGCTGTTTTTTCATTTTCAACCTTCCCCCAGTTATCCCACCCATCAGGAGCAATCGAAGCATCCATTTCGGTGTTGATATAGGTGACAGATGAATAAGGACGCCAAGGTCTGCCGAGTTGCACATCGGTCACTCCTTCATCTGAGGTAATTTTTGAATGTAAAAAAACATACCCAAACGGTGTAGCTTGATCCGTACTGGCAGCTGTTAACTTACTGCCGCTACGCTTGCTATGAAGATGACAGCGATCAAACATGGCTGTGGCTCCGCCAAAAATGAAATCGACATCCCCTTCTACATAGCAGTTTTTATAATACTGTCTTCCCGTATGGGCATATAACGTATCCTGATATCCTAAAAACTGTACGTTTTCAAAATAGAGACGGTCGGCTCTCACATAGGCGGCAACCGCTTGTCCTGTCCCCTGACCGGAATCATTCTGGATGGTTACATTTTTGGCGATAAAATCATTTGCATAGATAAAGATACTTGAACTCTTGGAAGTGCCTAATGGTTTGCCGTCAGGCCCTGGGGTATTTGCATTATCACTATAAACCAGAACCGTTCCTTCCTTACTTTCCCCTACAAAACTTAGGTTGGTTTTGCTAGTAGGGATGGTAAGTTTTTCACGGTATTCACCATTTTTAATAAAAATAACATGCCGCTTCGTACTGTTATCTGGTGCAGCATCAATGGCTTCTTGAATCGTTTTAAAATCTCCGCCCTCCTTCGCTACAATCGTTACTTTTGCCGGTGTAACTGCGATGGGCTCGGAGTCTGTGCTTTCCCCCTTCACATTGACAGCGGAAATTACATAATCATAGGTTTCACCGTTTGTGAGGCCCATATCTTGATAACCGGTAAGTTGAACATTCCTTGCAATGACCTCATATTGACCGCTGTTAAACGCACCACGCTTGATGGTATAGGTATCGGCGCCAGATACAGCAGACCAGGTTAATGCAGCCCGGCCATCGCCAGAAGTGGCTTTCATACCAGTTGGAATCGCTGGAACACCATTAGCCTTTTCTGCAGCTGCACTGATTGGCTGGGAGTTTGCACTTTTTGCCGTATCGTTCTTGGCGGACACAACATAATAGTACTTCTCGCCATTGGTGATTCCAGTATCCGTATAGCTGGTTTCCGCTACGCTGCTTTTGATTACCTCATAGCCAATGCCCTTTTCTTTACTGCGCAAGACTTGGTAAGACTCGGCACCATTGACGGATGCCCAATGAATGGTCACCCCGCCACTGTCATGACTTACTGACAAGCCGGCCGGAGCTTGCAATGGCGCTGCAGGCACTGCCGTTAGAGCTTGTGAATCTGTACTCTCACCGCCACTAGTTTCGGCTGATACAACATAATAATACTTCGTGCCATTCTCTAACTCTGTATCTCTGAAGTGAGTTCCCTCCATATTTTCAGCAATGGTCTGATAGGGACCCTCTTTCGTGGTACTGCGTTTCACATTGTACCTTACTTGCTGGGCCGAAATCGGTTCCCAACTTACATCAACCTGACTATTTCTTGTAAGAGCCGTCAATCCTGTTGGTGCAGAAGGCCGGTTTGAAGGATCCGGAGCGGTCGGTACTGCCCTTACCGCGTTTGAATTTACACTCTCGCCTCTCTCTGATACGGCAGATACGACATAATAGTAAGCCGTTCCATTTTCTAGCCCTGTATCCTGGAAGTGGGTTCCCTCTAGTTTTTCAGCAATGGTTTGAAAAGGGCCCTCTGTGCTGGTACTGCGTTTCACATTGTACGTAACTTTGGAGACAGAATCATTTCCTTCGATACCAAGAGCCCACTTGACCGATTCGTCAATCAGCTTCCATCCGGCTTCGGTCATATGATCTTCTTGACCTGCAAATAAAAAGGTGGCAACCTGCCGGGCAGGAACTGGGTCTCCGTTTACATTTTTGGCTCCTTTTTCGTACGCAAATATCGTAGCTTTGTTCGGGTCATCTGCTGCAGTAGCAATGATAATGGCCTCTTCACCAGGCTGTCCAAAATTCACTTTACCAGCCTGGTTATAC
>JAPSKD010000469.1 GCA_031177865.1 Bacillus sp. (in: firmicutes) | reverse complement strand
TATTATCCTGCCATGCTGATTTTGCATTTGCACAGCAGGCATTAAAACTTCAAGTCCAGGACTACTTAATCAAAGACACCTTTGATCCTGATGATTTTCGTATATTAATCAAGAAATTTAAGGATACACTGGATGAACAGAATAATAAACTGAACAAGCACCTTCAAATCCAGAATTTGTTTAAACAAAACAAAGAAAGTGTAAAAGAAAGGTTCATTAAGAAAACGATTGAACAACCAGATATTAATGAGGATAATTGGCTTCTAGAGGCCAAATCGTTAGGTCTTCATCTAGATCAAAGCGCATATATAGGCTCCTTGGGTATGATTCATAATTACAGTATAGTAAAAGAGTTATATTTATCAGAGGATACATTGAATTTTGCGATTAATAATGTGGTGGTAGAGGAAATAGAGCGCTGCTATCCGGGGGCAGTCCATTTCCAACATGGAGTAAAGGAACTATTTGTCTTTTTCCCTTCTTCCTTAATTTTAAAAAGGAGTGCTCTTTCTGAAACAGTTGAAAGCATGAAAAGGATTCAACATGCCTTAAAACGCTCATTAAACATCTCCCTTTCTTTTATAACAGGTGATGGCTGTACGAATTTACCAGAGGTTAAGCAGGAATTATTACAATTAATTAATTGCAGCCATCAGAGTTTTTATCTGAAGCCAGGCTCAATCGTTGAACGGAAGGAACCTCAGGAAGCACCAACGGAAGATCTGTTTTCAAAGTATGATGAAGCTGCTGCAGAAATGAGGGAACTCATTATGCTTAGAGATGAAGCAAGAATCACTGAGTATGTTAGTAAATGGGTTATTTTTCTAGAAGAAAAACAATTCACCCCAGAGTTAGTAAAGGATTGGGTGTTAAAATTATTACTAGATTTAAGGGTAAAGCTTCATGCCTTACAATTATTTCGTTCACAGCAAACAGTCGAATACATGCATAATGAGATATTTGAGATCCAATTTTTAGATGAATTGAAAACGTGGCTAATCAATTATTTTAAGTCGATTCTATCTTTTGTTAAAGAGGTATATGAGCAAACAAAACGAAAAGAAATTTTGGATGCATTTAAATATGTTACGATGAATATTGAAAAGAAGATTACCCTTGATGAGGTTTCAAGCCACTTATATTTAAACCCAAGCTATTTCAGCCGCTTGTTTAAAAAAGAAGTGGGTGAGACCTTTGTAGAATACGTAACAAAAATGAAGATTAATAGGGCAAAAGAATTGCTCGAACAAACTACAGACTCAGTAGGAAAAATTTGTGAACGGCTAGGTTATGATAACCAGAGCTATTTTATCAAGATATTCAAAAACTACGTCGGAGTTACACCTATAGAGTATAGAGGTGGTAAGGCGTAGTAGCTAGTAATAGAAGAATAGATATATCAAGTCCAGACCATTGCGGTACTGGGCTTTTTTATGTTGGCTGTGGTAAACCTAACCTTGATTTTGGCACTCTGTTGATTGGAGCGGAAGGCACGAAGACTCCTGCAGGAGTACGGAGCAGGTGAGACCCCACAGGCGTTTACGCCGAGGAGGCTCACCGCAACGCCTGCGGAAAGCGAAGTGCCTGGAGCTCCAATCAACAGACTAATTAACACAGCCACATCTAAGAAGTCAAAATTGTAGTTATATAGAGCAAAATACCGTTAATAGGGAATTCTATTATTATTTTATAATAAAAATATACTAAAAATTGAGGTGAATCAAATGAGTGTGAAAACAGAACTCACCACACCCGTAAAGGTTGTAGAAAAAGAAGAAAAAATCGCTAAGGAAAAAAGTGAAAATTTAGCAGGTATTTTATTTGTATCCCCCATGCTTATAGGTGTTTCAGTCCTTGTTTTACTCCCCATTTTTGCAACATTTGCTTTAAGTTTCGCAGATTGGAGCTTCATCACCCCCCTTTCACAGCTGAAGTGGGTTGGCTTTGATAACTTCACAAGGTTATTTGAAGATACTGTTTTCTTAAAGTCACTTCGAAATAATGCCATTTTCGTCCTAACAGTACCAATATGTATGGCAATCTCACTGTTGATAGCGGTAACAATTGACAGAAATGTATATTTAAAAGGTTTCTTTAAAGTAGCATTTTTCATGCCATATATATCAAGTGTCGTTGCGATCGCGGTTGTCTGGCAGGTCCTATTTCATCCATCACAAGGTCCAATCAACCAAGTGTTAATGTCGCTAGGAATCGAAAATCCTCCATTGTGGATTGCAGACCCTAATTTCGCTCTTATTTCGATTATGATTATCCAAATTTGGATTTCAATTGGCTTTAATATGATTATCTATTTAGCAGGTCTACAATCGATTCCAAGAGATTTATATGAAGCAGCTGATATTGATGGGGCAAATGCATGGATAAAGTTTAGACATATTACGCTGCCGATGATTTCACCGACGTCCTTCTTCCTATTTATCACTGGTATTATTTCTACCTTTAAGGTGTTTGACTTGATTGCTGTATTAACAAAGGGTGGACCAATGAATTCTACTTCAATGATTGTTTGGAACTTATATGATACCGCTTTCGTGAATCTGAAAATTGGCTACGCTTCAGCCATGGCTGTCGTCCTATTTATCGTCGTATTCGGAATTACTGTTTTCCAATGGATCGGACAGAAAAAATGGGTGAACTATTAAGGAGGGAAAACAATGGCAAATTCATTAGTCATTAGAAAAAGTATTATAACCG
>JAPSKD010000107.1 GCA_031177865.1 Bacillus sp. (in: firmicutes) | reverse complement strand
TCATCAGATTGCAAGTAATTTAATGAATCACAAAAAATACCGATTATATCAAATTCTTCGTGTCCTTCCAAATCTGCCATGTCCTGTTCAAAAAAAGGAATTTGCAAACCTTCTTCCTGTGCCTTTGCCTGTGCAACCGCGAGCATATCAGCAGATAAATCTACACCCGTAACCGAAAAGCCCTCCTTTGCGAAACGAACGGAGAGCTCTCCCGTCCCACAGGCCAAATCAAGTAGATTTTTCCCACCTACTTGATATTTATCCAATTTTTCTTTTACAAATCTCACCCATTCTTCATATGGAGCATCCTGCATGAGCTCATCATATAGATAGGCAAACTGCTCATAGCTCATGTTGTTAACTCACTGTGAATATCCTCTAATGGTGCATCGCCCCATAAGCGTTCTAACTTATAGTAACTTCTCTCATCACGATGGAATACATGGGCAACCACATCTCCAAGGTCGATTAGAATCCATGTAGCTTCATCAAAGCCTTCCATTCTTCGCACATTATATCCGTTTTCTTCTGCTTTTTCTTTGATTTCTCTTGCAATCGCCTGAACTTGTTTGTCTGAGTTTCCGTGACAAATAATAAAATAATCAGCAATTAAGGAGATTCCCTGCATATTGAGCGCTAAGATGTCTTCAGCTCTTTTATCATCGGCAGCTTTTACAGCAATTTTTAATAACTCTTGATTAGACATTAATCAGTCCTCCTGTCTCATAATGAGATCATTATATGTTTGAAAGCTATCCGGGTAAACCGGTTGATTCTTTTTCATTAAGAATAGTATGGTATTTTTAACCGCTTGTATTAATGCGGTATCCAAATTTTCTTTGGCTAAGGCTCTAACCTCATCCACTCCTGGAAAATGTCTGCCTGGTTCAATATAATCTGCTAAATAAATTACTTTTTCTAGTAGTGACATCCCTGGCCTTCCCGAAGTATGATAGCGGATTGCATCCAGTACTTCCTTATCCTTAATTCCTGTCTCCATTTCCACTAAATAGGCTCCTGCAGGTGCATGCCATAACTCTGCATGATAGTGGAGTAAATCTTTAGGAAAATTTTGATTCAAGATAATTTGTCTCATTTCATCCTTAGGACGAAATTTAGCATAGTCATGAAAAATTGCAGCAGTTTCTGCTTTTTTCTCATCAGCACCATACTTTTTTGCTAACGTAATGGCAGTTTCCATGACACCTAAAGTATGCTGATATCGATGGTCAGTCAACTGTTCTTTTACAATTTTTAATGCTTGTTCACGTTCCATATAAATGATTCTCCCTAATAAAATCGATGACGGGGTCGGGTAATAAATAACGAACCGTCATCCCTTGCTGTACTCGCTCTCTTATCATGCTTGATGAAACATCGAATGCTGGCACATCCACGTAAATGATAGGATAATCTGTTCTAATGTTATACTCCGGTCTTTGGACACCAACAAATTTTACGAGCTTAATCAATTCATCTACTTTATGCCATTTAGGCAGGTATTCAATCATATCTGCACCAATGATGAAGAAAAATTGATGGTTTGGATATCGTTCATTCAATATCTTCATGGTATCGACAGTAAACGATGGACCCGATCTCTCCAGTTCATTTTTTTCGATTCTAAATGATGGATTCCCTTTGATAGAAAGCTCAAGCATTTGCAGCCGGTCTATATTCTCAACTGACTCGGATTTCTTTTTATGAGGGGGCTCTTGGTTCGGCATAAACCAAATTTCATCAAGATTAAGTTTGGTGAGTACCTCATTCGCAATTAACAAATGTCCGTAATGAGGCGGGTCAAATGTTCCTCCCAATATCCCAACCTTCGTCATGATGATCCCTCTCCTTTACTATGGAAGTGAAATTTGCTTCTTTTCTACGGATTCTTTGTAAAGTACTATCGTATTTCCAATAATTTGAACAATTTCAGCACCTGTTCCCGCAGCAAGTTGCTCTGCAACAACATCTTTATCTTCTTCACAATTTTGCAATACACTTATTTTAAAAAGTTCTCTCGCCTCTAACGCATCGGCCACTTGCTTAATCATATTTTCATTTACTCCGCCTTTTCCTACTTGAAAAATCGGATCTAAATGATGGGCTTTCGACCTCAAAAATCTTTTCTGTTTACCTGTTAACATTTCACGCCTCCAACTGTCTTAATACATTTTCTCTCATTCTTTTTACATCAGGGAAAATTCCTGTCCATTTTTCAAATGCCAAAGCACCTTGGTAAACAAACATTTCAACACCATTTTGAATGGTTGCACCCTTTTTCCTTGCTTCCATCAAGAATTGTGTTTCGAGTGGGTTGTAAACAATATCACAAACCAAAGCTTGGGAATTTAAATTTCTTAGACCAATCGGTGTTTCTAAAGTATTAGGATACATGCCTATCATCGTTGTTTGGATAACTACATCATATTCATCCAGATAAACCTCTGCCTCCTCTAAAGATAAGGATTTAGAGTTTGATTCAAACGGGCATGCGTCGATTAACTCATTCGCTTTTACAATAGTTCGGTTGGTAATATCTATAGCAAGAGGCTTCATTTTTGCCATCGTAAAATAAATGGCCCTTGCAGCCCCTCCTGCTCCTATTACTAAGACTTTCTTGTCAGAAAAGGATGAGATATGAGGTTCTAACCCTTTTATAAATCCATATCCATCCGTATTATAGCCGATTAGTTTACCATTATCATTAACCACAGTATTTACTGCGCCAATACTTAATGCCAAATCATCTATACCATCTAGAAAAGGTATAATGGCGCTTTTATGTGGTATGGTTACATTAAAACCTGATATTCCAATTGCCTTTAACCCTCTAATAGCTGTTTCTAATTCCTCTGGACTAACTTTAAAGGGATGATAATGGGCGTCAATTTCATAATAGGATAAAACATCATTCAGCATAATTGGTGACATTGAGTGACCAATTGGATCTCCCAAAACCGCAAAAAGTTTCTTCACCTGATTCCCCTCATTTCCCCGTCTTAATTAAATTAAGGATTTTCGTGTCAAGGTTTGGACACCCTTTGGAACATATGCTGCAACTTTTACCCCTGGCTGGTTAACGGTGACCCAGCCAAGTCCAGAAAACACAACATCCGTTTTTGCATCCTTAATCGTAAATTCTTGTCTTACTAGCTCAGGAAATAAATCCAATTCATCCTTTCGAGGTGGAGCTAGCATTTCCCCAACATGATTTTGATATAATTCATCGGCATTTTCTGTTTTGGTGCGATGAATATTAATTTCATTTGAAACATGACAGACAAATGAATTCCTTTCACCACTTATAAAATCAAACCGAGCTAATCCCCCAAAAAACAAGGTTTGTCCTTCATTTAATTGAAACACCTTTGGTTTTATCTCTTTTTTAGGAGTAATCATTTTTAAATCCTTCTTATCAACATAGTGGGCCATCTGATGATGATTGATAATTCCAGGTGAATCAATCAGTGCTTTACCATCCTCAAGCGGAATTTTAATGATGTCTAAAGTAGTGCCAGGAAAGTGTGATGTCGTAATGATATCTCCTTCACCTGTAACCTCTTTAATGATTCTATTTATAAAAGTAGATTTCCCTACATTTGTACATCCTACCACATAGACATCTTTTCCATTTCGCATTTCATCAATGGCAGCTGCCGTTTCTTTGATGAACTTGCCTTTCTCTGCACTAACTAAATATACCTCCTCAGGTCTAAGTCCCAGCTCTTTTGATTCTTGTTTCATCCAATTAATCAATTTGTTATGTTTCACTGATTTCGGCAATAGGTCCACCTTATTACCCACTAGAACGATTTTGTTATTACCGACAAATCGGTGTAATCCGGGCAGCCAGCTTCCATTAAAGTCAAAAATATCAACGATCATCACAATTAATGCATCCGTCTGACCAATGCCATTCAATATTTTCAGGAAGTCATCATCGGTTAAACTGACATCCTGGACCTCATTGTAATGTTTAAGACGAAAACAGCGCTGACAAATAATACTTTCCTTTTCGAGTGCTGAAGACGGTGCATACCCTAATTCAGCGGGGTTTTCAGTTTGGACCTTTACACCGCACCCCATACATAAATATTGCTCTTGTTCACTCACACTTTAATCCTCCCATTGAATCATGCCTTTTTTCCTGAACCAATTCATAATTCTACGCTCCGCAAAGCGGTTAAATTTAGTAATAAATCCATCTGTTTGTGCTACAGGGACCACTAGAATCGTATGAAACCCGCTTCGATTTCCACCTAAGACATCCGTTAATAACTGATCTCCGATGACTACTGCTTCCTCTTTCTTGATTCCCATTTGGGAAAGAGCCTTATTAAATGCTCGCACCAATGGTTTACGTGCTTGAAATATAAATGGAATACGTAATGGAACAGAGAATTCCTTCACGCGGCTCTCATTATTATTAGAAACAATGGTAACGAGTATATTATGTTTTTTTATTTGTTCAAACCATTTTATGAGCTCTGGTGTGGCACTCGGTCGATCCCATTCCACAAGCGTATTATCCAAATCCGTAATAATGCCCTTAATCCCTCTTTTTTTCAGGTCTTCAGGTTTAATATCTAATATGCTTTTTACATGCTCATCAGGTAAAAAATTTTTTAACACCAAGCTTACACCTCATTAATTCATCTGTTTATCTGTACCATCATAACCAATTTTAACCGTAGTATCAAAATAAAACTATTAAAGCTGCTTTGTTTTTATTATCTGTCAAACTCCGACAATTTTTCAAAGAAAAGAATACTTTTTGCTGTAAATACTAAATATAAAAAATATTTTTCGACAAAATCACAGCATTTCCACTCCTGTGGATAAAGTTATTAACATTATACCCATTGTTTCAGCCACTTTTTAATACCTTATAAACAAATTAGTCACAAGTTATCCACTGCGATTTGTGAATAATTGGAAAGGTTGTCCTAACGAATTTAATTTGGTAGATTTAGGGTACACCAATTGAACGTACCATTTTATGCTTCTTTTATACATTTTAGTACCATTTATTTTTCTTTTGGAGGTGAATTCTGGCTTGCGCAAACTGTCAGATGAATTATTAATTGAATCCTACTATAAGGCAAGAGAATTAAATCTAAGCCCCGAGTTTATACATCTAATTGAAACAGAAATTCATCGTCGATCTTTATTCAACAAAATGAAAATTTCTTCTTAAGAAGATAATCCATATGCCCCTAGAGGGCTTTTTCTTTTTTACAAAGGCACTTTTTGGTTTTTGGTACTATTAGTGTAGAAAATTAGATGACTACTGACCTGGTTTGGTGATTCCAAAGGCAATTGTGTAAGAGCAAGGTGCATTCTGACTCGTTTGATGATTTTTTGGCTTTCGTGTCCGAATCAAGGGGCCATTCTGACTCGTTCGATGATTTTTTGAGCTTTCGTGTCCGAATCAAGGCTGCATTCTGACTCGTTCTGTAATTTCATAATCTATTGAATCAGAATTAACCGTTGATTCAGAAGGTTCAGTACGGTACTATTAAGCACCGTCGTCCTCTTTGATAAGGACTCCAATTTTTTCACCAATTCGGATGTCCTTGGGTGTATGAATAGGGGTATCTAAATGAAAAATTCCTTGTTCAAACAACAAAACGACTGTCGAACCGAAACTAAAGTAAGCCATCTCCTCGCCTTTTTGCAGATTCATTCCTTTATGAGTTTTTTCAATGGAGTTTACAAACATGGCTCCCACTTTTACGATCGCAATATGCCCGCTTGCTGTATGCACTTCGGTAATCATCCGATAATTTTTTGCTAACGTTCGGACCCCATACTTTAAACCCATCTTATTGACAGGATATGATTTTGAGCCAAGCGTCCACTGTTTTACAATCGTCCCCTCCACAGGACTATGAATCCGATGGTAATGACTTGGGCTTAAATAGAGCACCATATATGTACCGTTTAAATACTTCGTTACTGTTTGATTGTTTCCTAACATTTCTTGTATGGAATATGATTTACCCTTGACGAGCATTTCACTTGTTTCTTTAATGGACCCGACATCTTCGATCACTGCGTCCACTGGACTTACTACCGAGTTTTCATTTTTATCAACGATTCTCACTTCTTTTTTTAGAGTTCTGATAAATAAATCGTGTAGTGTGTGATATTCATGCAAGTCCTTTTCCATTTCATCCTGATTTAGTTTATAAATCTTCGCAAAGGAAGGAACAACAAATCTGCTTACCCGAGAGCGTGCAAATCGCCGTAAAATGACTGATGTCCATCTCCCATTCGTTAGCTCTATCATTAAACGATATACATGCTTTAACATTAGATGACCCCCAAAAAGTGTAAAAATACTCTTTACGAAATTGTTTAAAAAGCTTAATATTAAATAAATAGAGTTAGGAAAATAAATAAAGTTCTCTTCCTACTTGTTGAAAAGGAGTGGTGGAGCTAAATGTTTTTATTAGACGTTTTTGATTCTACAATTAAGAAACTGAAGTCCCAAACTGCGAATGTTATTACATTAACGAATTTATCTTTTGGTGGTTTTGCAATAATTTTTGCAATGGAAGGAAATCTACGATTAAGCTTGCTATTAATTTTCATCGCTGCATTAGCAGACCGCTTTGATGGAATGGTTGCAAGAAAATTTAATATCGAGTCAGACCTAGGCAAACAATTAGATTCCATGAGTGATATTATATCATTTGGAGTCGCGCCAGCACTATTACTATATCAAGGAATTTTAAATGAATTTGGCGGGCCTGGATCGTTCTTTACCGTCTTTTATATCGGTTGTGGTGCTTTTAGATTGGCACGCTTCAATATTACAGAAAGCAACGGGTATTTTACCGGTTTACCGATTACAGCTGCAGGCTGTTTGGCAACCTTAAGCTTCTTAGCTATTCCCTTCGTCCCAGCTCAAACCTTTTTATTCATTATCATCATTTTATCATTCCTAATGGTTAGTCCATTTAAACTTAGGAAAATGTAACAGCAAAGCCCAGCAGGAATCTGCTGGGCACTATTTTTATTTATTGTCTGTTAATTGAAGAAATTCCTCAATATCATCGATACAGATTTTGACTGCCTTTTCCCAAAAATCTTTTTGGACCAAATCCACTTGTAAATGCTTAGCCGCCAAATCCTCAACACTCATGGAAGCCGTATCTCTTAATAAAGAAATATACTTTTCTTCGTATCCTGTACCTTCCTCAAGCGCCTCGGCATAGATTCCAAGTGAGAACAAATAGCCAAATGTATATGGGAAGTTATAAAACGGTACCCCCGTGATAAAGAAATGGAGCTTGGATGCCCAGAATAGTGGATGATATTCGTCTAAAGCCTCACAATATGCTTCCTTCTGAGCTTGTTCCATTAATTTGTTTAACGTTTCAACAGACACTGGACCACGCTTTCTTTCCTCATAAAAACGAGTCTCAAATAAAAAGCGGGCATGGATGTTCATTAAAAGAGCAACCGTTCTTTGAATTTTATCATCTAGCAAAGCGAGCTTTTCTTCTTCGTCCTTCGCATTTTTTACAGCCGCATCCGCAACAATCATTTCTGCAAAGGTCGATGCGGTTTCAGCTACATTCATGGCATACCCGCGGTTAAGGTAATGTACACCTTTCATTGCATAGGAATGGAAACCATGCCCTAGCTCGTGAGCTAGTGTTGAAACATTAGAAGGAGTACCTGAATAAGTCATGAAAATACGTGATTCTTCACTTTCAGGAAACCCCGTACAGAAACCACCAGGTGCTTTCCCTGGACGATCCTCTGCTTCAATCCATTGATTTTCAAATGCCTTCTTAGCAAAAGCAGCCAGCTTTTCACCGAAAAGAGCGAAGTTTTGCTCGATAAATTCTGAACCCTCTTGGAAAGAAACCTTTGACTCGGTTTTTCCATATGGAGCATCTAAATCAAACCAGCTTAACTTTTCAATACCTAAAAGTTTAGCTTTTCGATTTAGATATTGCACAAGCGGCTGTTTATTTTCAGAAATCACTGACCACATTGTTTCTAGTGTTTCTTTCTCCATTCGGTTAATACGCAATGGTTCTTTTAATACGTCTTCCCAGCCACGTTTTTTATAAACATTTAAACGGAAACCTGAAAGATGATTTAATGTTTTCGATAAATAATCCGCTTGTTCATTCCAAGACTTTTCCCAGCTTTTAAACACTTCTTTGCGTACTTCTCTATTGGAGCTTGAAAATCTATTGGCTGCCTGCCCAACTGAAAGTTGTTTTACCTCACCGTTTTCCTCAACAGGTACTTTTATTTTACTAACAATGAGATCATACAATTGCCCCCAGCTATGATAGCCATCAACCCCCAGTGAGCTAATTATTGCTTCTTCCTCAATTGAAAGCTTTTCTTTTGCCCGCTCGCGCCTTTCTGTCAGCGAAAACGTCAACTCTGTTAGGTATTCATCTTCTAATACTTGTGCCCATACCTCATCATCGATGGATGATAATAGGTTATCAAACGCACTAAGAGCGGATTGAAAAGTAGCACTAAGCCCTGTTACAGTGGCTTCAAGAGCATATGCCTTTTTATCCTCTGTATTTTGAGCTTGAAGGCAGCCTACAAATGCCGCAGCTTGGCGAAGCTTTTTACCTGCTATTTCAAAATCTGATAAAAGCTCCTTTAAATAAACCTTATCCTCAGCTGCATTGAGTGGTGTCCAGTTATGTACTTTCGTTTCAAAGTGCTCAATTAATTCCTTCGTTACCTTTAAGTGGTCTGCAAGTTCAGCTGAATCGCTCCCACCTTTAAAAAATACTTCCAGATTCCAAACATCTGAATATGTAGTGGCTGTCATCCTATTCCCCCCTTGTATATGTCCTTTTCATTATAATATATTTATTGAATAATTCTATTATTAGAGTTTCACATAAAGGCTGCATTCGAAAGATTATTGTTAAAATCTTAAAGCCGATTTTAACGTGGAAATAGTTATTTTGCGCTTTGAATATAGTTTGCTGGCTCTTTTCTTATAAAATATATATGAATTTCTGCGGGAAATTTAGGCCCAATCATTTGTTTCAAAAAGCAACAAAGTATAAGAAAAGAGCCTACATAAAAAATAGCTTGTGCTGGGATTGCACAAGCTTCATTATTCTTAACAGCAAGTTGTATAGTACCACCAGCCGCCAAAGATGAGTACTAGTATTAATAACACGATGAAGAGTGCGTACCATCCTCCCCCACCTGTTGCATAAGGAACAGGATAAACTGGATAAGGGGCTGGGCAACAACAGGAATTTTGATAACCATATGACACATGAATACCCCCTTTCCTTTTATAATAGGTTATGTCCCGTTTTTGTGACATGTATAGGCATCTGCCGTTTTAACAAGAAAAAAGAGTCGGAATAATCTCCGTCTCTTATTTTAGTTCTTTTTCTTACGCTCTTTTTCAGCACGATAAAATTCATGAAACATCTTCATTAATGCTCTTTTTTCAATCCTCGAAACATAGCTTCTAGAAATGCCCAATTCTTTCGCAATTTCTCGCTGTGTCTTTTCCTTTTGAAGGTCAAGACCAAAACGACCAACAATTACTTCCTTCTCTCTGTCATCAAGGACATCAATATATTTCCGAATTTTTTCGAGCTCCATGTTTAACTGGATGGTATCAATTACATCTTCTGATTCTGATTTTAGTACATCAATAAGTGAGATTTCATTACCTTCTTTATCCTGTCCAATCGGGTCATGCAAGGAGACATCCTTTTTTGTCTTCTTTAGAGCTCGCAAATGCATGAGAATCTCGTTTTCAATACATCGTGCGGCATACGTAGCAAGCTTTGTTCCTTTGCCTTCTGAATAGCTCTCAATTGCTTTAATTAATCCAATCGTTCCTATTGAAATTAAATCCTCTGAATCTTCCCCAGTATTTTCAAACTTTTTGACAATATGAGCTACAAGCCGTAAATTATGTTCAATCAACATATTACGAGCATGTGAGTCCCCTTCCGCCATCAACCGTAAATATTTCCTCTCATCTGCAGCAGATAGGGGCTGCGGAAAAGCATTGTTTTTTACATAAGAGACAAGAAATAAAAATTCCTTAATGAGATAACCCAGTGCTGTGAAAATGCCTGCCATGCACATACACCCCCGTGCTTTTTTGGGCTTTGCCTATAACTAATTCCTATGTTAGAAACAGTCCGATTGTGTCTGTCCAAGACATTTTTATTTGAAAATAAAGCCTTTTATCATATACATAAAAAAGCATTGACCTCTTTAAAAGATCAATGCTTACTCGTTATTCTACGCTAAGTTCTGTTGATATTACACAGCTAATCGCCCCTGTTATGACCAAAGCCATTACAACCATGAACATATTCCCCATCCCTTTAGATAGACCCTTTTATCTACTTCGAATTTATCATATTTTCACCGTATCTAACTTAAGGGGATGTGAACATTCTGTTATCAAACATTTAGCTTTTATTACCATGTATCATTCATTTAGATATCATTTTTGGATTTTCTTTTTTGGCTTTAAAAAAAGAAACAATAAAAAGTTGTGTACTGGCATTTTCAGCTACCTCCTTAAATTGGCCAACTAGGTGGTATCTTTCATACTCCATAAGCTTGCTCCACGGTTTTGTATTAGATATATCATTTTAAAACCCACCTTTCTTGTTTTTTATTGTTTAGTCTTAATACATAATGCGATGAACGGATATTTGGCGATCCTTCGTTTCTTCATAAATTTTCTGGATTTGCTCTTGATGTGCTGCTTCCTCTATACTCATTTCGCGTTTTTTAATGGTAATAGATAAGAATAAAATATTTAGGGTCATGACTTCACCTCCCATAACGGGTTTATTACATTAAATGATAAGCCGTAACTTGACGGTCTTTGTGCTGATCATACAGCTCTTCAATTATTTCATTTCGAATTGCTTCTTGAAGACTTTCTTCACGTTTCTTAACTGTAATCGAAAAGAACAAAATATTAAGAGTCATTTCAATACACTTCCTTTTTTAGGGTTAATTTATAGTAAATGATAAACTGACAATTGACGTTCTTTGTTTTGCTCAAAAAGTTTCTCAATCATTTCATTTCGTTCTGCCTGTTGTAGACTTTCTTTACGTTTTTTTAATGTAATCGAGATAAAAAATATATTTAGTGTCATTAGTATCACCTCTCTTCCCTTTATAACCAAATTTGTTAATAATATCCATCAATTGACCGCAAAAAGGCCGCAAGAAATTACTCCCTTGCGGCCTTAATTTTAGGCACAAAAATACCGCAGGGCAGCATTCCCCTACGGCATGGATATGTTAGGTAACTAAAAAATTAGTTAAGCAATCCATTCCTGTTGGTCGAATGCAAATTATTTACATATGCAGTTGTCATCCAAATAACATTACCAGTGGCAGCAACCTTTAACTTCATCATCATTTTCTTCGACCTCCTTCGGAATTTTTTACTAACTACGGTAATTATATCCATCAATATATCCTTTGTAAACCACTTTTTTGAAATTTTTAAAAAAATAGTTTATTCGCCTGGTTTAGTTAAGAAAAGCGCAAGCGCTTTCCCAAGGAAAAAAAGCAATTCATTTTTTCCCAAGGAAAAAAGTAATTCATTTTTTCCCAGGGGCGACAGGCATAAGTAGAGTTGGCTAGAAGATCGGTCTTTACCTTCTTGCCGGACGTCAGAAATGTGGAGGCGACTGACCTGGGACGAAGGAATAAGACAGACCATGCAAGAAGGCGCTTTTTGGCTTATTCCTCGAGTCCCAAGGAGCCGCAACTAGACAAGCTTATGACCCCGAGCCCCTAGGCGCAAAAGCTAGACACAAAAAAAATAAACGTCCCTCAAGGGAACGTTTATTTCTGGTTGCCGTCTTCCATATCCATAAGTTTTATCTGGCACTGTTTTGATTGAATAAAAAGTAAGATCGACACTGCTAAAAAGGACATCGAGGCAATCATCATTATATTTATATCCATCTCACTCTTTGAGTCGGACGGAATAATTACACCTAAAAAGAAAAATACACCGACAGCGAGTAATACGACAGCAAATTGTTTAAAATCAACCATTTTTTCATAAATCTTTTTTGTTTGTTTGTCCACTGTTGGTCACCTGCTTTTCTTAAAATCTACTAAGCTACTGTAACACAAAAAAAGCAAAAGATGTGGATGTAAATTTTAGAAAAACAGAACAAAAAATAATCCGGCGTAGAAGCCGGATAGGATTTTTATTTATTCTAGTGCCTGATTTAAATCATCGATCAAATCCTCTACATCTTCAAGACCTACTGAAATTCTCACTAATCCATCGGTAATCCCTAATTCAGCTCGTCGTTCTATAGGAATGGAAGCATGAGTCATTCTTGCTGGTACAGAAATCAGACTTTCAACAGCGCCTAGACTTTCAGCCAAAGTAAAATAATGAATTTTCTTTAAAAGTTTATCAGCATTTTCTGCACTTCCCACATCAAATGAAACCATTCCTCCAAAACCTCTTACCTGTTTTTTTGCAATGGCATGATTTGGGTGTGTTTCCAACCCAGGATAAAATACTTTCTTGACTTTAGTGTGTCCTTGTAGGAAATCTACTATATCAGCCGTATTCTTCTCCGTTTCTTCCATACGGATACCTAATGTCTTAATCCCCCGAATTAGAAGCCAGGAGTCTTGTGGTCCCAGTACGCCTCCAGTTGAGTTCTGGACAAAATGAAGGTCTTCCGCAAGCTTCTTACTATTAACTACCGCTAAACCTGCTACGACATCACTGTGCCCGCCTAAGTACTTTGTAGCACTATGAAGAACAATATCAGCACCAAGCTCAATTGGATTTTGCCAATAAGGGGTTGAGAACGTATTATCAACGATAGTTAACAGACCATGTTCTTTCGCAAGTTTTGCCACTTGTTCAATATCCGTAATCTTTAAAAGTGGATTTGTCGGTGTTTCCAAATGAATCGCCTTGGTATTTGGTCTTATTACACTTAGAATAGCGTCTAGGTTACTTGTATCAACGAAAGTTGAATCGATTCCTAAACGGTTTAATACCTTTGTCATAACTCGAAACGAGCCACCGTACACATCATCTGTTAGAATCACATGGTCTCCACTGTTAAAGAGCATCATAACAGCAGTCATTGCAGCCATTCCCGAACCAAAGGCAAAACCTGCATGACCACCCTCCAGATCCTTAATCAGCTCTTCAAGAGCAAATCGAGTAGGATTACCTGTTCTTGAATACTCATAGCCTTTATGGCAGCCTACTCCTTCTTGCTTATAGGTGCTTACTTGATAAATGGGGAAAGAGACTGCACCCGTTGTTGGGTCGGTACTAATACCGCCATGAATTAATTTTGTTTTTCTTTTCACCTAAATCCCCCCTTCATAAATCTTCTTACTTAAATAACGTTCACTTCCATCCGGAAAAATAACGATAATATTCGTCCCAGCTTTGGCGCCTTCTGCTTCCAACATGGCAGCCTTAAAGGCTGCGCCGGATGAACTGCCAACTAATAGACCCTCTTTTTCTGCCAATTCTTTCACGTACAAAAATGCATCATCATCAGGAATTGTATGAATCGCATCAAAATAATTCGGATCTATATAAGCAGGAAGAAATTCCATACCAATCCCCTCGGTTTTATGAGGACCTGATTTACCGCCATTTAAAATCGAGCCTTCTGGTTCGACAATAACAGTCTTTATGGCTTTATTTTGGTCTTTTAAATAACGCGCCGTGCCCATAAAGGTTCCACCTGTACCTGCACCAGCAACAAATATACTTATTTTCCCTTCCATTTGTTCCCACAGCTCAGGCCCTAGTGTTTTATAATACGTTTCAGGATTTGCAGGATTGCCGAATTGCTGTGGACAGTAAGATCCGGGGGTTTTTTTAAGGAGTTCCTCCGCTCTTGCAATAGCTCCTTTCATTCCCTTTTCAGTAGGCGTATGAACAATTGTTGCTCCTAATGCCTTCATTAATTCTTGTTTTTCAATACTAAACTTTTCAGGTACACATAAAATAACCTGTACTCCCTTGTTTAATGCGGCAAGCGCTAATCCGATCCCTGTATTCCCTGCTGTCGGTTCAATAACCGTTCCACCTTCTTGAAGCTTTCCACTTTCAAAAGCCTCCCTCAAAAGCTCTAAACCGAGACGATCCTTAACACTGCCGCCAGGATTCATGAATTCCAGCTTAGCAAAAATGCGCACTCCTTTTGGCAGTGCAAACTGAGTAATTTCCACCATAGGTGTGTGACCAATCAATTCATGTACATTTTTGTAAACTTTCACTACCACGCCACCACTTTCTGAGCTGACTACCTTAAAGCTGCCACGATTTTCATGACCAAAGTAGCTGAATGGGTTGCTGCTTGGTCAATAAATTGATCAAAAGAGATCTCAGATTCCTTTCCAGCGATATCAGATAATGAACGAATAATCACGAAAGGAACTCCGAACCGATGTGCTACTTGAGCAATCGCAGCCGCTTCCATTTCAACAGCCTGTAATTTATTAAACTTGGATCGTACAAACTTAACACGTTCTGGATCCTCCATGAATGAATCACCTGTTACGATTAACCCTTTAACAACTTGAAATTTATCTAGTTCTTTAGCTGCATTTTCCGCAACTTCAACTAGTTTTTCATCAGCCAAAAAAGCTGCCGGAAGCTGTGGCACCTGCCCATATTCATAACCAAAGGCTGTTACATCCACATCATGATGACGAACCTCTGTTGATATTATGGCATCACCTACATTTAAATCAGGGTTGAATCCCCCAGCAGAACCGGTATTGATGATGCAATCAGGTTTATATTTTTCAAGCAAAATAGTTGTTGACATTGCCGCATTTACTTTTCCAATTCCAGAGCGAAGCAAAATCACTTCTGCTCCATTCATTTTTCCAAAGGTAAACTCGCATCCGGCTATTGTTTCTTGTTTTTGCCCCTCAATATTATCTCTTAATAATTTTACTTCTTCTTCCATAGCTCCAATGATGGCAATTTTCATATTTAAACCTCTCTCTTATTGTTTTTCTCCTTCCATTAACCAGACAAAAT
>JAPSKD010000106.1 GCA_031177865.1 Bacillus sp. (in: firmicutes) | reverse complement strand
GGGATCTTTACGCACGAGAACAAAACATTCCATTAGCAAAGGCACTTGGCGGTATAAAAGACAAAATCGAAGTGGGCGTTAGTGTCGGCATCCAAGCTTCCGAATACAAAATGCTTCAACAAATCGATGGGTATCTTAAAGAGGGATACAAAAGAATTAAAGTAAAAATAAAGCCAGACTGGGATGTTCATATCCTGAAGTCCATTCGTGCACAGTTTCCGGACGTCCCGCTAATGGCGGATGCCAATTGTGCCTATACGCTTGAGGATATTGAACATCTACAACAATTGGATCAGTTCAATTTAACGATGATTGAACAACCCTTAGCCTGTGATGATATTGTCGACCATTCTAGACTGCAGGCAAAACTAAAAACCCCGATCTGTCTCGACGAGAGCATTCATACGGTAGAAGATGCTAGAAAAGCTATTGAACTTGGCAGCTGTAAAATAATCAATCTTAAAATTGGCCGTGTTGGTGGATTGACTGAGTCAAAAAAGATCCATGATTTATGTTTGAAAAACGATATTCCAATGTGGTGCGGGGGTATGCTTGAAGCTGGAATTGGCAGAGCGCATAATATTGCGATTACATCGCTAGCTAACTTTACGCTGCCTGGTGATACGGCTCCTTCTTCTCACTACTGGAAACAGGACATTATTTACCCAGAAGTCATCATGAAAGACGGATACATACATGTACCTGAACTCCCTGGTATTGGATTTGAACCATCTATACCAAATATTGACGATATGACATTGTATTCAAAAACCTTTCGCTGTTAATAGCGTAACATGGTAACACCTTCATACAAAAGCTATCCTTTTTTCATCTTCATGAAGAAAGGATAGCTTTTTGTTTTTAGTGCGGCATATTGTTGTTCATGTTATTTGGCATTTGCCCCATCGGTTGTCCCATTGCTCGACCTTGTGCTGGTGCGAATGCGTTTCGATAGTTATTCATATCTTGCTCTGCAAGCTGAGGAACTTGGTAATAGTGGTGTTTATTTTGATAAATAGAGAGTTCATAGCCCATTTCTATGCAATTTGGTATGGAATCTGCTAGTACACGACGAACAACAGGATTCGTTGTTTCAAGAGCCGCCATCGTTTTCATCGAAGCGCCTGCTTTACAAGAGGCTAACATACAATGAGAAATGTATTCATCATTAATCTCAGACACTGATTGCCAAGGTTTCTTTGGTTGAGTTTGCTTCATACCATAGATAAAGTCATTCCCTTGGTTCATCATATATTTTGAAGTAGGATGTGAAGGGTTTTGTCCAGTTTTGAAACATTCAACTGTGATGTTATATTCATCCTGCATAAATTTATATTGGCGATCAAGAATGTCCAATAATTCTGGGTCTTTTACATGTTGGCGTAATAACATGTAGGAATTCATGGTACCAATCGATGCACCTAATACTTCATTTAAGTCAATGACCTCATGACCTCCATGATTAAGTTGTGGAGGTACATTACCTGTATGCATGTTTTGGTGCATTTGCCCTTGTTGACCTTGCTGGTTTTGTATCATATTCTTCTCCTCCTAATTGATTGATAATAGCCACTGTTATTATGTATCAATTGACCAGAGTTATTCACATAAACAATTTGTTCAAAAGATTGTAACGTAAAGGTTTTAGAAAAACAAACTACGTCAATAATGACAGGTAGTGAGTATTAGGAGGTGTGTGAGAAGTGCAAGAAGAATTAAAGATATTTTATCAGGTATTTACAACAACCAAAGATGCAATTGAAAAATTTATGAATATGCTTGATCCAGTCATTCAAAATGCAGCTGATGAACATGAAAGGCTGTACTATCACCATATTTATGAGGAGGAGGAACAGCGTCTATCCCGTTTAGTCGTACTTATCCCACTTATTCAGAAGTTTCAACAAGTGAAGGATGAGAAAGAGTTTTCTCCAACCAACAATGAATTCAATCGACTTTTACAGGAACTTAACCTCGAAAAGTTTGGTTTACATAATTTCGTAGAACACCTTGATTTAGCGCTATTTCGCTTCACCGATGAAGAACGAAGCAGTCTATTAAATGGTTTAAGGGAAGTATCGTATAAGGATTACCAGCAAGTTAAACAAATGCTATTCGATATTAACAGTCGATTTGATACCAACTTTGTTGACCCACATGCCCATCATGATGAGCACCATGATCATTTAGATCGATCAGCAGCAACAGTAATCACCCATGCTCCTCAGACTACACAGAGAAGAGGATTTACGGTCGGAAGCTTAATTTAAGGAAAAGAGAGGATAGACAAATGAACAAAACACAATTATACCCGGATTCACCGTTATCTAGTTCAGAATTTACGCAATTAGACCAAACGGTGATCGATGCAGCACGAAGACAGCTTGTAGGTCGCCGCTTTATTGAATTATATGGTCCATTGGGGCGTGGCGTACAAAGCATTTTTAATGACATTTTTTCAGAAAACTTAGAAGCCAAAATGGATTTTCAGGGATCCTTCGATACTGATATTGAAGCAAGTAAAAGAGTAAACTATACCATTCCATTATTATATAAAGACTTTGTATTATATTGGCGTGATCTAGATCAGGCAAAGGTATTAGATATCCCAATTGATTTTTCTGCGGCAGCCAATGCAGCCCGAGATGTAGCGATTCTAGAAGATCAAATGATATTTCATGGAACCAAGGAATTTGATATCCCAGGTTTAATGAATGTACCTGGGCGTTTAACGCATTTGATTGGGGAATGGTATGAATCTGGAAATGCCTTTCAAGATATTGTTGACGCAAGGAATAAACTGCTTGAGATGAACCATAATGGACCATTTGCACTTGTATTGTCCCCGCAGTTGTATTCTCTGATTCATCGTGTTCATCGTGATACAAATGTATTAGAAATTGAACATATTCGGGAATTGGTTACGGATGGGGTGTTCCAATCACCTGTTTTAAAGGGAAGATCAGGTGTGTTGCTAAATACAGGAAGAAATAATCTCGATTTGGCTATCTCAGAGGACTTTGATACAGCTTACTTGGGGGTAGAAGGGATGAATCATCCTTTCCGTGTTTACGAGACGGTTGTTTTACGAATTAAACGTCCTTCTGCCATTTGCACATTGGAATCCATGGGGGATTAATGAATAATCGTGTATTAACAGTTGGATCCCTCATTCCAGGAAGGATGATTGTAAAACCTCCAGCACCAGTGCATACCGAGAGTAAAAAAATCAAAACAGAAGGCATTATTGTAGAGCAAAACGGCAGAAAGATCGAAATTCATCCTGTAAAAGGAAAGTTGTTGGATGCAGCCCTGAATCAAGGTAAGACGATTCAATATAAATGTCGCAAAGGAACATGTGGTCAGTGTACAGTCAAAGTCATTAAAGCTCCGGGATTGTCTGCGCCAAGCGAACAGGAGCAGAAAAAGTTAAAGAATGAACTAACAAACGGGTTTCGCTTGGCTTGTCAGGCGGAAATACTATGAGAAATTCAGATTAAAAGAAGCGTTTCGCGGGGGTAATTAGGATCCTAGCGGGATTAAAACACACCCCACCAAAAAACGAGGCCCCATTTAAAGGGACCTCGTTTTTATTATGCTAATTTGACTACCTTGTCTTCAACAGGGAATGGTAGAGAAATATTGTGTTTGTTTAATTCATTTACACTAATATCCTGAACAAGTCTAAGTGCTTCTTTTTTAAAGGTTTTTGTGACAAATCCAGCATTAACTTCACAAAGCTTTTGTAAATATTGTAAAGTATCGCGGACGAGCATATGTTTAATATAGGTGTTATTCAGCTGACAAATTAATTTATGCTCTAATCCTTTTATGACCGCAATTTGGTCCACATGGGCAATGATATTTTGTCCTTCTCCATCGATAAAACCAACTGATACAAATTGTCCTTTAGAGAAATCAACATTCGTAAACACGGGGTTTAAATAGATTTCACCTGAAGAAAGACGGATAGAGTCTGCTTCTGCAGCCCCGCCAATTTTCCGTTGATTAGCAATAACTGTGTGAATATCCTTTAACCCAAATAGCATGTTAAACATAATGATGATCCCCCATTTCCGAAGTAGTTTATACTGATGATTCTATAGATAATGAGAATCATTGTCAATGGAATTTATAGTCTAATTTTGACGTTTATATGAAGCTAATAAATGGAAAATCATTTTGAACTGCGGACTTAATGAGAATAGGAAAGCATCCACATATGTGCTAACGAGAGAAACGAAAGGAAAGTTAAACTGGCCAGCAGAGAATATATCAATTTTATTCTTACTCTTAAAATGAATGGAAATAAAAAGGAAGCTAATAGACCAAACCAACCGATCGCAGTAACCACAATAAAACCATCAAGTACGAGATGGGTTGGCTGACCCAGAAAAAAAAGTCCGCCCAATACAACACTAACCATAAGTGGAACCACGAAATCTTGGATCTTGCTTATAACAGGTACACTTTTATGTTCAAGGTGCTTGTTTGATAGCAGAGGATATACAAAATAGGGCAAGACAAAACCAAAGGCAATACCGGTCAATAATCGCCGAGGATTATTCGATTCAAAAAGGTGGGTATAGGATCCCAGTCCATCTACTATTAAGGGTACAAGAAATAGTAGAAGTAGAAAGCTTATTTTAATAGAGGGTATTGTGATATTTTGTTCGCGTTTGAAGAAACGTAAATAAAGCAGCGTAGAAAAAATACCTATATAAATCCCAGTGTCTCTGGCGCAAACTGCCAGGGCCTCACCTGACACTGTGAGAGATCGTTCTTCTAATTGGTGACAAATCGCCCTCCCAAAGAAATGGAAAATTTCATGAAGCAACTCCATCACTCCTATCCAAAAAACCCAATTCATTCAATTGAATTGGGTTTTTTCTAAAGTTAGTACGTCATAAAAGCAGGGATTATTGACAGTGCAGAAGCGGCAAACCAGCAAATACAACTCAGGACAATGGAAACAATACCAACAATTAAACAGGTTTTTCCGATAGCTTTCTTGTCTAAATCTTGATCATTCATCCAAACAATTCCTAGGATAATGCCCACAACAGGTATGATAAAGGACAAAATGTATAAAAGTGCTCTTTGACCTCCCGACAACTATATCCCCTCCGTATAAAAAATACCACCAATCAGTTAAATTCACGCTCTTTGGATATGTATGTGAAGTGGAAGGATAATTTGCCTGTCTATATTTATAAATTTCTATAGATTGCCTGGTCTAAAGAATCAATCTTTTTTATAAAAAGATTCAGTCTTAAAAGTAACAATCATGTACTTATTTGTTATAATAAAGTTAATACATAGTTCTTCAGGACATAAAAATGGGGTTTGGTAAAATTATATGATAAATAATCTAATTAAAAGCAGCGGTTTTAAAAGAATTTCAATTTTTCTCTTACTTGCATTAGTTCTTTACGGACTAAAAGATATGATCAATCTGATTTTATTTACCTTTATTTTCACCTTTTTAATGGACCGGTTAGTCATTTTCTTGAACAGAAAATTACCACTCAATCGGAAAATTCTTGTTGTTGCATCCTATTCCACCATTGTAGGCCTTCTCTCTTATGGTCTTGTGAAATACTTACCAATGATCATTAGTGAAATAACAGCACTAATAAGACAGATTACAGCATTTTATACAAAAGAACACGATAACATCATATTAAATTATTTGGTTAGCCGTCTTGAGGAAATTCAGATTTCAAGTTATTTGGAGAGAGGCTTTACCTTTTTAATTACTTATTTTACGGATATTAGTACCTTTGGCTTGCAAATCCTTATTGCGCTTTTAATGAGCTTGTTCTTCTTATTGGAAAAACCTCGTTTAATTGAATTTACGAAAAAATTTAAAACGAGTAAGGTTGCATCTATTTACGCAGAAATTGAGTTTTTCTCACTTAAATTCGTTGGAACTTTTGGGAAGGTAATTGAAGCACAAATAATCATTGCGGTTGTAAACTGCATTCTGACAACTATTGCTTTATGGATTTTTGGGTTCCCACAATTAGGTGGACTATCCATTATGATTCTTTTCTTGGGGTTGATTCCTGTTGCTGGGGTTATCATTTCCCTTATTCCACTTGTCATTATAGGGTATAGTATTGGCGGTATTATGACTGTACTATATGTATTTATCGCAATTATGATTATCCATGCAATTGAAGCCTATATTTTGAATCCGAATTTAATGTCGTCCAAAACAAATTTACCGGTTTTTTATACTTTCCTAGTATTAATCTTTTCTGAACATTTCTTCGGGGTTTGGGGTTTAATCATTGGTATTCCGGTCTTTGTTTTCATATTGGATGTTTTAGAAGTAACAGATCATAAGAAAGTTTAGAAGGTGATTGTAATGAGCGAATGCAAACTTAATCATTCACAGGAAGAGGTAAGAAACAAGTATCAATCACAAGAAGCATTTCTTCCGGTAGACATGAAGCCATTATTTGAACAATTCTTCTCTAAAGAACATACACAAGATCTATTAAATGAAGTGTTTCATCTTTTAAAAAAATATGACCTAGCTTCAGAAGAAGACAGAAATGAGAGAAATAACCGTTTATATATGGTTTTGAAAAACGTTTGACATCTTAAACCTCCAGCAATGGGGGTTTTTGTTTTGGGAAAATCTCTCTTAATAGGAAAGTGGCTATGTTCATGAAATTCGTTTTTTTAGAAAATAGTAAAGATAACTAAAAACGAAGGAGAAAGAAGGGATATAATGGGAGAATTATTTAGATTATTAAGAAAAGGTAACAAGTCCGCTTTGATTGCTGCAATTGTTAACACTATCATATCCATCGCTAAAGGCGTTGCTTATATGTTTACTGGAAACGTCGCAATGTTTGCGGAAACGATGCATAGTCTGGGTGACGCCGCAAACCAGTTTTTCGTTTTTGTTGGTTCTGCCTTAAGCAAGAAGTCGCCAACCAATCGCTTCCCAAATGGCTTTGGTCGATTGGTGAATTTAGTCTTATTGGGTGCGGTCCTAATCGTTGGTATTATGGCTTTTGAAACAATCCAAGAAGGTTATCATCATATTCTTCATCCTGCTGAATCAGAAGGGTTCTTAATTAATGTGGGCGTACTTGCCTTTGCTCTCATACTTGAGATTTATGTTCTTTATAAGGCAATGAAGGAAGTGATGCATGAAGTTGGTGTAGAAACAACCGGTCTTAGTGTTCTTTATAAAAGCTTTGCTTATCTAGGGAGAGCCAAACCTGCTACCAAGCTAGTTTTTATGGAGGATTTAGTGGCAACGAGCGGTGGGTTACTGGCGATACTTGCAGTTGTTATATCCCATTTTACTGATATCCACTGGATTGAAGGTGCAGCCTCTATTCTGATTGGCTTGATGATGTTTTTCGTTGTAGGCCGAGTCTTTTTGGATAATGCTGCGGGTGTTCTTGGCAGGGCAGATGAGGAAATGGAAGAGAAGATTGGTCAATTAGTGATGTCTGACCCTGATGTTAAAGATATTCAGGACCTTGCTGTAATTAAGGAAGGGGAAGATTTACATGTGGAATTGGAAGTCGAGATTGACCCTCGTCTAACGATAGCGACTGCAGATGATATTAAAGACCGTTTACAGGAGAAAATCATGGCAGAAAAAGGCGTAGTTGATGTCACGATTGAGTTCGATGAAGAAGATGGAGTATTGACGTGGAACAATGATTCTACGGTGAAAAAATAAAGATAGGCTAGCTAGAATAGCAGCCTATCTTCATTCCCAAGGTTTTTCAGTTGTAAAAAAACTTGCAAGTTCTTTACTGCTTTTACGATGTTCTTTACGTTTTTCTGCTCTATCCTTTCCTGTTTCAAACAGCTTTTTTTCTTCTTTCGTTTCGGGAACAATGCTAGGAACCTTTGTTGGTTTTCCATCCTCATCCAAAGCAACAAAGGTTAAAAAAGCGGTAGCAGCAATTTTTCGATTACCCGTTAGTAGATTCTCTGCAATTACTTTTACGAACACCTCCATTGAACTGGTTCCGGTATAGGTAACGAAAGATTCAATACACACAGAGTCCTGTTGAGTAATCGGACTTAAAAAATCAACAGAGTCTGTGGAGGCGGTGACAACCTCTTTTCTTGCATGTCGTACAGCCGAAATCGAGGCAACCATGTCCATGTCACTCATTAACTTGCCCCCAAATAAGGTATTATGATTGTTAACATCATTCGGGAAAATTCTGCCCGTCCTAACCACTCGTGATTCATTACATGTTTTAGCGTCCATTTTCTTCCCCCATTATCTAGGATAAATTTATTTTAAACTAGAATTATAGTACATAATCATTTAAATGGAAAAGAATAGAGTTTAGAAATTAAGCAAACAATAAGTAATTATGATAAATTACAATTATGTATACATAGAATGGAGGTTCAATGGTAATCATGCAAAGCGAAATTATGCAGACTTTAAATGTGAAATCAGAGATTAAGCCTAAGGAAGAGATTAGGAATAGGATTGACTTCTTAAAAAACTATTTGTTAAAAACCAAGGCGAAAGGGTATGTCCTGGGAATTAGCGGAGGACAGGATTCAACGCTTGCCGGACGACTAGTCCAATTGGCAGTTGAGGAACTTCGTCAAGAAGGAAATGACGCTTTATTTATTGCTGTTCGTTTACCTTATGGGGTTCAGCAGGATGAAGCGGATGCAAAACGTGCTTTGAACTTTATCAGCGCAGACCGTGAGTATATATTTAACATACAAGGTGCGGTGGACGCGGTTCAAGCTGAATATAATGCTGTTACGAATGAAGAGCCATTAAGTGATTACCATAAAGGAAATGTAAAGGCAAGAATGAGAATGATTGCCCAATATGCCTTTGGCGGTATGGAAGGACTGCTTGTCATCGGTACAGACCATGCGGCTGAAGCGGTTACAGGATTCTTTACAAAATATGGCGATGGTGGAGCAGATGTCCTGCCGTTAAGCGGATTAACGAAACGTCAAGGCAAAGCATTACTAAAAGAACTAGGAGCAGAGGAAAGTCTTTATTTAAAAGTCCCCACTGCTGATTTACTCGATAAGAAGCCAGGTCAAGCTGATGAGACAGAATTAGGTATAACATATGATGACATCGATGATTACCTGGAAGGAAAACCTGTTTCAAAAACCATAGCTGAGAAAATTGAACAACGCTATCTCGCTACAGAACACAAACGTCAGCTGCCAGCCACTATGTTTGACAAATGGTGGAAGTAAGAAGGAGGGATCCCACCCTTCATTTTTATTTGAAAAATTTCTTCTGTTGACGAATTCGGTCAGGATGTTATGCTTGGAACGGCAATCGACATGACGAGAGTGTTTCCGTGAAGGGCTAATCCAAAACAAAAAAGGCTAGAAGAAACTACAAATTTTAAAATAGTAATGTAATCAATTCAAAGGATTACCTTACTATTTTTTTATGTTCAAATAATAATGTGTGATATATTTTTCCATTGACTGTGCGGTATGTGACTCGTATTATTATTACGTTACTATAATAATTATTCGTATTAATCCGTATTACTCGTTAGGGGGTTAACATCGTGGGGATTTCAAATAAATTAGGCTTTTGGGTATTAACGGCACTTGTCGTTGGAAATATGGTCGGTTCAGGTATTTTTATGCTTCCACGTTCATTATCCGAAGCAGCAAGCCCAGGTGGAGTTATGTTAGCTTGGCTTCTTACTGGTATTGGTGTATTAATGATTGCACTAGTTTTCGGTAACTTGGCTATACGAAAACCAAATTTAACAGGCGGCCCGCAAATTTATGCGAAGGAGCTTTTTAAACCAGGCTCACAAGCTTCTATACTTTCAGGTTTTATGGCTTCATGGGGTTACTGGATTGGAAACTTGGCTGGAAATGTGGCAATTATTACAACGTTTGCCGGATACTTATCAACCTTTTTTCCTATCTTAACTAGTCAGGCTGATTGGTTTACAATTGGCGGTTATACGCTAAAAGTTGGTAATGGGTTAACATTTATTGTTTGTACCGTTCTATTATGGGGTACACATTTTATTATTTTACGCGGATTAGAAAGTGCTGGAAAATTAAATTTCGCAGCAACAGCTTCAAAGGTCATAGGGTTTTTACTCTTTATCATTGTTGGTCTCTTTGCCTTTGATAAAACAAATATCTTGCCAATGGTAGACACGAGAATAAGTGATTCAGGTCAAACATTTGGTTTAATGTCACAGGTTAACAATGCGGCATTAGTGACGCTTTGGGCATTCTGTGGATTAGAATCTGCTGTTGTATTTGCGTCCCGTGCGAAAAGGAAAATCGATGTAAAACGGGCAACGATTGTGGGGCTCTTTATCGCGTTAGGTATTTATATTGGAATAAGCACACTCGTGATGGGGATGTTGGACCAAAATACACTGATCCATTCCGAAAAACCATTAATTGATGCGATTCAAACGGTAATGGGACCAATTGGTGGAAAAGTATTAGCAGCTATTGGGTTAGTCAGCTTATTTGGTTCCACGATTGGCTGGGTAATGTTAAGTGCGGAAGTTCCCTACCAAGCTGCAAAGCAAGGATTATTCCTGCCTGCGTTCCTAAAAGAAAACAAAAAAGGACTGCCAATCTTTTCACTTGTTTTAACAAACGGTATTGCACAAATCTTTATTTTTTCCACTGTATCTAAATCGATTTCAGGAGCTTTTGATTTTATTATTATCATTGCAACTTTAGCTTATTTAGTACCTTATTTTATTGCCTCAGTTTATCAGTTAAAATTAGTTATTAAAGACGAATCTTATAACAATTTAAAATCAAGAATGCTAGACGGAGTGATTGCAGCAGTTGCTACCATCTACTCAGTTTGGGTCATTATATCAGGAACTTCTGACCTAAAGACCTTTATATTAGGATTTGTGCTTTTATCCAGCGGAATTTTCTTTTATGGTCCACTTAAGAAAAAACGTGCTGCAGAATTAGAACAAAAAAAATTAATGTCAGCTTAATTTAAACATGTAAAACACCTGTCTAGATCTGGCAGGTGTTTTACATGTTTATGAATCTTATGGGAACAATAATATTATGTTGTATCTGCTCCGCCCAGAACTTATCTAGGAGGTAACTGTTATGAAGAAACTCACGTTTATTTTGGTATTTTTACTCAGCGCTCTTTTGATTCTTTCCGCATGTGGTAAAGATGAAAAAGCAAAGGAAAATAAAAAAGAAGACAATAAGACTGCAGAAAAAGCTGAGGACCAGGATTTATTAGCTAAAGTTAAGGATGATGGAAAGCTGCTAATTGGGACAGAAGGTACATATGCTCCATTTACATTTCATGATGAGAGTGGTAATCTTACCGGATTTGATGTTGAGATTGCAACAGAAGTGGCAAAACGGTTAGGAGTAGAACCTGAGTTCAAAGAAACACAGTGGGATGCCATTTTTGCAGGGCTCGACGCAAAGCGATTTGATATGATTGCTAACCAGGTTGGAATCCGCCCTGACCGTCAGGAAAAATACGATTTTTCTGATCCATATATTACTTCCGCTGCTGTGCTGATTGTGCATAAGGATAATAATGAAGTAAAGACTTTTGAGGACATAAAAGGCTTAAATGCTGCTCAGTCGCTGACAAGTAACTATGGAGATTTGGCAAAAAAATATGGTGCCAATTTAGTTAGTGTGGAAGGCTTTACCCAGTCAGTTGAACTTCTTGCATCTAAACGTGTTGACGTAACGATTAATGATCGAATTTCGTTTTTAGATTATACAAAGCAAAGACCAGAGGCACCAATAAAAATTGCTGCGACAAGTGAAGACGCGTCAGCCAGCGGGCTTATGTTTAGAAAAGGCAGCGATAAGCTCGTAACAGAAGTAAATAAGGCTTTAACAGAAATGGTTGAAGACGGCACATACAAAAAAATCTCAGAGAAATGGTTTGGTGAAGATGTACTTAAATAGTATTTTTACTGACCCAGAGCGAGCAGCACGATTAATGGATATTGCTCAAAGTTCCTTTCTGCCCCTTCTGAAAGGGGCTATTTTTTATACAATCCCGTTAACGATTATTACTTTTATAGTTGGTTTGATTTTAGCGATTTTAACTGCCTTGGCTCGAATCTCTGATGTCAAGGTCTTTCAAATGATTGCAAGAGTCTATGTTTCAGCCATTCGTGGAACACCGTTATTAGTACAGCTTTTTATTATTTTTTATGGTCTTCCGAATATCGGGATTATTATTGATTCTTATATAGCAGCTGTAATTGGCTTTTCTCTCAGTGTCGGGGCGTATACGTCTGAAATTATCCGTGCAGCGATTCTTTCAACCCCAAAAGGACAGTGGGAGGCAGGTTATTCAATCGGAATGAGTTATTCCCAAGTGTTACGAAGAATTATCCTGCCTCAGGCAGCAAGAGTATCAATTCCTCCACTTTCAAATTCATTTATTAGTCTCGTGAAGGATACTTCCCTTGCCTCCCTAGTGCTTGTATCAGAGATGTTTCGCAAAGCCCAAGAAATTGCTGCAAGTAATTATGAATTTTTATTAGTCTATTCTGAAGCGGCGCTAATCTATTGGGTTATTTGTTTTATCCTTTCCGTTATCCAGCAATACTTTGAAAAGAAACTCGATCGGTACGTGTAATAGAAGGGAGGCTAATCTACGATGATTTCCATTCAAGGATTATATAAGCAATTCGGTAATTTAGAAGTTCTAAAAGGGATAGACTTAGAGGTGGAAAAAGGGAATGTAGTAGTGATTATTGGACCTTCTGGTTCTGGGAAAACCACCATGCTTCGCTGCTTAAATGTATTAGAAACGCCAACTAAAGGTGTCATTTCCATTGAGGGGAACACCCTGGACTTCTCGGGTACTGTACTGAAAAAAAACATTGCGTCCTTTCGTCGCTTAACAGGTATGGTTTTTCAAAGCTATAACCTATTCCCTCATAAAACAGCACTTCAAAATGTGATGGAGGGCCCGGTAATCGTAAAAAATGAGAATAAGGATAACGCCCGAAAAAAAGCGAAAGCCTTATTAGAAAAGGTGGGTCTGGGGGATAAAATAGATTTTTACCCTGCACAGCTCTCTGGCGGGCAGCAGCAAAGGGTTGGAATTGCCAGGGCATTAGCAATGGAGCCAAAGGTGATGCTGTTTGATGAACCGACTTCAGCCCTAGACCCTGAGCTGGTAGGTGAAGTTTTAAAAGTCATGAAGGACCTCGTAAACGAAGGAATGACAATGATTGTGGTAACACATGAAATGCGCTTTGCCAGAGAGGCGGCAGATGAGGTTATTTTTATGGATCAAGGTGTAGTGGTCGAGAGAAATAAACCAGAATCAATCTTCACCAATCCAAAAGAAGAGCGGACAAGGAAATTTTTAAATATGATTCAGTAAGTGTTATGACAAAAGTCATAGCACTTTTTTTATTATTTAGGTAAAATTTAGTTAAAAAAGTGAAACTTTTCCAATTTTTAACCGTATTAAAGTTACATACATAAGGAAGGGAGTGGTGCCAATGGAAGTATTCAATCTGCCATTAGAAACCATTTATTTGTATGGATTAATAGGTGCAGGTATTTTAACCATTTTGTATGTATTCTTTGCAGACGTTGTTCATTTTGACGGGCCAGATTTTCTTAATCCCGTGATTATCCTGGCTTTTGTAACCCTTTTTTCAGCCAGCGGGTATTTATTTGAAAAGCTTTCTACGATTCATTATTTGATGGTGGTAGGAATATCAGCAATTATAGCCTTTATCCTCGTTACTTTTTTAAATGTATTTGTTCTTATCCCATTATCGAATGCCGAAGAGTCACTTGTATACAAAGAAAGTGATTTAAGAGGAAGAATTGGAACCGTCATCACAGCGATTCCAGCGGATGGGTTTGGGGAAGTAATGATAGAAAGTATTAGCGGAAGAATTGCAAAACCAGCGACAAGCTTTGATCGTGTACAGATTGAAAATGGCACGAACGTGCTTGTTGTTGATATAAAAGATGGGGTGCTCCAAGTATCGTCCCATCAAGAGATAGAGAATTATTTACTATAGGGAGGTTGGTTAGATGGAATTAGGTTTTTGGATTGTGATTGGGATTGTTGCCTTTATTTTAATCGCTTTAATTGGTGTTTTTATCACAAAGTATCGTACAGCTGGACCAGATGAGGCGTTGATTGTTACGGGGAGTTTCTTAGGAAACGGAAATGTTCATGTAGACGAATCAGGAAATAAAATTAAGATTATCCGCGGCGGCGGCAGCTTTATTCTACCAGTGTTTCAACAAGCAAAACCGCTTAGCTTGCTATCTAGTAAACTAGAAGTAACGACACCAGAAGTATATACAGAGCAAGGTGTACCCGTCATGGCAGATGGTGTCGCAATTATTAAAATTGGCGGCTCGATTAGTGAAATCGCTACCGCGGCTGAACAGTTCCTTGGTAAAGCAAAGGATGACCGTGAAAATGAAGCGAAGGAAGTTCTCGAAGGTCATTTACGATCCATCCTTGGTTCCATGACAGTGGAAGAGATTTATAAAAACCGTGATAAATTCTCGCAAGAGGTGCAGCGAGTCGCTTCACAGGACTTAGCAAAAATGGGCCTAGTAATAGTTTCCTTTACAATTAGGGATGTTCGAGATAAAAACGGCTACCTGGATTCCCTTGGTAAACCACGTATTGCCCAAGTGAAAAGGGATGCAGATATTGCTACTGCAGAAGCTGACAAAGAAACAAGAATTAAAAAAGCTGAAGCAGCGAAAGAAGCTAAGCGTTCTGAATTAGAACGGGCAACTGAAATCGCTGAGGCAGAGAAAATTAATCAGCTAAAGGTTGCTGAGTTCCGTCGTGAACAGGATAGTGCTAAAGCACGTGCTGACATGGCATATGAATTGGAAAGTGCAAGGGCGAAGCAGGAAGTAACAGAGCAGGAAATGCAAGTTAAAATTATCGAAAGACAAAAGCAGATTGAACTTGAAGAAAAAGAAATTTTGCGCCGTGAACGTCAATACGATTCTGAAGTTAAGAAAAAAGCGGATGCGGATCGATACTCAGTTGAGCAGGCCGCAGCAGCAAATAAGGCAAAACAAATTGCTGAGGCGGAAGC
>JAPSKD010000005.1 GCA_031177865.1 Bacillus sp. (in: firmicutes) | reverse complement strand
AGAAACATGTTAGATCAAGCGATTGAACATCTTCAGCCAGGAGACCAAGTTATTCTTCATTCCGATCAGGGGTGGCATTATCAAATGAAACAATATCGAAAAAAACTGGAACAACATCAAATTACACTGTTTGGATAATGCAGTCATGGAAAATTTCTTGGCTTATTAAAGTCCGAACTTCTTTATCTACAGGAATTTGACAGCATAGAGCATTTTGAACGGGAATTAGCTGATTATATACACTATTACAATCACAAACGGATGAAGGCAAAATTAAAAGACCTGAGTCCAGTGGAATACCAGACACAGGTCTTAAAAGTTGCATAAAATATTTGTCTAACTTTATTGGGTCAGATCATATTGGCGAGGTTCTTTTATTTTTTGTGGTTTTATAAACATTACTTGAAAGTTGATGAATAAATAGGCTGCATTGTTGAGCGATTAACTCTTTATCATTGTCCATGCTGGCAACATGATAAGAATTATATAACGGAACCACTTCTTTTATATCTGATTGAATGGCTGACAAAATATAATTAGTGTTTTCAGGAGGAACGACGTGGTCTTCCTCCGAACGAAATGCCAGAACTGGGCAAGAAACATTTTTAAGGTTATCCCTTGTTTCAGCCATCAAAGCAAACAACTGATGAATGGCTCGCACGGGTGCTTTTAAATAGGTAATCTCATGAACATTTTTTGCTTTTATATCTGGTTCACCTTCATCAACAAAACGGGGGATATTTTTGTTTTTATACCTTTCCATCGGAGGAATGGAGTTGATTGCCGCATTTATTAACATAATTCCCTTAATATTCTTATACTTTTGAGAAAGATTTAGTGTTAAAGTACCACCCATCGACTGTCCAATTACAAAGATGTCACGGCAATGTTGTTGTAGAAAATTGAAACCATCTTCTATACTTTTAATCCAATCGTAATAACTGCACCTTTCCATATCCTCATAATGTGTCCCATGTCCTTTTAATCTAACTCCATAGACTGTGAATCCTTCAGAGGCAAGGTATTCACCTAAATAACTGACACTCTGCGGTGTTCCAACAAAACCATGCGAAATTAAAATCCCAATTTCATTTCCTTTAAAGAAAAAAGGTCCTGCTCCTGGTAATACCGGGTATTGTTCAATCATTAAAAAAACTCCTTCCTTTATCATTAATAGAAGTATAAAAAAACACCTCCTGGTTAAAGAGAGGTGCCTTTTGCTGTCAAATCGGCGAATTATTATTAAGTATCTATAAGATATACCTATAATTCCGATGTGTCAAGTTGGGTTTATATAAAAGTCGAAAAATTTAAAAAGTCATTAACAAGAATTAGGTTACAAAGTATATTTTAGACTATAGTTTTAATTCCGAGTAAACAAGTGTGTAATGTATGAAAAGAAATGTTTTAATAGTAAGCCTATTGGTCAACCAATGGCTCCTCTAAATTTTGCTTTATAGGCAAATAGAGGAGCTTTTTTTATTCCTTTTTAACGCTAATCATAAAGGAGAGTTGAAAATGGGGAAAATTCTTCGACAAGCTGTGGAAAATCGACGTTTGGAATTAATTAAAAAACTCCTTGCCTTTGGTGTTTATAAGAAAGAGGAACTTTTTGAACTATCCCTAACAGACCTAGAAAATGAATTTAGAAATTTTATTGGAGATCAACATCCGCATAGTGAAATAGAATCCATACATTGGGTAAAAAAAATTAATAACTTAAGTTGACAGACGACTGGAGACTTCCTAATTTGGAGGTCTCTTTTGGAAACAAAGATGAGCCGCTTCTTTTTTAGGGAATTCGAATCCACCGTAAAGCAAACACTAGTATTTAGAAAAAGTAAGTTAATTTTTGGAGGTATAGGTATGAGTCGACTAGACAGGCTCAAAATGGGGAAAGTGGAAACAAAGCACTTCCAACAGTTTAATGAGTTATTACGGTATGTGTTTCAAGTTACCAAGAAAGATTTACAAATGGTAGGCTGGGAAGAACGCGAAATCGCTTTAGCGAAAAAACCGGTATTGGATCAGGCGGATGTGATTGGCTGGTTTGATGGAGAGAAACTTGTGTCACAGCTGGCTGTGTACCCTTTTAAAGTAAATATTTTGGGACGGACATTTGAAATGGGCGGGTTGACCGGAGTGGGTACCTATCCAGAATACGCAAATATGGGACTTATGTATAAGTTAATTCGACAAGCTCTTGCTGATATGCAGCAAAGAAAACAATCTATTTCCTATTTATTTCCCTATTCCATTCCATATTATCGTGGAAGAGGATGGGAAATCATTTCGGATAAAATGACCTTTGAAGTAAGAGATGTCCAATTACCAAAGATAAAGAAAGTTCCTGGTTATGTGGAAAGGTTGAATATTGAGCATTCAGACGTAAGAACGGTTTATAAACTTTTTTCTAGTAAAATGCATGCAGCTATGATTCGAAACGATTTAGCATGGGATGAATACTGGAGATGGGATGTAGATGAGTTAACGGCTGCTGTTTATTATGATCACACACATCAGCCACATGGGTACTTGCTGTATTGGATTTCTGAGGATGTTCTCCATATTAAAGAAATGGTTTATATGGATCAAGAGGCACGGATTGGACTCTGGAATTTCATTGGGGCCCATTTTTCTATGGTTTCAAAGGTTGTCGGAAATATTTTTATGAATGAGCCATTAGCGTTTTGGCTGGAAGACGGGGATATCAAAGAAACCATTTCTCCTTATTTTATGGCACGAATTGTAGATGCCAAACAGTTTATAGAGCAGTATCCATTTATAGCGACAGGAACAGAAAGGAAATTAACGCTTAAGCTGGAGGATCCCATGCTGGAATGGAACCAAGGGATATTCACGCTTTTTGTTTCGGGTGATGGCCAGGGCAAATTAATTCAAAGCGAGGAGAAACCTGCTGTTTCGCTTGATATACAGACACTGACAACGATGTTACTAAGTTATAAGAGACCGTCGTACTTGGCTTCTATTTCCCGTTTAAAGGGTGATGGAGCGGCTGTGAAGATATTGGAGAATATAATTGAGATGCAGACACCATATTTTTCAGATTACTATTAGGCGTAAGTGTCATAGAGGTGGAAATCCTATGGAAAACCTTGATACTTTTGAGACGGATAAAAAGATCTGCATGCACTTTGAGAATGACAGGCACCGTTTTGAAGGTGCTGTCGTTCCTCCGATCTTCCATAATACATTATTCACCTATGAAACAGTGGACGTTTTAAATGACGCTCTCCAAAGTGAACATTCATTTTATGTATACGGGAGAGGAACTAATCCTACAGTCGAAATTGTAGAAAAGAAGCTCGCTGTACTAGAACGCGGTGAGGCATGTGAACTCTTTTCTAGTGGTATGGCAGCCATAAGTGCAGCATTAATCAATAGTGTAAATAGTGGGGATCATGTGCTGTGTGTCAGTAATCTTTATTTTTCAACCATGGAACTATAGAAATATCTAGGAAAATTTAATATCAGCCATTCCGTCATTTACTCGACCCATACAGAAGATATTAAGCAGGCCTTGCAACCGAATACGAAAGTGATTTTCTTAGAAAGTCCTACGGATATGACATTCAGATTGATTAATCTTGATGAAGTTGCAGACTTATCAAGGAAGAAGGGAATTCGTACCATCATTGATAACACATGGTCAACCCCACTTTACCAAAAACCACTTACAAAGGGGATAGATGTCGTCGTTCATTCTGCCTCAAAGTATCTTGGCGGGCACAGTGATGTTCTTGGTGGTGCCATCGTTACAAGTAAAGAGATCATAAAAACCATTTTTAGGAAGGAATATTTGCTTTTGGGTGCTGCTATGCCGCCAAATGAAGCTTCCCTTTTGCTCCGGGGACTAAGGACGTTACCATTTCGAATGCAAGGACATCAAGAGAATGCTTTAAAGGTTGCGAGATTTTTACATAACCATCCCAAGGTGAAAAAAGTGAATTTTCCTGGACTTGAAACACACCCAGATTATCGCTTAGGAAAAAGCCAGTTGTCAGGGTATAGCGGATTGATGAGCATTGAATTAAAACAAGCGGATTTCCATCATGTAAAAGCAGTAATTAACAAGATGAAAGTTTTTAAAATAGGTGTTTCCTGGGGCTCTTTTGAAAGTCTAATAATCTCGCCTAACCTTGGGAATAATGAAGGAAAATTGGTTAAAGAACATATCAGTCCAGGGACGATACGCCTTGCAGTAGGGCTTGAAAATGCAAATGCATTAATAGAAGATTTAGAGCAAGCATTAAGTGAATAAGAAAAGGGTGATAGTAATGAAGGAAAATGATAAAGAACCTCAATTTCAAAGCGGAGAAAATGTTAAAAAGTCCTCAAAAGGATTATATGGACTAGATCCGGAAATGAGTTTGCTCTCAGTCAGCTTCGCTACAACTGAAAATCCTTATTTAAATGAACATTATCAAGAGGATCCTAAAGAAAATGAATAATTTAATCCCAGTGAAATGGATGAAGATTTTCAGTCATTTTTTACTGTGGTTGTGATACATACTGGAATTCACCTTCACCGTCCATACCTGGATCTTCGAGCCCAACGCCCGGTGGCACTTTCATGTGAAAAGTTAAATAACACATGAGATACTTCTCGTTCTCTTTTTGTTAAACTAGTCTACTTGTGAATTATAGGTGCTTGTTTTGCCATAGGGCAGAATAAATAGAGTGGATAATAGACAATTAGTTGGAAAACCTAAATCAGTAATTTATTTTTAAATCGGAGGTATGTGCATGTATTTCTATAGAGAAGACCTAATCAATATGATTGTTCCAGACAAACCTGATCCGGCTGCAGCAAAAGTTCTTCAGGAAACATTGGGCGGCAGATTTGGCGAAATGCGTACGATGATGCAGTTTTTCTTCCAAAGCTCAAACTTCAGAGGTAATCAAAAGCAATACCGTGATTTAATTAGAGGGGTTTTCCTTGAGGAAATCAGTCATGTGGAACTTGTTCAAACAACTATTAATCAGCTCCTGAATGGATCGGGAGAAGAGGCAGTTGGTGCAGGAGGATCAAATGGTGCTCCTTTAGAAGAAGCGGTAAAAGAACATGCAAACCCACATCACTATATTATGGGTGCTCAAAGTTCACTTCCAGTTGATGCCGCAGGTAATCCTTGGAATGGAAACTATGTATACAGCCATGGAAACTTAATCAGTGATTTATTGGATAATGTTGTATTAGAATCAACAGGTGTCCTGCAAAAGACACGGATATATGAAATGAGCTCAAATAAAACGTTTAGAGAAACGTTAGCTTTCTTAATTGTCCGCGACAATGCACACCAAAATGCATTCGCAAAGGCTCTAGAAACGTTGGGAGTAGATTGGGGTAAAATTTTCCCAGTACCGAACTATGACATAAATAAGTATCCAGAATGCCGTAAATATGTAGAAATGGGCTTCCATAATGCTCAGTTTAACTTTAGACTTGATGAAACCCTAATTGGTACGATATTCCAAGGTGAATCACCAAGCAGGGATTCTGGAACATTACAAGTGGTACCACCGCCGCAAGGTTATCCAGTTCCAGTAATGCCTGAAATGCCGAATGAGCATAGCCCTGGTGTCAGTGATTTAAATCGGTAATGTAAATAAGGATGAGACACTTGACGTGTCCATCCTTTTTTCGTGGTCAAATTAACAATCGCCATGCTTATTTAGATGTAATGGTGGAGGAATGAGCCAGCCTTTTTCTTTATTTAAACGAAGGACTTTTGCTCCAAGTGCAGCTTTTTGAGTATGGAATTGCCCATACAACAAAGCTACATCTTCTCTAATTGATTTACCCATTATTTGACTGCATATCACTAGTCCAGCAGCGATATCAGCAGTAAGTCCAGCAGCAATGGCTGGGTCTGGAATACGTGCACCTACTGGAATATCCTCTAAACAAGCTTCAGGCGGTTCTGGCTGCGCAGGCGGCAAGCCAATGCCATTTTCTTTTAAAAGTTCTTCCACTTGCTTTTTTTCTTGTTGGCAAAGTTCAGTTGCTTCCACTAATAATTTCTTTAAATCTTCATCACCAGCATGGTTTAACATGGTTTGATATCCTGCAATCCTCCCATTACCTGCCAATAATGATGACCATAAATCAAATGCTTCGCCATAGTGTAAAGGCTCTTCTTTAGGGTTGCCACTTAAAATTCCCATTGTTGCCCTCCTTAGTGTGTATGAAAATTTATTCATTAACAGTGCCACCTTTCTTGAAGCACATCAATAGGGTTTCCATTTTGAGACCCTCTCATTAATTTTTTATCGTTTTTACCTATTTAATACACTTTTGGTTACAAATAAATAGCCAATCCTAATTAGAGATCGACTTTCTTCCATATATATAGATATATATTATTTATCTCAAATCGCGTGTTAAAACCTCATATTTTTGAACATTTATGATTATTTGGACATGTGTCCGTCCTTTTTTCATAAAATGTACAAGTTAAGATAAAGTTGGAGTGGAGTGGTATTTTTGAGTATAAGCATTTTAGTGAGTTACTTCATTTTGGGCTTTACGCTGGCAGCTCCAATTGGCCCTGTTAATTCGGCACGGTTAGATAAGGGAATAAAGAATGGTTTTTGGCATGCGTGGGTGGTTGGTGCTGGCTCGATGGTGGCAGATGGATTCTTTATGCTGCTCGTTTACTTAGGAATGGTTCAATTTTTGGGGATTCCAATTATTCAAATATTTCTTTGGCTATTTGGCGGGTTTATATTGATATATTCAGGAGTCGAAAGTATCAAGAATGCAAATACCATTACCCTAACGTATGGCAGAGAGAAAGAATCATTAATGAAGTGTTTCTTTACAGGGTTTATTATGTCGATTACAAGTCCATTATCTGTTTTATTTTGGTTGGGGATATATGGCTCAGTGCTAGCAAAAACCGCCCAAACAACTGGAACAGAATCTCTTTTAATTTATAGCAGTATGATTTTTCTTGGTTTGACCATATGGGATGTGTTTGTAGCAGGACTCACTACTGGATTCCGAAAATTACTGACTGTTAAAAGTTTAATTGCCATCTCTATTGTTTCGGGTGCTTCCCTCGTATTGTTTGGTATATATTTTGGATATCAAGGGATTCATGGGCTTTTAAGCTGAAATTTAAAAATAATACCTCCTCGATGTAGTGTGATAGAATATAAAACAAGAGGGGATTGACATGACTTTAAAGAATAAAAACCAAACCAATAATTCGCAAACTGACCAGAAAAAAGAGTTTGCCATCCACAGTCGAAGATATTTAGGTGCGAAGACAAAATTACTTCCATTAATAGAAGATGTAATAAATGACTCTATTCAAGAGTGGAACTCATTTACCGACCTATTTGCCGGAACGGGTGTAGTCGGTAATCGATTTAATAAACCAGGTAAAGAACTTATAATAAATGATTTACTCTATTCTAACATTCACTGTTATCACACTTTTTTTTCCCCGGAACCATTTGATAAGGATAAAGTCGCTTCTATATTACAAACCTATAATGAATGTGATGTGATGGAAGATAACTACTTTTCCATCAATTATGGAGATAAATATTTCACAATAGAAAACGCTCGAAAAGTTGGGTACGTTCGTGAACATATGGAAGAATTAAAGCAAAAAGGCAAAGTGAACAGCAGGGAATTCTCTATTCTTTTCACTTCCCTTATGTATGCGTTGGACAAGGCTGCAAATACCGTGGGACATTACGAGGCCTACCGTAAGAATCTTGATATGTTTAACCCGATTACATTATTGATGCCAGCCTTGCCTGCGAATGAAACCAATCAGGTAAATAAAATTTATCAACGCGACGCGAATGAACTGGTAAGAGAAATAAATACGGATATTCTTTATATCGATACTCCCTATAATTCAAGACAATATGTCGATTCCTATCATCTTTTAGAAAATCTAGCGTTGTGGGAAAAGCCGGAACTTGAGGGAGTAGCAAGGAAGATTAGTTCAGAAGACCGGCAATATGGCAAGAGTAAATATTGTTTAAAGTCTGCTCCAGAAGCATTTGATGACTTAATTCAACATGCCAATGCTAAAATCATCGTGGTATCTTATAGTAATATGGCGGAGAAGGGCGATGGCCGTTCCAATGCCAAGATATCAGATATCGAGATGATTTCATCATTAGAAAAGCGCGGGAAAACGATTAGCTATGAACAAGATTACAAGCATTTTACAACAGGATTGAAAGATATAGAAAATTATCAAGAACGCCTTTTTGTGTGCCATGTTGGTCAATCGTGAAGAAAATGACATTCATAAAATCACCTTTAAACTACACGGGTGGAAAACATAAGCTCCTGCTACAGCTGACAAACCTGTTTCCACCTAACATTAATAATTTTGTTGACCTTTTTACCGGAGGAGCAAATGTTGCCATAAATATCGATTCACAAAAAACTTTTGCTTTTGACATCAATGGACGACTTATATCCCTGTTTAATTATTTGAAAAACCATTCATATGAAAGCGTTGTTACAGGAATAGAAGAAATTGTTGCCCACTATGAATTAAGTGATACAATGAAAAATGGCTACGATTACTATCAAGCAAACAGTACAGACGGAGTGGGATCATATAATAAGGAAAAATACCTTCATTTAAGAAAAGATTACAATTATACGCTAACTAAATTTCCATTGGATTTACAATTCTTCACGTTGATTATGTATGGGTTTAATAATCAGATAAGATTTAATAAGTCGAGCCGGTATAACATTCCGGTTGGAACAAGAGATTTTAATAACATTGTCAGGGAAAATCTGTTTCAGTTGATGCAGGCCATGCAAAGCCGATATATAGCATTTCAACAGAAAGATTTTTGTGAGGTAAATATCGATCAATTAGGGCCTGGAGATTTTCTTTATGCGGACCCTCCTATCTAATTACAACCGCCACGTATAATGAACAAAATGGCTGGACGGAAGAACATGAAAAAAGTTTATTAAAGCTATTGGATTCATTAAATAATCACGGGGTAAAGTTTGCACTATCCAATGTACTAGAAAAAAGCGAAAAAATAAATGCGATATTAGAAAATTGGGCTCACTGTTATCACATACATGATTTAAAAATGAATTATACTAATTCAAGTTATCAAAAGAACCAGCAGACAGGCTTATTTGAGAGAGAAGTGCTAATCACGAATTATTGATGACTGCATAATAAGCTTACAGAAAAGACATGTGCGCTTCACATGTCTTTTCTGCTATATAAGCAAACTTGACTTTTTTAAAATAATGCGTATAATACTCATTTGTGTTGAATTATTTTATTTCAATTGTGTTCATAAATTGTTCATATTTAATTGTTACTATAAATAATAGATTAATGGATTTTATAAACTCATAAAAACGTAAATGATATTTTTTACTAAAAGGTAGGTGCAACAAAATGAATAACTTAGCTCAAAGGAGTCAGGGTATTTTAAATAAATATATTGGCTTTTTCTTTTTGGCTGTTTTCTTCCTTTGGATGAAAACATATTTAGCTCAATTAACTCAATTTGATTTAGGAATCGAAAATACATTACAAAAAATTCTTTTATTTATTAATCCACTAGGATCATCACTTCTATTTTTAGGATTTGCTTCCTTATTTAAAGGACGCAAAAAATATATTGCATTACTTGTGATTGATTTCTTTTTATCTTTTCTTCTATTTGCAAATGTGGTTTATTACAGATTCTTTAATGACTTTATTACCTTACCAACTTTAACTCAGACCCAAAACTTTGGGGATGTAAGCGGAAGTGTTGTAACACTTTTAAGACCTTATGATTTCTTATTCTTTATAGATCTCATTCTTTTAGTTGTTTTACTTGCTTTTCGAATTGTGAAGGTTGAAATGAAAGATATGAATCGCAGGAAAGTTGCTGCTGTATTCTCATTATCATTGGCTATATCATGTGGTAATCTTGGACTAGCTGAAAGTGATCGTCCTCAATTGTTAACAAGAGGATTTGACCGTAACTATATCGTCAAATATTTAGGGATGTATAACTACACGATTTATGATGCAGTGAAAAGTACAAAAGCTTCTGCACAAAGGGTTATGGCAAATAGTGACGATATGACTGAAGTGATTAACTATACGAAATCCAATTATGCTGAGCCTAATCCTGCATACTTTGGTGCTGGAAAAGATATGAACGTGATTTATTTACACCTAGAATCTATGCAGAATTTCCTTATTGATTACAAGCTGAATGGAGAAGAAGTAACACCGTTCCTTAATTCGTTAACAAAGGATCAAAATACACTTTATTTTGATAATTTCTTCCATCAAACTGCCCAAGGAAAGACAGCTGATGCTGAATTTATCCTTGAAAATTCATTATATGGATTACCGCAGGGTTCTGCTTTTACTACAAAAGGATTAAACACGTATCAAGCAGCACCAGCGATTTTAGCGACTCATGGCTATACGTCTGCTGTCTTTCACGGAAATTCAGGAAGTTTCTGGAATCGCGATGAAATTTATAAATCGTTTGGATATAACCACTTTTTTGATGAAAAGTTCTATAGTATGAATCCTGAGGATTTAGCAGAGTATGGACTGATGGATAAGCCATTCTTTGAAGAATCCATTCCTATGTTGGAATCATTACCACAGCCTTTTTATACAAAGTTTATTACTGTTTCAAATCATTATCCTTACCCGATAGCTGAAGAAGATGCAACGATTGCACCGCATACAACAGGTGATAAATCTGTTGATACCTACTTCCAAACAGCGCGTTATGCGGACGAGGCATTAAAACAATTCTTTGATTATTTAAAGGCATCTGGACTATACGATAATTCAATTATTGTTATGTATGGTGACCATTATGGTATTTCAGAAAATCATAATAAAGCAATGGAAAAAGTTCTAGGTAAAGAAATTACGGATTTTGATAGTGCAGGATTACAACGTGTACCTTTCTTTATTCGCGTACCTGGAATGGAGGGTGGAGTTAACCACGAATACGGTGGACAAATTGACATCTTACCTACAGTTCTTCACTTGTTAGGAATTGATACAAAGGATTATGTTCAGTTCGGTACGGACCTATTATCTGAACAGCATGATGACCTTGTGCCTTTCCGTGATGGCAGCTTTATGAGCCCAACCATTTCATCTGTTGGCGGTAAGTTCTATGACTCCACTACAGGATTAGAAATTGATGAAACGAGGATGGAGGAGGCAGTAGACCTTCAGAATATCGTGGAAAATAAGCTGGCTCTTTCTGATAAAGTGGTAAACGGAGACCTATTACGTTTCTATACTCCTGAAAACTTTACACCAATTGATCGAACACAATACAATTACAATACAACTCAAGATAGTGAAGAATAAGCTTTAATCTGCAGGGCTGTTTAGGGGATTCCTAAACAGCCCTTTTTCATATTTTTTTATAATGTTGTCGGAGAATATGAATTTTCTTGATTACATAAAAATTAGAAGGAAACGCTCCTTGAATGTCGAATGAATGAAGGACAGATGGGAGATGAGACAATTGAATTTACAAATAGCTGCTGCAAATAGTGTTGTTACAGGTGTTAAGTCATGTATTTTATGCAATAAGGATTATGAATATGCTGCAATCGTTAGTGGAGAAAAAAATGTAGAGGATTTGTCATCAATCTATAAAGGTAAAAGTGTAACGGATCAAGTCATTGTCCTTAAAAAGAGCTTGGCTAATAACGGAACATTACAAATTGTTGATGTTGAAATAACCGTCAAGTGCCCACATTGTCATGCTAATCATCGAATTAATCAGTTTGTTACATTGGAAATTTAGGCATGAATAAGATAAAGTAAAAGCACCTAACAAGGTGCTTTTAACGTTCATACCTTGTAAGATTTGAAAGGTCTAGAACCAGAGTGATTTGAATATTTACTAATAAGGCTAACCAATAAGGAGGGCGCTATGAATACATATACTTCTCGGAAAGATGTACCTATGAATGAAAAATGGAACCTAGAAGACATTTATTCTGATCTATCCAAATGGGAAAACGATCTTCAACTCGTTGAAAACATGGCGGAAAAGCTTAAGCAATTTGATGGAGCGATAAATGACGGTAAAAGTCTATATCGATACTTAAAACAAAGAGAAGAGTTATCCTATACCTTTAATCATGTCTATGCATACAGCATGCTGAAGGTGGATGAGGATACAAGAAATGCAAGTGCACAATCCTTATTAGATCGTGCCAAAGGACTAAGTGTGAAGGTAAGTGCCCAAACCTCCTTTTTTATGCCGTACTTACTAGGATTAGATAAAGAAACCTTAAGCAGCTTTATTGCTGAAGAAGAGGGCCTTAAGTACTTTGAGGAGGATTTATACGAATCCTTTCGCTACAAAACGCATGTCCTTAGTAAAGATCAGGAAGAAGTATTATCACAATTAGGAGAAGCTCTGTCTGCTCCAAGTACAACCTTTGGAATGATCAATAATGCAGATATTAAGTTTGGTGATGTAACCAATAACAACGGTGAGAAGGTTCAGCTGACAAGAGGAATGTACTCGAAATTAATTGAGGATGAAGACCGTGAGAAACGAAGAGAGGCATACAAAGCTTATTATAAACCATATGTTGAATTGAAAAATTCTATTGCGAGCACACTGTCTGCAGCGATAAAAAATAACGTTACGATGGCAAGAATCAGAAAATATCCTTCAGCATTAGAAAAAGCATTATTCGGCGATATGGTGCCAAAAGAAGTTTATGAGAACCTCATAACAGCGACGAAGGAAAATATCGCGCCTCTTCACAGGTACTCTGAAATCCGAAAGGCAAAACTGCAGGTAGATGAACTACGTCAGTATGATATGTCCGTTCCTTTAGTACAGGGTGTGAAACAAGTAATACCGTATGAGGAAGCCTATGAAACCATGATAAAAGCCTTGGCTCCACTTGGGGAAGAATATGTATCCATTCTAAAAGAATTCAAGGACGCGCGTTATATCGATGTCCGTGAGACTCCTGGCAAGCGGTCTGGCGCCTATAATTTGGGTATATACGGGGTTCATCCCTTTATCTTATTAAATTATCAAGATGATTTAGACAGTTTATTTACCCTGGCCCATGAGTGCGGCCATGGTGTTCATAGTAAATTAAGCTCACAGCACCAGCCTCAAATTACTGCGCGGTACAGTATTTTTGTCGCGGAAGTGGCTTCTACAGTCAATGAAATTTTATTGATTAATTATTTGTTGAATACTGAAAAGAACCTTGAGGTAAGGAAGCATTTATTGAATCATTTTATTGACCAATATAAGGGTACTTTCTTCACGCAGGTTATGTTTGCAGAATTTGAGAAAATCACACATGAGCTTACAGAGAAGGGTACACCATTAAATGTGGAGGTGTTTAATCAAACCTATGAAGCATTGTTCAGGGAATACAATGGGGATGTGGTGGTGTTTGACGAAGAAGTGAAATTTGGCTGGTCGAGAATTCCTCATTTCTATCGTCCATTTTACGTTTATAAGTACGCAACAGGTTTTACCTCAGCGATACATTTGGCAACGAAAATACTGGATGGAGATAAAGAAACATTACAGACCTACTTAAACTTCTTAAGAAGCGGAAGCAGCGATTATCCTCTTGAACTGTTAAAAAAGACGGGAGTCGATTTGACCACACCAGTGCCAATAGAAAACGCCATGAAAAAGTTTAGCGAACTGGTAGAAGAATTTTCAATTCTATAATGATTAAAAGATGTCGCAAATTTTTGTGGCATCTTTTTTTATCACGGATTATTTTTTGCATGGTAAGATAGGTATAGGAATATATTTACTCTTACGAGATTACCTTAAAATGAAAATAGGTGATTAATATTTGGAAAAAAATAATTTGCTTCATAGGGATAATATTGATCATTTTTTTAGTTATTCATAATACCGAAACCTTCCGACTACTTAGGAACGGGGATTTGGATTCAATCATCATGTCATTAAAAGATACCAAATTTTCAAAGTTCTTCTTTACTTTTATCATTATGGTGATCCAAAATTCATTTACGATTATTCCTCTCATTATCATCATCACAATAAACTACGCATTGTTCGGGTTCTTTAATGGTCTAATTTGGAGTTGGTTTACAAGTATTATAGCGGCAGGAATCTGGTTTTTTGGAAGCCGTTATTTTTTTAATGATTGGGTGCAGAAAAAAACGAATCCAGAACTATTATCAAAAATGGAGAAAAATGGGCTGCTCTTTGTTTTTCAAGCCCGTATTATTCCCTTCGTACCAACAAGCTTAATCAATATTCTCAGTGGCTTAAGTTCGATTAAGTTTAAACATTTTATGGTTGGGACCATGTTTGGAAATCTCATCTTCTTTTTTGTGTTATCACTGATCCCTGCTGGGTTAATGGAGGGGAATATGGAGCAAAATATCCTCCTCGGGATAGTACTAGTCCTGGTAGGAGTCATTGTTTTTTATCGTATTAGGAAAAAACAGAAAACTAGAAAACAAGTAAATTAGCTTGCACAATGCTAAAAATTATTGTACCCTAATAAATGCGTGTAAAAATAGATAGTACACCTCTTTTTCTTTTTTGTAGGAAGAGGTTTTTTTATGTGAACAAGAAGAGAGGGGTGTTTTCCATGAGTACAACTAAAAAAGGGAATCCATGGGCGCTTATTCCTTTTGCAGTATTTTTAGTATTATTTATCAGTTCGGGAATCATCACGGGCGATTTTTATAAATTTCCGGTTCTAGTGGCCATTGTAATCGCAGCAGCAGTAGCATTAACAATGAATAGGAAAGAAACATTTAATCGGAAGGTGGAAATTTTCACAAGAGGCGCAGGAGAGGCGAATATCATGCTAATGGTGATGATTTTCCTGTTAGCGGGTGCTTTTTCCGAGACAGCGAATGGAATGGGGGCAGTTGAATCCACTGTCAATCTGGCGTTATCTGTGGTACCTCAAAACCTGCTAATGGTTGGAATTTTTGTCATCGCATGTTTTATATCCTTGTCAATGGGGACAAGTATGGGAACCATTGTAGCACTGGCACCAATAGGAGTTGGTATTAGTGAGCAAACGGATATTTCTCTTCCACTATCAATGGCAGCTGTTATTGGCGGTGCAATGTTTGGTGATAACTTGTCGTTTATTTCGGATACGACGATTGCGGCTGTAAGGACACAGGGGACAAAAATGAAAGATAAATTTAAGGTGAATTTCCTTATTGTCCTTCCAGCAGCGATTATTACATGTATCATTCTTTCGGTATTAACAATGGGCCAACAAGCCAATATCAATGAGCAATCCTTTCATTGGATCAAGATTCTGCCCTATCTAGGTGTGCTAATTTTTGCGTTGGCAGGGGTAAATGTATTTTTGGTCCTTACATTAGGAATACTGTTTGCTGGTTTAATTGGGTTAGTCGATGGCAGTTATTCTCTTATGGAACTGATTCAAAAAATTAGCGATGGTATGGCAGGAATGTTTGAAATCTCCTTTCTGGCCATTTTAATTGCAGGAATGGTGGAAGTCATTAAGCATAATGGCGGAATTGACTACTTACTCCATCTTGTAACAAGGAAGATTCAATCGAAGAAAGGTGCTGAATTTGGCATTGCTGGACTTGTAAGCTTAACCGATCTGTCAACTGCAAATAATACGATATCAATCATTATTGCTGGACCGCTTGCGAAAAATATTGCCGGTAAGTTCGGAATTGACCCGCGCAGGTCGGCAAGTTTGCTTGATGTTTTTTCTTGCAGTATTCAAGGGTTAATCCCTTACGGTGCTCAAATGCTTGTTGCAGCTGGTGTGGCAAGTATTTCTCCAGTTAGTATATTGACTTATTCTTATTACCCTATATTAATAGGTGTGTGTGGAGTATTGGCGATTTTAACTGGATTCCCACGGTTTACAACAAAAACTGTTGAAAAGACAACTGCCAACATGGTTGGTGAAAAAGTTAGTTAAAAATATTTACGCTCTGGTCTTTTAATGATCAGAGTGTTTTTTATTACTTTATTTCATTGCATTGCATTAAATAAAGTATATAGTAATTTAACAAATAGTTTTAAAATAGGTGATGTAAATGAATATTGAAATCGTACCACTGGGAGATTCAGCAATCAGGATTTCATTTGGTACTGAAATTGATGAGAGTACTCATCACCAAATCAATCACTTTTTACAAAATTTTAGACGTCAAAAGATTGATGGTGTTATCGAGTATGTCCCAACGTATACTTCTATTGCGATTTTTTATGATCCCACAAAATAAGGTATAGCCAATTAGAGAAAATGGTTTTTTCCGTAATGATATTAGCCAAGGAATCGAAACTAGAAAGCCCTATTGTTTACAGGATTCCCGTTTATTATGGGGGAAAAACTGGACCAGATTTACGATTTGTTGCAGAGTACAATCACATCATTGAACAAGAAGTTATTAACATACATTCTAATAAGGAATATTAAGTACATATGATTGGTTTTGTACCAGGCTTTCCATACCTTGGTGGATTAAATAAAAAAATTTCATCGCCTTGTTTAGAAATACCAAGAGCGAAGGTTGCAGCAGGCTCTGTGGGGATTGGCGGCGACCAAACCGGAATTTATCCGGCTGAGGTCCCTTCAGGCTGGAGAATTATAGGGATAATCCCATTATCATTATTTGATATCGAGAATGACAATCCATCACTGTTGTCTGCAGGGAATTATGTTTCCTTTTTCCCTGTAGACTATGGAGAGTTTCTTACCATTAAAGAACTGGCTGCTTCAAAAAAGTATGAAGTATTGACTTACAAGAAAGGAGAGAGCAAACAACATGTGTTCCATAGACCTCAATTGTGATCTTGGAGAAAGTTTTGGGTTATTTAAAATTGGTAATGATAAAGAGATTTTTTGAAGCATATTTCATCTGCAAATATTGCCTGTGGCTACCATGCGGGAGATCATAATGTGATGATGGAAACCATACAAATACCCAAAAAACATCACGTTAATATTGGTGCACATCCTGGATTACCTGATATATTGGGGTTTGGCCGGAGGGAAATGAACGTATCCCCTAGAGAAATTTATAATCTCACTCTCTATCAGGTAGGTGCCTTGAGTGCATTTGCGGAGGTCGAAGGAGTAAAGCTCGTCCATGTTAAACCCCATGGAGCCCTGTATAATATGGCTGCTAAATCTCGGTTGATTGCTGACGCTATCGCACAGGCTGTTGCAGATTATGATTCAAGCTTAATCCTTTTTGGACTATCCGGAAGTGAACTTATCCAAGCAGGAAAAGAAAAAGGTTTAATCACGGGACAGGAAGTGTTTGAAGACCGAACCTATCAGCCTGATGGAACATTGACATCGAGAAAAGATCCTAACAGCATGATTCAAGATATGAAAATTGCAGCCCAAAGAATAATTCGAATGATAAGAGAAGGAAAAGTTACAACAACGGATGGAACGGATATTGCTATTACTGCAGATACCGTTTGTGTCCATGGTGATGAACCTGCTGCTTTAGATTTTATTATTGAATTAAGGCATGTTTTAACAAAAGAAAATATACATGTAAGAAAGAATTGGTCTAGATGATGAGGACCCCAATCTTTAAAGTGTTAAAACCTGGATTGCAAACAACTGTACAAGACCTTGGAAGGTACGGTTTCCGTGAATTTGGCGTTAGCCCTTCAGGTGCCATGGACCCTTATTCTTTGCAAATGGGAAATTTATTAGTTGGAAACGACTTAGGGGAGGCTGCACTGGAAGCACCGTTTATTGGACCAGTCCTGATGGCTTTACATGATGTCTCTATTGCCATTTGTGGTGGGCATTTATCACCTAAAATTAATGAGCGAGAGATTCCACGTTGGAAAAGCATCGTCATTAAAAAAGGGCAAATCCTCTCGTTTGGAGAGCTGAAAGAGGGCGCAAGAACGTATATAAGCATGGCAGGTGGAATTGATGTTCCATTTGTACTTAACAGCAAATCAACCTATTTAACAGGAAAATTTGGAGGTTTTGAAGGCAGAGCTTTAAAAGAGGGGGATACTCTTTTTGGAAATCCTTGTACTAGAAGAAATAGATTTCTGCACACCAAGCTGATTCCAAAATATACGAATCCATTAACGGTAAGAGTAATAGCTGGTCCACATACTGATAAATTTACTAAAATAGGAATCGAAACATTTCTAACGAAGGAATATTCCATATCCACTCAGTCAAATCGAATGGGATATCAATTAGAGGGTCCAAAATTAAACATAGCAGTACGGCTGATATTATATCTGACGCCATCCCTTTAGGTGGAATTCAAGTCCCTGCAAGCGGGCAGCCTATCATCCTTATGGCTGAACACCAAACAACGGGAGGTTATTCTAGAATAGGAAGTGTGATAGCTGCAGATATCCCGCGTCTTGCTCAATCACAACCCGGAACGAAGATAAGATTCAAAGAGATTTCCCTGCAAACTGCTCAAGACCTGCTAATGGATAGTAAGAGAAGGCTGAATTCTTTATACAAGTTATCTAGTCGTATGCTCCGTAATAATATGAACTTGAATTCAGTTTTAATCGATTTTATGGTATAATGATAGTTAATAATATTTGATTCATGAAGGCTACATAAGTTGGTAATAATAACCTAGTCAGAGAATTAGTAGTAAAGTTCATTCTCCAATTTGGTTTTATTTATAAATTTTTTATAAGGTGTGATTTTGTGACAGAATTAGTAAACGGACAAGTACAACATCGAAAGCTCCCTCTCAGTAAAAAAATCTTTCGAGCGATATCCATTACTCTCGGAGCAATATTAATGGCTGTCGGTCTAGAGATCTTTTTAGTCCCAAACAAGGTAATTGACGGCGGGGTAACAGGTATATCGATTATGTTATCTCATTTAACCGGCCTTGAACTTGGTATCTTTCTATTTGTGTTAAATCTGCCATTTGTTTATTTAGGATACAAGCAGATGGGTAAAACCTTTGCTATATCAACTGTTTATGGAATTATTGTTTTATCTGTTTTTACAACATTATTTCACCCAGTACCAGCTTTTACCGATGATATTCTTCTTGCAACCATTTTCGGAGGCATGATATTAGGAATTGGAGTTGGAATTGTTATTCGCTTCGGTGGTGCTTTGGATGGAACAGAAATCCTGTCACTCGTAATAACCAAAAAGGTCCCATTTTCCGTTGGTCAAATCATTATGTTTATCAATATCTTTATTTTAGGTGCAGCAGGATTTGTGTTCAGTTTTGATCGAGCTATGTACTCCGTATTAGCTTACGTAATTGCCGCTAAAGCAATTGATACAGTGGTTGACGGCTTCGAAGAATCCAAATCGGTTTGGATTATCAGCGATTTAGCTGAAGAAATTGGAAATGCCGTAAATGCTCGTTTAGGCCGTGGTGTAACATACCTAAAGGGTGAGGGAGCCTATACCGGTGACCATAAAAAGGTCATTTTCAGTATCATTACTCGACTAGAAGAATCGAAACTCACAACGATTGTTGAGGAAATTGATCCGAATGCCTTCTTGGCGATTGCTGACATATCCGAAGTTCGAGGTGGACGTTTTAAGAAGAGGGACATCCATTAATTTTATACCGATGAGGAAGAATCTCAGGGGCGGAGTTCCTGAGATTTTTTTGTCCCCTTTCAATAGTTTTTATGTTACATTTGATATGTAACTGATAGTTTACGAGAAAAGGATGAAATGGGATGTCAACAGACAAGAAAAGAATTGAGAAGGATTTCCTAGGACAAAAAGAAATACCGTTTGATGCGTACTATGGGATTCAAACCATAAGAGCAGTGGAGAATTTCCCTATTACAGGATATCGCATTCATGAATCTCTAATTAAAGCGCTTGCAATGGTAAAAAAAGCAGCAGCAATCGCTAATATGAACACAACAAGGTTGTACAAAGACCTTGCCAATGTCATCATAAAGGCAGCCGATGAAATTATTGCAGGAAAGTGGAATGATCAATTTATCGTGGATCCGATCCAAGGCGGTGCGGGTACATCCATGAACATGAATATGAATGAAGTCATTGCCAACAGAGGACTTGAATTACTTGGTCACGCAAAAGGTGATTACTTCCATTTAAGCCCGAATACACATGTAAATATGTCGCAATCTACAAATGATGTATTCCCAACGGCTATACATATTTCTACTTTATCATTATTAGAAAACCTACTGGTCACAATGGAAGATATGCAAAAAGTCTTTAAACAAAAAGCCGTTCAGTTTGAGAAGGTTATTAAGATGGGCCGTACTCATCTTCAAGATGCCGTTCCTATCCGTCTAGGACAAGAATTTGAGGCATACTCTCGGGTGCTTACTCGTGATATTAATCGAATTAAACATACTCGGGAGCATTTATTGGAAGTAAATATGGGAGCTACTGCAGTTGGAACAGGATTAAATGCAGACCCTAAATATATAAAAGATGTAGTCAAACAGCTTGCTGAAATTAGCGGTTTCCCACTTGTAAATGCGGAGCATCTCGTGGATGCGACTCAAAATACAGACGCCTATACAGAAGTTTCAGCTGCACTTAAAGTGTGTATGATGAATATGTCGAAAATAGCCAATGACCTTCGTTTAATGGCTTCAGGTCCACGCGCAGGCCTGGGAGAAATTCGACTGCCTGCCCGCCAGCCAGGTTCGTCCATTATGCCTGGAAAGGTAAATCCAGTTATGCCTGAACTAATCAATCAAATTGCCTTTCAGGTAATTGGGAATGATCACACGATTTGTCTTGCCTCAGAGGCTGGTCAATTGGAATTAAATGTAATGGAACCTGTATTAGTCTTTAACCTGCTTCAATCCATTAGTATTATGAACAATGGGTTCCGTGTCTTTACGGACCATTGCTTAGCCGGCATTGAAGCAAATGAAGAGCGTTTAAAAGAATATGTAGACAAGAGTGTGGGGATTATAACTGCAGTCAATCCACACCTTGGATATGAAGTAGCAGCACGAATTGCCAGGGAAGCTGTCATTACCGGGAAATCTGTTCGTGAATTATGTTTAAAATATGATGTGTTAACAGAAGAGGAATTAGATATTATTTTGAATGTCTATGAAATGACAGAACCCGGGATTGCTGGAGAAGAACTACTGGATAGGGATTAGTACTTATATAAAAATAGAAATCAGAAGGGGTACCCAATCTAATGGGTGCCCTTATTTGTATTATAGATTGAGCAATTCTGTTAGGGTACCAAGTTATAGCCCATTGATTTTAAAATCGGGATGACCCTATCAACGGCAAGAGGAGTATTGATTCCGCCAATATGCATAAGGATGATGTCTCCGTTGCTAGCTCCTGTTTAAATTTTCGAAACAATCACCTGTAACAGCAGGCTGCTGCCAATCAATTGTATCAATGGTCCATTGTATGCTGTATGGATATCCACTTCCCGCCAGACTTTTTGAAATGCGAAATAATTCCTAATCCAAAAAATAATGAAAATAACAAAACAGTTAAGATCATCAGTATTCCAGTCATTGAAGTTCCCCCTTTATAAACTAATTAGGGAGCAGAAATCAAGTGTAGGATTGTTAGTAGTGAGGCTTTAAACTAAGTAGATTGGAGGGAGGAAAGTGATAGGAAATTATACCTGCTTTACATATAACATATGGAAGAAAGTCAGGCAAATGGCATGGGGTTTTTAAAATAAAATAACCGCACAGTGATATTCACCGTGCGGTTATATATGTTATTTCTCGCTTTTTTTCTTATCATCCTGTTTGTCACTCTTTTTATCACTTAATCCTCGGTATATCTGCGTATACATGCTTCCTTCTTTGATGTTTTCTAGAAAAAAAGGACCAATAAGCTCTAAATATTCATCATCATCAAATAGCCTTTTGTTTTCTAATTCCATTTCTCCCAATCCATCGTAGGTAGACAGTAGTGCGTAGGTATGATCTTCACCAGATATAGGTGTAAGAATTTCAACATGATGGTTATAATTTTCATTTCTGAATTTTTTTATCTCTCTTAAATTGTCTATCGCTTCTTTAAACTTATCTTGTTTAATAATAAACGTCTGGTATACGAAAACAGACATTAAAGCACCCCCAGAGAAAGATACAAACATACTATCTTTATAAATCTCCAGAAAGTCTGTTTATTATTCGAGATAAGAGAAGTTACAATAGAGTAATGTTCGCTTTTGAGCAATCCTCAATGATTTGATCATTCCACACAGAAACCTGAACCTCGCCGATATGAACTTTTTGAAGAAAAAACATACATATCCTTGATTGTCCAATACCTCCGCCAATGGTATAAGGAAGTTCACGGTTTAGAACGGCTTGGTGGTATTCTAAGGACATTCTGTCTTCAGTGTTAGAAATCTTTAATTGCTTTTTAAGCGCATCTTCATCTACACGTATCCCCATTGAAGAAACCTCGATTGATTGTTCTAAAGGAGGATACCAGAAAATAATGTCACCGTTTAAGGACCAATCATCATAATCTGGAGACCGTCCATCATGTTTTTCTCCAGATAGTAACCGACTACCAATTTGCATGATAAACACGGCACCAAATTCTTTGGCAATCCTGTCTTCTCGTTCTTTTGGTGAAAGCTCTGGGTACATGGTTTCAAGTTCCTGTGTGGTTATAAAATGAATGGCTTCAGGCAGGACAGGCTCCAGTACAGGATAGAGCTCGTGTAAATGTTTTTCTGTGTTTTTAAAGACTTGATATATTTTTTGAACTTCAGATTTTAACGTCTCCATGTTGCGTTGTTCTTTTGAAATAATTTTTTCCCAATCCCATTGATCGACATAAATGGAATGCAAATGATCTAATACTTCATCTCTTCTAATGGCATTCATATCTGTATAAAGGCCAGCACCCAGGGCAAAGCCATATCTTGCTAAAGCCATCCTTTTCCATTTCGCTAATGATTGTACAATTTCAATATTGGCATTCTTAATATCTAGAGCCTCAAAGGATACCATTCTTTCCACACCATTTAAATCATCATTTAAACCTTTTCCAGATTTTAATAGGATAGGGGCGGATACACGTGTTAAATTTAGGGCCTCTGCTAAGGAGCTTTCGAAGAAATCCTTCGTTTGTTTAATGGCCACTTCAGTTTGCAAAAGATCTAATTTTGATGAGTAAACTTTTTGTGTAGATAGTGAATTCGACATAAAATTAAAAACCTCCAGTAAAAAAACTTAAAAATAAACTATGATTATTTATGTATTCAACGTATACGAAATGAATATTCTGAAATTATAGCAAAGTTACGATTGCCTTACCACTGGTTTAGAAAAAAAATCTCTTCACCATTTAACACGGTGAAGAGATTATTTCGTTACCTTAATTGATCCCAAACTGAGTAAGCTCCACTGCCTTGGCAACCCGGGCATTCCACGGAGTTGTAATAAGCAAATTCATTATATGGATAAACAGTAAAGCCTCTCCCATAACAATCAGGGCATTTGTCCTGATTCTTCATATAAGAAACATGATTTTGATATCTTGTTTCTCTCCACTGGTTAATGGAGTTAATTAAACCCATGTTTTTCACCTCGCTGTTTTTAGTTAGTTTGATGAAAAAATGGAATATTTATGCAAGTAGTGAATCTGTATGTTTTTTATTTTCATTCAAAAACTAATTGAGAGAGGTGATAATATGAGTGATTGGAATGAACAAGCAGCGCCTAATAATAATATCCCAGCGAGAATTGTTAGACCTTTTGAGCGCCGTGATCAAAGTGTTAACCATGAGTTTTCAGAGGAGCTATCCGATGGCGGTGAACGTGACGAGTTTATCCAAAAACAGAAAAAGGTAAAGAAATAGCAATCAAAGGTGACGATGATACTTGATAGAATCGTCACTTTTTTTATTTTACAAATTCATTTATATAGTGTAGAATTTCTATGTACCTAATAATTCTAGGTAGGTGAGAACATGTTTAATCGTGAATTGGTAAAAGGAAGTACATCGTTAATCTTGCTCCAATTGCTAAATGAAAGAGATATGTATGGTTATGAATTGGTAAAGGAATTAGAACAGCGAAGTGATAATGACCTAAGTGTTAAAGAAGGTACATTATATCCGGCACTGCACAAACTTGAAAAACAAGAGTATATTGAATGCTATTGGCAGGAGCAGGAGAAAGGTCCTGCACGTAAATATTACACAATTACGGACGCAGGAAAAGAAGTATTAAATGAAAAAACCCGTGAATGGCAGGACTTTGTGAAGGTGATGAACAAGGTAATAGGGAGATCAAAGCATGGAACGGCCGAAGAATAAGTTTTTAGAAGAACTGGAAAACGGTCTTGGACACCATGAAGATAAGAAGAGTATTCTAATGGAATATGAAATACATATTCAAGAAATTCTTCTTGAATCTTATGACTGTAGTGATGAAAACGAAATAATTGAACGAATTATTTCGAGATTGGGCAGTCCTGAGGAAATCGCAGCTATGTGGAAACAGGAACTTTCTGTCACTCCGAGTAATATGAAATGGCTTTTTATTCTAATGAATATTCTCTTTTTTGGCGGTGGCAGCCTATTGACGCTATTCCATAATTTATTTCAGTGGAATTGGCTTTCTGTGGTATGGAGTCATTTAACGGCGATCCCAGCCTTAATTGCTTTCATTTATATGTTTTTTTGGGCGTTGCTCGGCTACGAAATTGGGAAAGGCTTTGGACACGGAGGAAGAACACTGCTAAAGAAGACTTTTTTACTGTCACTAATTCCAAATCTGATGTTAATGGTCTTAACTGTATTTGAAATCATTCCCCATTCTTGGTTCGAACCTCTTTTAACGAAAACATTTATTATTGCTTGTATCATGTTGACCATCCTCTTATATCCAATTAGTTGGATTGGATATCGATGGGGGCGAAAGGCTTCGATATAAGCAGCTTTTTTTTACATATATACATAGTAAAACTATGTATATAGAAATTCTATGAGGAGGTATCATAGTTTATGGAATTGAAATTAGGTAAAAATGATTGGTTGTTTTTCTTCATGTGTATTGTTGTAGGAATTATCGCGGAGGAAGCGTTTTTTCGAGCCGAAATCGGGATATCCTACCTGGTGTTTTTAACCGCATTTTACGTGTTGTTTTTTTACCGTTTCCGAGGATTCACTTACACTCACCAGCGGTTCGGATATCTTGTCCTTATCTGTATCTGGCTGCTGGCAGCAGGCTATTTTATTAATGATAATCTATTCTTTTACGCTTTGAATATCTTTGGGATTCCAGCACTTGTATTATTTCATCTCGTTGTGATCACAAGCCAGAAAAGTATTCGCTGGAACAAACTAGCCTTTATTTCTTATTTGTTTTCGAAATTCCTGGATTCTATAAAGTATAATTTCGTTTTTGCATCATATATAGGTACGTTTTTTAAACAAGGAATAGAGGAAAGCAGGTTTCAAGTGTGGAAAAAAGTCGGGATTGGCATTCTGATTTCCATCCCCGTCTTGTTTGTTGTTTTAATGTTATTAATGTCTGCAGATACAGAATTTGAAAAAATGATGGGGGACATTCCACAATGGTTTGAGGTGCTTGACGGTGAAATAATAGTTAGAATCCTTGTGGTTTTGTTTTTTACCTTTGCTTTCTTTAGTTTCTTGCAGACTCTTATCCAAAAACAAATCAATGCCGTTATTCATAATGCTGATAAACAATGGTTCAAAATGGATGCCATCATCACCATTACTGTGCTTGTATTAATAAACGCGGTATATGTTCTCTTTACTGTTGTCCAATTTAAATACTTCTTTAGCGGGACATTGCAAGGTGATTTCACCTATGCAGAATATGCAAGAAAAGGATTTTTCGAATTATTATTTGTTACACTCATCAACCTTACCATTACGATTCTTGTTTTAACCTTTGTTGATAGAGCGATAGGCTTTATAAAAAGACTCTTGCAAGTAATGCTCACTGCCCTTGTCTTGGCCAGTGCAGTGTTATTAAGTTCAGCCTTCTTGCGATTAGGCATATATGAAGAAGCTTATGGGTTTACTTTTATCAGGGTAATGGCGCATTCGTTTATGATTTTTCTTGTTGTCATTTTCATGTATACATTCATTAAAATTTGGATCGAAAAATTATCACTATTCCACTTTTATTTTATTAGTGCCTTGCTTTATTACACCCTGATGAACGTAATAAATATTGAGCAAATTATTGTAACAAAGAACCTTGAACGCTATGAACAAAGCGGGAAAATTGATGTACATTATCTAAATAGTCTATCCTACACAGGTATCCTAGGCTTAATCCAGTTATATGAAAAAAATCCTCAGCTTCCGGGCTTGAAAAATATTTTGCTAGAGAGGAAAAACGAAGCCAATCTAAACACTATCCCTTGGCAATCCTATAACCTAAAAAGAATTCAAGCAAATGAGGAACTAAAACAACTACATTTGGAATAAAGGTTATTGAGTGATTTAGTCGAAAATAAAAGGGTATAAAAAAATTATTTTGAGGAGAAATGCCTGATGAATCGTAAAGATGTATTACTTGAACAATTTCTTTGCTGTCATAAAAAAAGCCACTGGTTTGTCTCGTTTGAAAAAGCGGAGGCAGGATTAACTCCGGAGCAGGCACTTTGGAAAAAATCGTATTCGGAGAATTCTATTTGGGAAATTATTAGTCATTTAGTATTTTGGAATAAACGGTTCCTAAACCGCTTTAAAAACAGTGAAAATCCAAAGATGGAGGTAATAATGAGAGCACTTTTACCTATCTAAAAGAGTACAAGTGGGAGCAGGTCTTACACAATTTAATCAAGAAATGACCGATTGGTATGAGACTATTGAGAAAAGTGATGATGAGAAGTTTGATGAATATATTAGTGAACAGTCAAAAGAAACATGGTTAGAATCTATATCTAGTATCACACTTCATAACGCCTATCATATAGGACAAATTGTTACTATTCGAAAAATCCAAGGTTCTTGGAGCAAGGAACAAGGATTAAGTTAATTTAGTGCAGCCAAACCGGCTGCATTTATTTTATATGGTAAAGTTTTTGTAAAATAGTACTTTTTATCTTCCAGTACGAAGTGTAATTTCCTTTTTCAGGGAATATACTAGTAGTTTGTAACCTGTCTATTTTTCGAATATTTTGGTAATATTTGTGCTTAGAGAGACGAAATAATAATTTCAACTAGCAAACTGCTAGAAAATTTATAAAGAGAGAGGAATTGTTACGTTGAAAGTATTAAATCCCATACCATGTCAAAGTGAAAAGCATTTAACACAATTGGCTTCAGTTGGCCAGATTGCAGCAGGTATTGCTCATGAAGTTCGTAATCCATTAACCGCTGTTAAAGGGTTTTTGCAATTACTGGAGCATGACAGTAATCCTGAGTACATTAACATCGCTCAATTGGAATTAGAAAATGCGTTAACAACATTGAATGATCTCCTTCAGGTTTCTAAACCTGATCAAGAGAATGAGGAACCCCAATCGTTTCTTATAGCAGTGGAATTGGAATCTATCTTAAATTTATTTCAAGATAAAATATATGATATTCAAGTAAATACAAGTTATTATGATACAAATACACCGATCTATGGTAAAAAAAATCAGTTTAAAAAGGCATTTTTTAATCTAATTAAAAATGCACTGGAATCCATGAATGAATCTGGATCATTGACTATCAGCCATTTCACTGAAGGAAAAGAAGTAGTCGTATGTATAGAAGATACGGGAGTTGGAATCCCAAATGAAAAATTATCTTTATTGGGTACACCATTTTTTTCAACCAAGGACCTCGGTACCGGAATGGGGTTAACCCAAGTGTTTTCTACCGTGTATCAGCATGGCGGCAGAATAAATGTCGAGAGTGAAGTCAATAAAGGAACGAAATTTACCTTACGAATACCTGTTCGAGCTGACTCGCAAAATAGAGGTGTAAAAAAGTTGAATTTGACCTATGAAGAAACTTTATCCATAAAGGAATATTTCTTAGCAAATAAAGATATTTTTGAGAATAGTCTTCTAGAAGAAGCCATAAATGTGAAAGATAAAATTGATGAGATACATAGAATTGGTAATATTAATCTATTAAGCAACGCACATAAACTCGTGTTACTGATTGTAGAGGAACGTGAACATGAATTAATCTCTTTCGCAAAACAGGAAGGAATGGCATGGGCTAAGTATTCATTAACCATAGCGTTTAAATTGGAATGGATACAAGCAATAAGAAGAACGGTGTGGGATTTCCTCTATAATTTTGATATAAATAAAAATAATGATCATTCTTCAGAGTTTTATTTTACGTTGGAAAAAAACATCAATCGGCAATTTGACCAATTTTTGAATTCATTTTTTATCCAATATAGCAGGTACAAGGATGAATTGTTAGAAGCTCAGAGAAAACTCTTAGAGAACCTTTCTGTTCCAATTATTCCAATCTCACGCGATATCAGCATTTTGCCGTTAATTGGTGCAATTGATCGTTTTAGAGCGAGTACGATTGAAGAAAAATTGATTACGGAAATTGGTAATTCACATATTCATACGTTAATATTAGATCTTTCCGGTGCAGCGGTGTTGGAGATCGAAGTTATCCAGCATCTCATTCGCGTTATTAATGGTGTCTCAATGATGGGCTGCAATACGGTTATAACTGGACTTCGGCCAGAAATTGTAAAGCTCGTTATTAACTCGGGGGTTTCATTTGAGCACGTCGCCGAGTTAAAGGGGACCTTACAGGTGGCCCTGTCTGATTACCTTGGGAAAAACAAACTCTAAAAAGTAAAAAGGGCAGAATCGATTCTGCCCTTTTTACGGTTTCTGATGTTAATCGCCATTGAACATATCAAAAATTCCTCTTGCGATGCTGCCTTCGTCTTTTCCTCCGCCACGGTGTGGTGCAGCTGCAAAGACGCGGCTGGCAAGTCGGCTAAATGGAAGGGACTGAATCCAAACCGACCCAGGACCTCTTAGAGTAGCGAAAAATAACCCTTCGCCACCGAAAAGCGCAGTTTTTACTCCTTTAACCATTTCGATATTATAATCGACTCCACTGGTCATGGCCACTAAACAGCCGGTGTCCACTCTTAAGGTCTGCCCTGGAAGTAGTTCCTTTTTTGTAATGGTTCCACCGGCATGAACAAAAGCGAGTCCATCTCCTTCAAGCTTTTGCATGATGAACCCTTCGCCACCGAAGAACCCAGCACCAATTTTCCGCTGAAATTCAATTCCAACAGAAACCCCTTTGGCGGCCGCAAGGAAGGCGTCCTTTTGGCAAATAATTTTTCCACCGAGCTCACTTAAATCCATTGGTATGATTTTACCTGGATACGGCGAGGCGAAGGATACGTGTTTTTTTCCATGACCTTGATTGGTAAAAGCAGTCATGAATAGGCTTTCTCCGGTAATAACCCGTTTACCGGCACTAAATAGTTTGCCCATCAGGCCGCCGCCGCCTGAAGTACCAGACCCATCCCCAAAAATCGTTTCCATATGTATGTCATCTTCCATCATCATGAAGCTCCCAGCCTCAGCAATAACCGTTTCTTGCGGATCAAGTTCCACTTCTACGAACTGCATATCATCCCCATAAATTTTGTAATCAATTTCATGGTTATTCACGATAATATCCCTCCTAATCCTTTATAAATCTATTTTAATAGAAATAGGAAAAAAGTGCTAATTTTATCGAAAACAAATAAAAAAGACGTCTGCATATAGCAAGACGTCTTTTTGCGTATTGAGGCGAAAAACCACACTCCACATAGTGCGCTCCATAAAGGAATGTTTCTCGACTTACACAACTCAGCTCATCGCTCAATTAATATAACACAGAAAGCAGGGACAACACAACTGGAAATTTTTAAAAAAAGTTTTGAGAGCAAAAACATTGTCTCTGGTACAAAGGAAGGAAATAAAGTCATTTATACGCTTAAAGACCCCATGATTGTCGAACTTTTAGCGGTAGCTCGTCAGATTTTTAATAGTCATTTAGTGGATACGATTACTATATTAGATAAGTTTAGAGACGAGGATGAGGAAGTAGCATTAGAGCCGAAGAAATAACATTCTTCGGATTTTTAACGTTAAATTATAGGTTTACGTTTTTTTTATATATTCTCAATTAATTGTAATATTTAAACCAACATTTTCCTTGATTCTTATATTACGATAAAGGTGTATTAAATTTAGAACTTTAGGAAGTGATCTTAATGATTTACGACTTGGTACTACTGCATCCGCCTACAGTCTATGACTTCAGAAAAGAAATGCTATTTACCGGTCCAATCAGCGATGTAGTTCCATCATCACCTGTATTTGAGATGTATCCAATTGGATTGACTAGTATCGGTGATTATTTAGAACGATTTGGATTAAAAGTAAAAATTGTCAATATCGCCAATCGGATGCTGTTAAATCCAAATTTTGATGTTGAAAGGAAAATACAAAATATCAAGGCAAAGTCATTTGGAATTGATTTACATTGGCTTCCCCATGCACATGGAAGTGTAGAGTTAGCAAAAATCATTAAGAAATATCACCCAGATACGCCTGTTATGTTCGGGGGATTATCCAGCACCTATTTCCATAAGGAGTTAATCGAATATCCGTGTATTGATTTTGTGGTTCGCGGTGATACAACGGAAAAATTAATCCTAATGCTCCTCAATAAGCTTGAGAAAAAGGAAGAATCGGGATTTGCAGATATACCTAATCTGACCTGGAAGCGTAATAATCAATATTATTATAACGAGGTTACCTATGTGCCCGACAGTCTCGATGAGTTTAATTTACCTGGGTATCGCTATATCATCGGTTCGGTCTTTAAATATTTTAATCTATTAGATGCTTTGCCTTATAAAGGTTGGATTCAGTATCCCAATACAGCAATCTTAACCTCGAAAGGCTGCAACTATAACTGTTTAATCTGCGGGGGCTCTAAGGACGCATATGAGTTAAACTGTAATCGGAAAAAGCTGGTGATGCGTTCGCCTAAAAGAATGCTTGAAGATATTTCCTTGATTCAAAGGTTTACACGGGCACCTATTTTTTTATTGAATGATATAAGACAGGGCGGCAAGGAGTACGTTGATGAATTCTTAGATGGCTTGTCAAACATGAAGCTAAAGAACGAGATTGTATTTGAATTGTTTAATTACGCAGATGAGAAGTTTTTTGAAAGATTAAATAAGGCTATGCCTAAATATAGTATCGAGCTTACCCTTGAATCTGCAGATGAGGACATCCGCAAATATAATGGAAAGCTGCCATGTACAAATGCAAAGGTGATAGAAATGCTCCAATTTGCATTAAAGCATGGCTGTGCGAAGATTGACTTGTTTTTCATGACGGGGATCCCTAATCAAAGTTATGAAAGTGCGATGAGAAATGTTGATTTTTGTGAAGTTATTCACAAAGAGTGTGGCGAAGATTCTCGATTTTCTTATTTTGTCGCTCCACTTTCACCATTCCTAGACCCAGGCAGTCCTGCATTTGAAAATCCAGAGAAATATGGTTATAAGAAATTTTGCCATAAACTCGAAGATTTCCGAGAAGCTATGAAGCAGTCATCCTGGAAAAATATGCTGAGCTATGAAACCAACAGTATGACGAGAGAGGAAATAGTACAAGCGACCTATGATTCTGCTCTAAAGTTAAATGAATTTAAATACAAGAATCATATTATCGCAAAGGATGTTCATGATGAAGTAAGACTGAAAATCGAAAAGTCTGTGGAGTTTCTTGACCGACTAGAGCGAATAGAGCAATTGCCTGAAGATGAAAAACAAAAACAGCTTGCCATCATTAAGAATGAAGTAGATCAAATCAACCGCCATAGTATTTGCGGTGAAAACGAACTGAAATGGGAGGTCAAAAAGCTGTTTGCAAACTTCCCATCACTAACCTACATCAGCTTAGAATTACTCATTAAAGATGTCATCAAGAATATAAAATGTAAACTTGGCAAGATCGATAGAAACCAAATTATCGTCACGAATCCTAGCAGTAATCAGCACGAAAAGTAAAGTGAGAATTTGGGTGGAAATACCTTGTAAACCCCGAATTTTGTAGGCTTTTGTCTATAGTACTTTATTGACAGTGCAGCTAAAAAATGTTAAATTTTAGACAGCCGTTGCACGAGATTAGATTTATGTTACAAAGCTTGTTCAAGTTTTAACTGAAGTTTGGATAAGAAAGTGGAAGTAAAGCTATCACGTTGTAATTTGGTGAATTTTACACATGGCTTACTTTAAGCCAATAGGAGGATTTTTTTACATGAAAAACGGTAAAGTAAAATGGTTTAACTCTGAAAAAGGTTTCGGATTCATCGAAGCTGAAGACGGAAACGACGTATTCGTTCACTATTCTGCAATCCAAACTGAAGGTTTCAAAACTTTAGAAGAAGGTCAAGAAGTATCTTTCGAAGTTGTTGAAGGTGCTCGTGGACCACAAGCTGCTAACGTAACTAAAAAGTAATTTATGAAGCCAATGATTTAACAGCCCGACCAAAGTGTCGGGCTGTTTTTTGCGTTATAAATAAGGCTGTGTTAATGGATTTCTGATGATTTTAGAACCTGTTGATTGGAGCGGAAGGCGCTCGACTCCTGCGGGATGAACGAGCTGAGTGAGACCCCGCAGGTCGGCACGACCGAGGAGAAGGAAAAGCGGAAGCGCCTTGTCCAGACCCGACAAGCGCTGGAGGGCCTGGCGTTGAAGTCGCTCTTTGACTTCATCGTCAGGACCGAAGCGACTCGAGGGTCTAGGCGCTGTAGCTAGACAGGCTCACGGGCGAGCCCGCGGAAAGCGTAGCGCCTGGAGCGCAAATCAACAAGCCTAGTCTAACACAGCCTTTTAAAAAACCTCCACCCAGGATTACCTGTTATTTCTACGATTTCCAACCTCACATAAGATGGTATTTTGCTATAATAGTATTTATGAGTGAATAAAGATGGGGTGAAAATATATGAAATTTATCCATACGGCTGACTGGCACTTAGGAAAGTTAGTACATGGTGTGTACATGACAGAAAACCAGAGGGAAGCACTGAATCAATTTGTAGAAATTGTTGCAGAAGAAAAGCCCGATGCCGTCGTAATTGCCGGTGATTTATATGACCGTTCAGTACCGCCAACCGATGCCGTTGATCTATTAGATGAAATATTATTTAAAATCAATGTTGAGCTGAAGACCCCAGTTGTTGCGATTGCTGGAAACCATGACAGTGCTGAAAGACTGTCATTTGGAAGCTCATGGTATAAGCACAGCCAATTCTACTTATCTGGTAAGCTAACAAATAGTTTTAAGCCCGTACAGGTTAACGGCGTTAATTTTTATTTAGTTCCGTTTGCAGAACCCGGGGTGGTACGTCAGCTGCTAGAGGATGATTCTATTCATTCCCACCAGGACGCGATGAAGGCACTGATTGGAAAAATGGAGGAACACTTGAATCCTAATGAACCAAACGTTTTGGTAGGACATGCTTTCGTGCTTGGGGGACAGACATCAGACTCCGAGCGTGTTCTATCCGTTGGAGGTTCTGGATGTGTAGGTGCTGAGCTATTTGAACCTTTTTCCTACACAGCCCTTGGTCATCTCCACAGCCCAGACGCTATCAAACATGACAAGGTTAAATATTCAGGATCTCTATTAAAATATTCGTTTTCAGAAGCGAAACAAAATAAATCTATTTCCATTATCGAAATGGATGAAAAAGGAAACTTTTCTCATCGTTACCGCTCGTTGAATCCAACACATGACATGCGTGAACTCGAGGGACATCTAGAGGAGTTACTAAATCCTTTCTTTTATGAAAAACAACGTTTGCATGATTATTTGAAAATCACCTTACTCGATGATGGTGCACTCCTAGATCCAATCAATAAATTACGTCAAGTTTATCCAAACGTCTTACACCTTGAACGAAAAATAGATATAACGGATTTGAAGAAAAAGCAGTCATTCAACATTACACGAAATGAGAAAAAGTCTGAGCTTGACTTATTTGAGCAATTTTATACGGAAATGACAACCGCTGAATTTTCCTCCGATAAAAAGGAAGTTATGGCAGAAGTGATTGAAAAGGTGTTACGAGAGGAGGCGGTTAAGTGAGACCATTAAAACTAACCATGCAGGCATTTGGTCCATATGCAGATGTCGAAACCATTGATTTCACAGAGCTGGGTAATCGCACCATGTTTGTTATCTCTGGGAAAACAGGGTCCGGTAAGACAACGATTTTTGACGCGATTAGTTATGCGATATATGGAAAAGCAAGTGGCGAGGACCGCAACGGGCCCGAACTCCGAAGCCAATTTGCAAGAGCAGATTTGGTAACAGAGGTCTCACTTGACTTCGCGATCCGTAACAAAGTTTATTCGATTACCCGGCTTCCGCAGCAGCCTAAAAAAAAGGAAAAGGGCGAGGGATTCACAACTTTACCTGCTAAAGCAGAACTATATAGCTGGGATGCGAACGGGGAAAAGAAATTACTTGCTACTAAGATCAATGATGTTGAGGAAAAAATTAAAGAGATTATGCTGATTGACAGCAACCAGTTCCGCCAAATTTTAATGATTCCTCAAGGGGAATTCAGAAAGCTGTTAACGTCTGATAGTAAGGATAAAGAGGTTATTTTACAGCGATTGTTCCATACACAGATTTATAAGATGGTCGAAGAGAGGCTTAAGACTGAATCTTCAGAGTTAAAAAATTCAGTTGAAATGCAGGATCAAACTAGAAATGAAAACCTTCGCCGGATCCAAGCTGTAACCAATGACGAACTTAAAGGATATTTAGAAGCAGACAGTGTAAATGATATGATACTCATGCCTCTCTTGCAGGATGAAATCAATGGTATGGAAAGCCTGTTAGAAAACTTGGTCATCTCTTTGAAAGAAAAGGAGCAGGAACAAGATGCCTTAAAAGGCAAGTTGTTTGAAGCTGAAACCATATTAAAACAAATCCAAACAAGAGAAGCATTAAAAGAGGAAAAAATTAAACTTGAATCACAAGGAGATATGTTTGCAGAAAAAGAAAAACAGGTGCAGCTTGCGCATAAAGCAGCGCTATTAGCACAGCAAGAAGAGCTATGCCACCGGTTAAAGCGGGAATTGGATCAATTAAAGGAAAATGTAACCTCCATCCAAAGTGAAATAGAAAAACTTGATGTTCTGTCTAAACAGTATGAACAACAGTGGCAGGCAGAAAACGAGCGTGAAGGGGAGCGTCAAACAGCACTGGAGGTTATTAATCAGCTAATAAATATGAAGGACGATGTTTATTCTTTTGCTGCTTTAGTAAAGGAGTCAGCGTTAGTTGAAGCTTCCCTCAAAAGTGCGAAGGAAAAGCAAGTAGCAGCTGAAAATAATCTTCAGGGTTTGGAAGACAAGGTGAAAAAACTGCAGGACAAAAAAGCAGAAATTGAGAAGGGCCAGCTGAAGTTTTTAGAAAATGAGCGACAGCTAGAAAAAATGCAAGCCGAGCTAGAACGCTTGGAAAAATATGAACTCTATCTGGGACGCCATCAAAATGCTTTAAAGGATCTTAAATTGAAAGCTGGGAATTTCGAAAATACAAGTGCTAGGTATCTGGATGCAAAAGCACTTGTGGAAGAATTGGAGAATAAATGGCTGCATGGACAAGCATCTCTATTAGCTGCACGACTTACAACGGGTGAAGCATGTCCAGTTTGTGGTTCGGAGCATCATCCATCACCAGCGTCAGCGGATGAGGCACTTATCCCAAATGAAGAAGATCTTAAATCAGCAAAACAGCAGGCTGTTCTTTTGGAAAAAGAAAAAGCAGCAGCAGAATCTCTCTTTTTTGAAAGTCAATCGATTGAAAAAACACAACGGGAAAACTGTGATGAGCTTTTAAAAGAAATACGCTCTTATCGGGTAGACTTTAAGGAAACCGATTTGCATGTAACAAAGTCAGAGATTTTTGTTGGTAAAAATAATCTTCAGAATGCCCAAAAAGCGCTAAATGAACAAGTCAAAATGCTTGATCAAATTGACAAACACTTAGAGAAAAGTGATTCGGAAAAAACAGCTTTAAAAAGTGCTATACAACAGCTTTCAGCTCATGTAACCGAACTGACTGTACACGTTACCGAGAAGAAAACGAACCTATCTAGGATGATGAAGGTAATCCCAGAGAATCTTCGAACCGAGACTGCATACGAAGAGGCGCTAAAAATCTCAAAAAACCAGCATGAAATGTTAGTGAAAAGACTAGAAGAAGCACAACAGCGATTACAAGCGGTGAAAGAGAAACAATCTGCTGAAACTGCCAGATTGCAAGACGCAGTTAAACACCATTCAAGCAAAGAGCAGGAGCTTAAAACAGAGAGAGAAATCTTTGTTACGAAACTTGCAGAACAAGGATTTGAAAATTACAGTCTTTATCATTCATCTAAGAAAACTGAGAATGAAATCAGGATTATTGAAGATGAAATTCGCAGTTATCGTGAAGAGTTACGCTCAGTTTCAGACCGCTTAAATGAATTAACCGAGCTTTTACAAGATGTAAAGAAGCCTGATGTTGAGGGGTTAAAGACATCCTTAGAGAAGCTTGCACTTGAAATTATAGAGCTAACCAATCAACGGACGGACCTGTTTGTTAAGAGACGGGATAACCTTGAAATCTATAACAATGTGGAAAGAATTAATGAGCAAATGAAGGTCTTAGAGGAACGGTATAAGCTGATTGGACATCTGCACGAAATTGCCAAAGGACAAAATACGTATCGAATTACATTTGAACGCTACGTACTTGCGGCATTCTTAGACGATATCTTACGAGAAGCAAATGTCCGGTTAAGGAAGATGACCGCAGGAAGGTTCGAGCTACTAAGGAAAACAGATCGTTCAAAAGGGAATGTTCAAAGTGGGTTAGAGCTTCTAGTATTTGACCAATATACTGGGCAAGAGCGTCATGTAAAAACTTTATCGGGTGGGGAAAGCTTTAAAGCCTCACTGTCACTAGCCCTTGGGCTAGCGGATGTAGTCCAAAACTATGCAGGCGGGGTTTCATTAGAGACGATGTTTATTGACGAAGGTTTTGGCACACTTGACCCTGAATCCCTCGATCAAGCGATTGAAGCATTAATGGACATCCAAAGCAGCGGACGCTTGGTTGGAATCATATCCCACGTCCCAGAACTGAAAGAACGAATTGATATTAGACTAGAGGTTATTGCAGGACAATCCGGAAGCCGCACGGAATTTGTTTTTACAAATTAATAAGTTTGCTGTTAGAGTGACCGAAAAGGTAAAAGAGTTAAGTTTCACGGTCACTCAAAAAAAACACGAGAGTTCATTAGGAATCTCTCGTGTTTTTTGTACTCACTAAACTAAATGGCTTTAAAATTTGGAAAAGGATATTGCGCTTCATAAAGCGATGATAGATTTGTGAGTTCAGCTACAGCACCAATTTGGTCCCACACTGCCATTACTTTTTCTGATTGATGAGCCTTGTCAATTGCCTCACTAGACTTCCATTCTGCAATTTCAATAATTGTTCCATCCTCAGCTTGTAGTGTTAATAATTCACGTTCGGTTATCAAGCCTTCTTCGCGGAGGACGGGGATATGTCCTGTAAGGATTTCTTTTAATTCATTTTCTTGTCCAGGTCTCGGACGATACAAAGCCATAAAAACGAATGCAGACATGAAATAGCCTCCTATATTTTATAGTAATGATGATAACGGTAAATAATAAATGACGTCAACATATCGTTAATTTACTAGACACAATAGAACGGTGATAAGATGGAAAGATATTTTCAGGCTGATGGCGGAGATGTATTCATTTTATTTTCATTAACACATTGCATGACATTACTTGTTTTGGTTGGGATTATTGTCTTAATCTTTCTATTTCGAAGAGTTCTGAGGAAGGCGCCCTTAAATACGATTGTCAGGTCGGGGTTAGCGGCAATTTTAATCATTTCAGAAGTTAGTCTGCATGCTTGGCTCTGGCGTATCGAGGAGTGGACTATTCAATATTCACTGCCGTTCCATCTAAGCAGTATTTCCATCCTTTTATCTGCTGCTTTACTGCTTACTAAGAGCTATAGTCTCTTTGAATTCACCTATTTTGCAGGCGTTGGCAGTGCGTTGCAGGCGATGATTACCCCTGATATAAGTTCCTACACGTTTCCACATTTCCGTTATGTTCACTTTTTTATTTCGCATGGTGGAATAGTAGTGGCAAACATGTTTATTGTGTTTGTTGAAAAATATAGACCAACAGCAAAGAGTGTATGGAAAGCTTTCTTGTACCTTAACATCTATACTTTCTTTGTGTTTTTACTGAATTATTTTATTGAAGGAAACTATATGTATATTTCCGAAAAGCCGGTTAACCCCTCCATTTTGGATTATTTAGGACCATGGCCACTGTACATGTTTCCACTGGAGGTCATTGCAGTTATCACTTTTTTAATCCTTTATGTGCCATTTTGGTTATTAGATAGATTTCGAAAATAAGAACACTATCCTAAACTAATAACCATAATTTTAAGAATTTGAAGGATTTTTAAAGAATTCTTCTTTTTTGTTGATTATTTTATGAAGGTGTATGAATGATTTAACAGATAAGGTTTAAGCTAAAGATGTGATAAAAGAGGCTGCTGTAAATTAGGAGAGACATATTCATGATTGTAACGTTTTATTTTTTCCTTAGCTGGACGTTTATTGGGCTATTTTTATTTAATAGAATTCACCAGCATGCCTCTGTTAAAGAGGTCACACTTCTTTTTTTACTAAGCTGTCTAATTAATACTCATACCTATGTAGGTTTGTTCGATACATTTAAGTGGATGAAAACGACGACAGAAACGGAGTTATTTATTGCTGTTCTTATTTTTAAAAATATATTTGTGCCATTATTGATTTCTTGCTTCACCTTGCTGATTTATCGAAGCCCCCGCCCTAAAAAAATATTGTTCTATTTACTTTTTAGCTTGATTATTGTATCGCTTGATTTAATTAACGTATTCCACGGCCTGTACTTCTTTAAATCTTCAGTTTAACAGTTGCAAGTATCATGGATAACTCTTTTGGGGTCACGCCATATGATTATTATGATATTATGGATGGTCCTAAATATACTGGCATGGATCTCGTGGTCTATCTCCTTTATCCACCTTACGGCTATTTTTTTCTCTTTTTTTATAAAAAGCTCTGTCTAAGCGATAAATATATTGTTTTCTTTATATCCATTGCCACAATATTTTCAATTTGCTATGAATGGATACTTCACAAAGTTGGAGTTTTTCATTATAAGAATAGGTATCAAATGGTGTACTCTATATGTTTTTATTTATTTTTCCAAACCTTTCTTATTATCTATTATCGCTTGGTTGAATCAAAACAATAAAAAAAACAGAAAACTGTTCTGGTTTTTATAGTTTGTATTAATTTTTTTAGATAAGTGGTTAACTCTTTAAGATTCTTTCCTTGAAAAATAACCCCAGCTTGATTGAATAGGATATAAGCGGGTTCTGCTTAGGTTCAGCATTTTGACATCCCACTAACAGGGTCAATCCTAAAATAATTGGCAAAGATTTTTTCATTATTTGAAATCTCCCTTTGTTGTAAAAGTACTTTTATTCACCATAGCGTATTATTAGATACTTGGAATGGAATGAATGTGGAGGAATGGTGAAAAGAAAAGCAGGAAAATGAGGATGATTGTCAAATTAGTAATTATACTAGTCGTTTTAAAGGGGTGGGGAGAAATGCAGCGGAACACTGCAGGTATTGATGCTGGCGGTTCATTAATCAAAATGGTTTATCAGGAAAATGAGAGAATGCACTTTAAAAAATTTCCCATTAACGAGCAGGATTCAGCGATTTCATGGCTAAAACTGTCTGTGCCATCCTTAAAAGTTTCATTAACTGGTGGAAAATCCAGTGTTATACAGAAAAAGTATTTTCCCGAGAGTGTGATTATTCCTGAGTTTCAAGCAACCTATGAGGGTACACGTTTTTTATTAGAAGCTGAAAATAAGAGTATTGGAGAAACCTATTTAATCGTAAACATTGGAACCGGAACCTCTTGGCATGTAGTGAAAGGCGACAAGGTAGAGCGGATTCTTGGCAGCGGAATTGGCGGGGGGACGTTTACAGGTCTTGGATCACTACTAACAAAAGTACGGGGATACCATCAACTCACAGTTCTCACAGAAGAAGGAAATAAAGGAAATGTGGACCTGATGGTAAAAGACATATATGAATCAGGTGAAAGTCCCATTAGCGGTGAATTAACAGCGGCAAACTTTGCAAAGGGTATTCGACTGAAATCTTCAGAAGCAGATCGGATGGCTTCACTCTCCAATATGATAGCAGAAACGATTGTGTTATTAACGTCACAGGCAGCAACTATTCATCAGGTTAAAAGCGCTGTCATCATCGGAAGTACCACTGTTGGTAATAATCCATTAAGACAGGCTCTTGAGTCTTATATGAATATGGTAGGAGTAACACCGGTGTTTTTAGAAAAAGGAGAATATTGCGGGGCAATTGGAGCCCATATAACTGTCTAAAAATGTTCTCTTGTACAATCAATTTGTTAAAGATAAAGTAAATAGGAAGACGTAAAAAAGCAGGTGGCAACTTTGGAAAAACGATATTTTACAATTGGCATGGCAGGGCATATTGATCATGGGAAAACTTCATTGACAAAAGCCCTGACCAATGTAGATACGGACCGATTAAAAGAAGAAAAAGAACGACAAATCTCGATTGAACTCGGATTTGCTCCATTATATGAGGATCAGGAAATTCAAATTTCCGTAATTGATGTACCAGGACATGAGCGCTTTATTCGGCAAATGATTGCAGGGGTTGCGGGAATTGACTTAGTTGTACTGGTTGTTGCAGCAGATGAAGGGGTAATGCCGCAAACACGCGAGCATTTGGAAATTCTAAAATTCTTAGGTGTGAAAAATGGGCTGGTTGCGATTACAAAAATTGACCGAGTCGAAGAAGAATTTATTGAGCTTGTCAAAGATGATATTTTAGAAGAACTCAAAGGAAGCGTCTTTGAGGGTGCACCATTTGTGTTAGTGGACAGCCTATCAAAAAAGGGTATTGATGAATTAAAAGATTTAACCATTACAACGCTTAAAGAGCAAGAAATGAGAGATGCAAAAGGGGCTTTCCGCCTACCGATTGACCAGGTGTTTACCGTTAAGGGTCAGGGGACTGTTGTTCGAGGAACGGTCTATGAAGGAACGGTAGAAGAGGGACAAACACTTAAGATTATGCCAAATGGTCTGGAAGTAAAAGCAAGGCAGATTCAGGTTCATCATAAGCAAGCGCAAAAGGCATATGCTGGGCAGCGTACGGCCATTAATCTTTCAGGGGTTTCGAAAGAGGATCTAGAACGTGGTGATGTTTTGGTTTCGTCGGAGCATTTTATCGTGACTAAAACAGTGGATGTTGCAATTCGTGTGGTTGAAGACCTTGAACACATGGTTAAACAGAGGATGCCGATTAAACTCCATATCGGAACAACGGAGGTAATGGGACGTATCGTCTTTTTTGACAGGAATGAGCTTAAAGAAGAAAATGGTGAAATATTATGTCAGCTTCGTTTGGAGGAAGAAATTCTTACTAAACGGGGTGATCGGTTTATTTTACGACGTCCAAGCCCGCAAGAAACGATTGGCGGCGGCTGGGTGATTGATCCAAGAGGAAATAAATACCGATTCGGGAATCAAACGATTGAAGAGTTGGAGAAGAAAAAAGCAGGATCTCCAAAGGAACGGATTACCGCTGCCATTTTTGAAGCAAAAAGCTTGACTCTAGGTGAATTAATCAAACGCACAGCGTTAGATGAAGAAACATTGAAAGAGTTTCTAGAAGATGATGATTTTGTTTTATACAATGGTAAAGAGTATACACTCAAGATGTTAATTCATTCAATCGAGGATGACATCTATGACCGATTGCAAGAATTCCATCAAACGCATTCCATGAAACTTGGTTTGAATAAGGCTGAGCTTTTGCAATCCATGCAAAAAAGATTCCCAAAATCGTTACTTGAATTCGTGGTTGAAAACGGGATTGCAAATGGCACATTTTATCGAAAAGAACAGTTTGTTTCGTTAACAGGCTTTGTGCCACATGTACCAAAAAGCTGGATAAAACGTACCGAAAATATGCTGAGTGAACTAAAGAAGGACGGGCTCAAAGTTCGTTATTATAAGGATTATTTTTCAGATTCTGGTATACCTGACTCTCTAGAGGCTGATTTAAGACGTTTTCTTGAAGAGCAGGAGTTAGTGGTTCATTTGGATGAGCAATTTGCTTATCACGGAGAGGTCTTTAAAGAAGCAGTCGAAAAACTCCGAAGTGATACAGGTCATGAGTTTGAAGTGGGCAATGCAAAAGAAATTCTAGATCTTTCACGCAAATATATGATTCCGTTTTTAGAAAGATTAGATTCAAAGGGTCTGACAAAACGAGTGGAAAACAAACGAGTCTGGAAAAAATAATTATGTAAAAACCTCAATCCAAATGATCAGATTGAGGTTTTTATCTATTATGAAAGAAACTCGCCAGGATTTAAACCGAGTTCGCGGCAAATATCGCTGACCATTTGCATTTCATTGTGATCAAAATTGCCGTCTGCATAGCCAATCGCAATACAGTAACGAGCCACTAAACGGGCAATTTCAGGCTTGGATCTTATTTTTCCAAGTGCACGGAAAGCCTCTGCTCTGCCAATTATACGATCAGCTTCGATTCTGGATACAAAGTAATTAAATCTCTGGAGGACTTTATTACTGTCAAATACGCGTAACTCTTCGCTTGAATTAATAAACTCAACCATTTTTTGTCGTTCTGTTGCGTCCAAGTATCCATCTGCCATGGAAACCAATGCACAAGCGGCTACGACTGCTTCTAATACGTCCTGACTCTTGTACCGATTAAACAACTCTTGCGCTTTTCGTTTTGATTGATTTGCCCATTCCGTATAGTCCGTTTGATTTGGTGACCATGAGTTACCGCAGCTGTTACACGTAAATTTCAACTTATTCTTACCGATGAATCCACCAAGTAATCCCACTGGCCCAAGAATTAAACCGCCGATCGCAGCTTTACCCAAACCAAATCCCTTTTGTCCTGTTCGAACATTTGAGGAGTTACAGCGCGGGCAATGAATATCGTCCCCATATGTACGATTGGTGCTTGAGTGTGAGGTTTGGGTTGGATATCCAAAAGCTGGCTGTGAATAGGATGATTCCGGCTGTAAATGGATTCGCTGCGGCTGTTGGTTTTGCTGGTATGGGTTAGAACTGTATTGATTTTGATTGTTAAATTGAGTTTGATTGTATGAATTTTGGTTATTATATTGGTTCTGATTGTTAAATTGATTTTGATTGTTGTTAAATAAATTTTGTTGAACTGGCGGTGTGTTTGTCGGTGCCGGGTCATCCACACTTACGCCGAAATTGCGGCATAAAGCTGCTAGTCCACCTTGAAAACCGCTGGCAATCGCATTAAATTTCCATTCTCCGTTATGGCGGTAGAGTTCGGCCGCAACAATGGCCGTCTCAACAGTAAAATCTCTGCCAAGGTTAAAACGAAGTAGTTCCTCATTTGTTTGTTCATTGAAAATGCGCACGTATGAATTAGAGATTTGTCCAAAATTCTGCTGCTTCATTTGAGCGTCATGAATCGTAATGGTGAATGCAATTCGATGGATATGGCTTGGTACTCTTTGTAAATTAATTCGGATTTGTTCATCATCCCGTTCTCCAGCGCCATTTCGGTTATCCCCGCTATAATTAATAGAGCCATTACCACCAGATGGATTATTATAAAAAATAAAATCCTGATCGCTTTGAACCTTTCCAGAAGCTCCTATTAAAAAGGCGGAGGCATCTATATCAAAGTTAGAACCATTATGTGCTATATCCCATCCTAAACCAACGACGACATTTTGCAGACCAGGATGTGACTTTGTTAAATCAACTTTTTGTCCTTTACTAAGCGTAACTCCCAATTCGTTCCACTCCTTATCAAGTTTAGTTTCCTATATTCATTTATAAATCTTATTATGTAGAAAAATGAACTTACTTTCAATTCTATCACTTACTTTAACACTACGAGGTGAGTGGAGATAAAGTTTCAAATTAATCATATTTCCTTTCTTTTATATTTCAAATCCTAAAATGAGCACCAAGATTTGAACGTTATCTTCGGTAAGAACCATTTTGAAATAATATTTTAAAAATAATTTGAAAAAAATAGAATAATAATTTATAATTTTAAGAAAATTAAGATTTTAAATTAGGAGGTCTAAGATGAAGTTATATGTATCCGTAGATATGGAAGGAATAACAGGTCTTGTTGACCATACCCATGTCGATTCTAACAAGCATAATTATGAACGGAGCCGAATCATCATGACAGATGAGGCAAACCATGTAGTAACGACAGCTTTTGAGAAAAAGTGGAAGGAGGTAGTTGTAAACGACAGCCACTCAAAAATGAATAACCTGTTAATTGAAAGACTGCATCCTGATACTCAACTTATTACTGGTGACGTGAAGCCTTTTTCGATGGTTCAAGGCTTGGATGAAACATATGATGGGGCAATCTTTGTTGGCTACCATGCCCGTGCTTCTTTAAAAGGAGTCATGTCTCATTCAATGATTTTTGGAGTACGGAATATGTACATTAATGATGTCGCTGTTGGAGAATTAGGGTTTAATGCCTATGTTGCTGGATATTTTGATGTACCTGTGTTAATGGTAGCTGGTGATGATGGCGCGGCAATTGAGGCCGAAACGCTTATTCCCAATGTTACAACCGCTATCGTAAAAGAGTCGATTTCACGGTCAGCAGCAAAATCTTTAACACCTGTTAAGGCAGGACAACTTCTCCGCGAAAAAACGGCTTTCGCATTAAAAAATAAAGAAACTGTAAAACCACTTACTCCTCCTGATCGACCAATGCTTGGAATTGAATTTGCTAACTATGGACAAGCAGAGTGGGCCAATTTAATGCCAGGAACAGAAATCGTACCTGGAACAACGATTGTCCGTTTTCAAGCCAAAGATATATTGGAAGCGTATCAAGCAATGCTTGTCATGACTGAATTAGCGATGAGAACTACATTCTGTTAAGCTCTTTTCTTAAACTTTGTTGCTATTGGAGATTAAATGAGCTTGAATGAGCTATGATTTGTTGCAAATACCTTCAATGTTAAGAAAAGAGCTTGCAAACTTAATTTCAAGCACAAAATAGTTTGTTCCGCGTTAAAATCGGCTTTAGGATTTTAACAACAATCTTTACGAAAAAGCCTACTGTTAAGAAAGGATAAAGCATGAATACATATTTTATCAAACGATTTATAGCCATGATTATTACTCTTTGGCTCATCATTACCGGGACATTCTTCTTAATGCACTCGGTACCGGGTTCACCATTTAATGAAGAAAGAACAACCAATGAAGCCATTCAAAAAAACCTCGAAGCTTATTATCATCTAGACGAACCTCTCATAGTCCAATACGGAAACTACTTATCTGCTCTACTACGCCTAGACCTTGGTCCATCTATCAAAAAATCATCTCAGACTGTCAATGAAATGCTGGGAAGGGGATTTCCGGTTAGTTTTGAACTAGGATTTTATACTCTTATCCTCGCGGTCATTTCTGGAATTACACTCGGGATAATTGCCGCACTTCGTCATAATAGAATAATCGATTATCTTTCGATGAGTATTGCTGTCCTTGGGATATCAATACCAAACTTTGTAATGGCAACATTTTTAATTGAACAACTAGCTGTTAATTTTCCGATTTTTCCGGTTGCCACCTGGACAAGCCCGAAACATATGGTACTACCAATTTTAGCTTTGGCAACAGGTCCAATGGCGATTATAGCGAGGTTAACACGTTCAAGTATGCTTGAGGTGCTGACACAGGATTATATAAGGACTGCAAAAGCAAAAGGATTATCACCGGTTAAAATTGTTTTTAAACATGCTTTAAGAAATGCTCTTCTTCCAGTTGTGACTGTCTTAGGTTCATTAGCTGCAAGTATTTTAACTGGGACGTTTGTAATTGAGAAAATCTTTGCGATTCCGGGAATGGGCAAATATTTTGTTGATAGTATCAATAACCGTGATTTTCCAGTCATAATGGGTACCACCGTTTTTTATAGTGCGATTTTGATTCTCATGCTGTTTTTAGTCGATCTCGCATACGGAGTATTAGATCCTAGAATCAAGCTCCATAAAAAGGAGGCGAAGTAAATGGAACTGCGTAAACAGGAAGAACAGAATATTTCGCCTGGTATTCCTGATGAATGGTTTGTCCCTAAGGTACAAAATCAATCAGAAGCAGAAGCTGTCGTTAGACCCAGCTTGTCGTATTGGAAAGATTCGTGGTACCGGCTTTTAAAAAATAAACTGGCAATGGCCGGATTGGCGTTTTTGATTTTCCTAGCTATATTCGCCATTTTTGGTCCAATTATTTCACCTCACTCGGTTGAAACACAAAAGTTAACCTCTCAAAATCTGCCGCCATCCAGTGAGTATTGGTTTGGGACAGATGATTTAGGAAGAGATGTATTTACACGAACAGCATACGGTGCCCGTATCTCTCTATTTGTTGGTTTAGTTGCCGCGCTTATTGACTTTATTATTGGTGTTGTTTATGGAGGGATTGCTGGTTACAAAGGAGGAAAAACAGATAATCTGATGATGAGATTCGTGGAGATCTTGTATGGTCTTCCTTATTTACTTGTTGTTATTTTAGTCATGGTAGTGATTGGACCAGGGTTAACAACGATCATCTTAGCGCTGTCGATAACGGGATGGGTGGGTATGGCAAGAATTGTCCGGGGACAAGTCTTGCAAATTAAAAACTATGAATTTGTATTGGCATCCAAAACGTTTGGAACGAAAACAGGAAGGATTATTCGCAAAAATCTTTTACCAAATACCATGGGGCCAATCATTGTTCAAATGACTCTTACAATCCCATCAGCCATTTTCGCAGAAGCGTTTTTAAGCTTTATCGGCCTTGGAATCCAAGCGCCGCATGCAAGCTGGGGAGTCATGGCCAATGATGGCTTGTCTACGATTCTATCAGGATACTGGTGGAGATTGTTTTTCCCAACTTTATTTATATCGTTAACTATGTTTGCATTTAATGTTTTGGGTGATGGGCTGCAGGATGCTCTTGATCCGAAACTGAGGAGGTAACATCATGGAAAAAATCCTACAGGTTAAAGACCTTCAAGTGTCCTTTTCCACGTATGGCGGTGAGGTCCAGGCTGTTCGCGGGGTCAGTTTTGATTTACATAGAGGGGAAACGCTCGCCATTGTCGGGGAATCCGGTTGCGGGAAAAGTGTAACCTCCCAAAGTATCATGAGATTGATTCCTGAACCGCCAGGTAGAATCGTAGGTGGAGAAATCCTTTTTAATCATATGGATTTAATCAAGTTAAAAGAACCTGAATTGCGGAAAATTCGCGGTGCTAATATTTCCATGATTTTTCAGGATCCAATGACTGCTTTAAATCCGACCCTTACCATTGGTGAGCAAATTATAGAAGGAATCATGGAACATGAAAAGATAACAAGGGCAGAGGCAAAAAAAGCGGCCGTTGAAATGCTCCAACTTGTCGGTATTCCGAGCCCCGAAGGACGATTAAAACAGTACCCTCATCAGTTTAGCGGCGGTATGCGCCAGCGGATTGTGATTGCGATGGCGCTCGTGTGCAGTCCTGACGTGTTAATTGCTGATGAACCAACCACTGCTCTGGATGTAACGATACAAGCACAAATTTTGGAATTGTTCCGTGATATACAGAAAAAAACAGGTGTCTCGATTATTTTAATCACCCATGATTTGGGGGTAGTAGCCCAAGTTGCTGATCGAGTGGCAGTTATGTATGCAGGTAAGATTGTGGAAATAGGCAGCAGGAGGGAAATTTTTTATCGTCCGCAGCATCCTTACACGATTGGGCTGCTTCGATCTGTACCTCGATTAGATATTGAAAAGGCTGAGCTGGTCCCGATCCCAGGAACACCACCTGATTTATTTTCACCACCTGTAGGCTGTGCATTTGCTGCACGCTGTAAGTATTTAATGGATGTGTGTGAACGAGTCTACCCCGTTCAATCCTCACTTAGCAACAATCATCATGTTGATTGCTGGCTGCAGGACGAACGTGCCAAAAAATTGGTTTCAACGTTTGTATAAATATAAAACATTTATTTAGGGGGAAGAAGATGAAGAAGTTTATTACGATGTTGGTCTCTTTTATGTTGTTATTTGCTTTAGCCGCATGTACAGCCAATAGTGATGCTGGAAGCGAGCCAAAGGATGATGGAAATGGTGATTCTAAGGAAAAGGCTGAAAAAGTCCTCTATCTTAATAACGGACAAGAGCCTACTTCCTTTGACCCGCCAATCGGTTTTGATGCTGTATCATGGAATGCTTTAAACAATATCATGGAAGGATTGACCCGTTTAGACGAAAATCACCAGCCTAAAGCAGCTACAGCAGAAAAATGGGATGTATCAGAGGATGGGAAAACCTATACCTTCCACATCCGAAAAGATGCAAAGTGGTCTAATGGTGATGATTTAACGGCGAGTGATTTTGTATTTGCCTGGAAACGGCTATTAGATCCAAAAACAGGGTCTGGAGCAGCATTTTTAGGGTATTTTATTGAAGGCGGGGAAGCCTTTAATACTGAAAAAGGGACAGCAGACGATGTTAAAGTAAAAGCAGTAGATCCGAAAACGTTTGAAGTTACACTGACAAGTCCTCAGGCATATTTCTTAAGTGTTATTGCTAATCCAGCGTTTTTCCCAATCAACGAAAAAGTAGCAACTGCAAATCCAGAATGGTTTTCTGAAGCAGACTCTTTCGTTGGTAACGGGCCATTTGCGCTATCAGAATGGAACCATGACAGTGATTTTACAATGGTAAAGAACGATAAATACTGGGATGTCAAAAATGTTAAATTGGATAAAATCCATTGGGCAATGGTTGACGATACCAATACGGAATATCAAATGTTCAAGACTGGTGAACTTGATACCTCTGACGTTCCCGCAGATTTAGCTGAATCATTGTTTAAAGAAGGCGACGTCAAAGTAGAGGATCAAGCAGGTGAGTATTTCTATCGTTTTAATGTAACAATGGAACCTTTCCAGAATATTAATATCCGTAAAGCATTTGCGATGGCGGTGGACCAAAAGCAAATTGTAGAACTAGTTACAAAAAATAAAGAAAAACCTGCTTATGGTTTTGTTTCCTACGGCTTTAAGGATGCAGCAGGTAAGGACTTCCGTGAAACGAATGGTGATTTACTTAAAACGAATGTAAAAGAAGCAAAAGAGCTGTTGAAAAAGGGAATGGAAGAAGAGGGATATTCAACGCTTCCTGAAGTAACATTGACTTATAACACGCTTGATTCACATAAGAAAATTGCTGAAGCACTTCAGCAAATGTTTAAAGAAAATTTAGGTGTAGAGGTAAAACTTGCAAATATGGAATCGAATGTATTTGCTACCGATCAAAAAGCATTAAAATTCCAGCTGTCCCGCAGCTCATTCCTTGCAGACTATGCAGATCCAATCAACTTTGTGGAAAACTTCCAAACTGGACATTCTATGAACCGTACAGGCTGGAGCAATGCAGAATTTGACCAATTGGTTAAGGATGCGAAAAATGAATCAGATGAAAAGAAACGATTCGACTTGATGTACAAAGCGGAAAAGATTCTCTTTAAAGAAGCCCCGATCATACCAATCCACTTCTATAACCAAGTATATTTACAGAATAAAAGTGTAACAGGTATTGTCCGTCATCCAGTTGGATACTTAGAATTAAAGTCCGCTGATAAAAAGTAAATCAAGGAAAGGGATGTTCGTTGAACATCCCTTTTGTCCTAAAATTCTAGAAGGTCAGAAACTAAAGAGAGGGTGTTTTGATGAGTTTACTAAACCCAAACCGTCTGCACACAGGGGATACGGTTGGAGTAATTGCTCCGGCTAGCCCGCCAAATCAAGAATATCTCGAAAAAGGAATAGAGTTTTTAGAAGGGTTAGGATTGCGGGTAAAGGTTGGTAAGAGTGTTGAGAAAATCTATGGCTATCTAGCAGGATCCGATGAAGAAAGGTTAGAGGATTTACATGCTATGTTTCTCGACGCTGAAGTAAAGGCTATTTTTTGTGCATGTGGAGGCTATGGAACGGCGAGACTGGCAGCAAATATCGATTACGAAATAATAAAAGCAAACCCGAAAATTTTTTGGGGTTATAGTGATATTACTTTTTTGCATACTGCTATTAGACAAGAAACAGGTCTGATCACCTTTCATGGACCAATGTTGGGGTCGGATATTGGTAAGGAGGACACTCATACATACTCAAAAGAAGGTTTTCAGCAATTATTTGATCCAACTGAAGTGATTTATTCAGAGCGTCTTTCGCCTTTGGAAACATTGATCGAGGGTGTTACACGTGGTGAACTAGTTGGAGGAAATTTATCCCTAATAGTCAGTACACTGGGCACGCCATTTGAAATCGATACGAATGGAAAAATTTTATTTATTGAAGATGTGAATGAAGAACCAAGATCAGTGGATCGGATGCTCAATCAACTCCAAATGGCTGGAAAACTAGATGAGGTAAATGGCATCGTTATTGGAGATTTTTGTGATTGTACATCAAACAGGGAATTGTCTTTAACTCTTGAAGAAGTTATTAACCATTATGTTTTGTCGGCCAATAAACCGGCTATAAAAGGATTCATGATGGGACATTGTAATCCGCATATATCCATTCCCTTGGGAGTACAGGCTGTCTTAAATACAAATAATAAAAGTTTAATAGTTGAAAGTGGTATCGTGTAAAGGGGGAAAAATCTTGATTATTAAGGAAATTGAAACGTTTCGTACAGCCGTTCCGCTCATCAAACCTTTTAAAACAGCATTAAGAACAGTAACAACAGCAGAAGCAATTTTTGTGAAAGTAACGTGTGATAATGGAATTGCTGGCTGGGGAGAAGCACCTCCAACTGTTGTCATTACCGGTGATAGTCTGTTAAGTATTGAATCAGCAATTCTCCAGGTCATTAAACCTTTTTTATTAAATAAAAGTCTTCTAAACTATGAATTAATTTTTCAAGGGCTAAAAACGTCCTTGATAGGAAATACAAGCGCGAAAACCGCAATCGATATCGCCTTGTATGATTGTTTATCCCAATTTTGCGGACTTCCACTTTACCAGTTCCTTGGAGGGCATAAAAAAGAACTCGAGACTGACTTTACCGTGAGTGTGAATAGCCCTGAAGAAATGGGCGACGACGCTGTATCTTATATTCAAAAAGGCTTTAATGTTTTAAAGGTTAAGGTTGGGAAAGACGATGTCTCCAAGGATTTAGAGCGAATCAAGGAGATTAGAAAAAGAGTGGGCAATACAATAAAAATACGGTTGGATGTTAATCAAGGCTGGACCGCAAAAGAGGCGGTTCGAACCATTCGTAAAATGGAGGATAGTGATTTACGAATCGAATTAGTGGAACAACCAGTGAAAGCTGACGATCTGGATGGCCTTAAACAGGTTACTGATTCTGTTGATACGCTGATAATGGCTGATGAAAGTGTTTTTACACCTAAACAGGCATTCCAAGTTTTAAAGACAAGAAGTGCTGATTTAATAAATATTAAGCTGATGAAAGCTGGCGGAATCTATCAAGCTCAGATTATCAATCAGCTAGCTGAAACATGTGGAGTAGAGTGTATGGTTGGAAGCATGATTGAAACTCGCCTTGGGATTACGGCTGCAGCTCATTTTGCGGCTAGCAAACAAAATATAACTCGATTCGATTTTGATGCACCACTTATGCTGGCGAAGGATATTGTTGATGGAGGTATTCATTATAATAATAGATTTATCACATTTCCAGATTGTCCTGGCCTCGGAATTAAGCATGTAACGATAGAAGGAGGGATTACGGTTGGATAAACGACTTGTAAACGTCCCGGTAGCTACAGTCTGGACGTCCTATAACTCTGCAAGAGAATTGGATGTGCCAGCAGTAAGTAACCCAGTCGACATCGATAGATGGTTAGAAGAGTTAACATTTGAACCGAGACTGGGATTGTGTGAACAAAACCTGGTACAAACTCAGCTTTTATATGGTGAAGAAGTCATTGTAATCGAAGAGAAAGAGAATTGGGTCCATGTGATAATCCCGGAACAGCCGACATCCAAAAATAAAAATGGTTACCCTGGCTGGGTTCCGTCATCTCAATTGGTAAAACGTCCATTAGACTGGAATATAAAAGAAGGTCCAGTTGTTATCGTCACGAATCCTAAAACATTTTTAAAAGAATCAAATATAGAACTCTCATATCAAACCATTCTACCTTTACTAAAAGAAGTTGAAGGGAAGGTTCTTGTAAAAACTCCTGATGGGACAGATTTGCTGAATTCAGACCACGTTACCATTTCTGAATCGCAGGCAAATCGCTATAAAGGAAATGGAAACGATATTGTTGCCGATGGCGAAAAATTTCTTAATCTTCCATACTTATGGGGTGGAATGAGCAGCTACGGATACGATTGCTCAGGTTTCAGCTATTCCATGTGTAAAGCAAATGGTTATCTCATCCCCCGTGATGCACACGACCAGGCACATGCAGGGGTAGAAATCAGTCTGGAGGAAATACAACCAGGGGATTTGCTCTTTTTTGCTTACGAAGAAGGAAAGGGCAGAATTCATCATGTTGGAATTTATTATCGTGACGGAAAATTACTCCATTCTCCCAATACAGGAAAAACAGTTGAAATTATTTCATTAGCAGGAACAATCTATGAACGAGAACTTTGTGCAGCAAGGCGATATTGGGTTGAGTCGGAGGCATAGTATGGTGAAATTATTAGAAGTAAACAATTTGAAGAAACATTTTCATTTAGGAAAAAATGAAATCTTAAAAGCGGTAGACGGTGTTTCTTTTCATATCAATAAAGGGGAAACCTTTGGGATTGTTGGTGAATCAGGTTGTGGGAAGTCTACAGCTGGAAGAACGATAATCGGCCTCTATGACCAAACCGAAGGAGAAGTTATTTATAATGGAAAAAACATTCATACTTTAAATTCTAAGGAAAGACATACCTTTCACCGACAAATGCAGATGATCTTTCAAGATCCCTATGCATCATTAAACCCTAGATCAACAGTAAGCGAAATCATATCCGAGCCCATGGAAGTCCATGGCTTGTTCCGAAATAAACAAGAGCGGCTAAATCGAGTCTATCAATTACTAGAGGATGTTGGGCTAAATCGCAATCATGCTAATCGTTATCCGCATGAATTCAGCGGGGGGCAGCGTCAAAGGATTGGTATAGCCCGTGCTCTAGCATTAGATCCGGAGTTTATTATCGCCGACGAACCAATTTCTGCTCTTGATGTGTCGGTCCAGGCACAAGTGGTGAATCTGTTAAAACGACTTCAGAAAGAAAAAGGGTTAACATATTTATTTATCGCTCATGATCTCTCGATGGTGAAACAAATTAGTGACCGAATTGGGGTTATGTATTTAGGGCAATTAGTTGAATTAACAGAAAGCAGTGAGTTGTATAAAAAACCTCTGCATCCATATACTCAGGCGCTGCTGTCTGCGATTCCGATTCCAGATCCTGACATTGAGGATCAGCGTGAACGGATTATTTTAAAGGGAGAGCTGCCAAGCCCAATCAATCCACCAAGCGGCTGCGTATTCCGAACTCGCTGCCCGATGGCGATGGAAGTTTGCTCCTCTGACAAACCAAGCTGGCAGGAAGTGGAAGAAGGTCATTTCATCGCCTGTCATTTATATGATAAAAACAAAACAGGCGACCATGATTATTCACAGGTTGCGGTTACTAAGTAGATATGGAGACCTTAAAAAAGAAGATTCAAGAAGAATTAAACAGTTTTCATGGACGCATTGGCTTAGCAATAGAAATAGAAGACACAAAACCTATATACATGAATAGCCATGATGTTTTTCAATCCGCAAGCCTTATTAAGATTCCCATTTTACTTTCCGTCCTACTTGCATATAAAAAAGGTGATATTAATATTCAGAAACAGGTAACGATTTCAAACGAGAATAAAGTAGGAGGTTCTGGGGTTTTACAGGCGCTTTCCAATGGGTTAACACTATCCGTTAAAGATTTAATGACCTTGATGATCATCGTTTCAGATAATACTGCCACCAATTTTTTAATTGATTTAGTGGGTATTGAGGCGATTAACGGAACATTTCAAGAAATGGGGCTTAAACAAACGAAGCTTAACAGGAAAATGATGGACTTTGCATCAATAGAACAAGGGAAGGACAACCAGACAACTCCGGGAGAAATGATTCTTTGCCTTAAGTTAGTGAATCAATTTAATGAACATTTTAGAGTCGATGGGCTAAATATTGCGAAAGATACATTGAAACACCAGCAATACAGAGAAAAGCTCCCAGCACTGGTTGATGAAGATAAGATTATGGTTTTTAATAAAACCGGGGAATTGTCTAATGTCGAACACGATTGTGCAATATTCGATTATCAGGGAAGATTTGGTTATGTTGCTGTTTTAATGGATCGTCTTAATAATCAAGAAACGGCCAAACAAACCATCAGGAAAATAGGGAAACATATTTCTGATTTTTTCATTAGGACTCAGAAAAATTAATTGAATTAGACTGACTTGGGTACATCCTGAGTCAGTTTTTGTATATGATAATAAAAATAAAATTTTTTATCCCGTATCTTTTTATCATCCTTGGAACGTTTAGTAGGTAGAGAGTGTTAAAGGAGTGAACAAAATGTCTAACAAGCTGAGCTTGCACAACACAGAAGTCTTGCAGCAGGAAACTAGGACTGAGGAGTCTTTATGGCTGGAGTATTATCCAAAACTTCAACAATATTGTCACTTTCTTACCCAAAATAAATGGGACGCTGATGATATCGCACAAGAGGCTTATCTGAAAGCCATGAAATATTACACCAATCAGCAATCATTTACCTCAGCCTTATTAAATAAAATTGCATACCATCATTGGATTGATCAGGTTCGAAAAAGAAAAAAGGAGATAATCGAATTAGATGACGCAATAGTAAATCAGATGGAAGAGACACAAGCTATTGATTTAATGTATTCCGTTGAATTGCTATTGAAGCATTTTACACCAAAGCAAGCAATCATCTTTATGTTGAAAGAGGCATTTCAATATCGATCGAAAGAAATAGCCGCAATCCTCAGGACGACAGAAGAAGCTGTAAAGTCGAATTTATATCGCGCAAAGAAAAGACTTGAGAAAATAAACGAAGATGAGAAGACCTTTCCTATGGAATTATTCTGGGATGAAGAAGAACGAGAATTATTAGCAGACCTTTTTTATCAAGCGCTGAAGATTCAAGATCCATCAATCCTAATTAAATCAATACCATCATTAAAAAGTGTCGCTGAGAATCCACAAATGGTTACAAGGGAAATACATTCGTTTAACAGGTACACTCCTTCAAGCACTCTCTGTATGGCTGCGTAGCCAATATCCGCTTTCAAGGAGGACAAATGAATGAGTACAATTCCTTATGTAATAGAACAATCCAATCGTGGTGAACGTTCCTATGATATCTATTCACGATTGTTAAAAGATCGCATTATCATAATTGGTGATGAAATTAATGATCATGTGGCAAATAGTGTGGTTGCCCAATTATTATTTTTAGCAGCGGACGCACCAGATAAAGAAATATCACTTTATATCAATAGTCCGGGCGGTTCCACTTCAGCTGGATTCGCCATCTTTGATACGATGCAATACATTAAACCTGATGTACGGACTATTTGTACTGGGATGGCTGCCTCATTTGGTGCGATGCTGCTGCTTGCAGGTAAAAAAGGCAAAAGGTATGCACTCCCAAATAGTGAAATAATGATTCATCAGCCGCTCGGAGGCGTCCGGGGGCAGGCAACAGAAATTGAGATCTCTGCAAAACGAATCTTAAAATTACGGGAACATATCAATCAAATTATTGCCGAAAGAACAGGGCAAACCGTTGAAAAAGTAGCCAAAGATACCGACCGTGACTACTTTATGAGTGCAGAAGAAGCCAAAGAATATGGAATTATCGATGAGATTCTGTACCCAAAAGAATAAAGCAAAGAATATAAAGCAAAATAACAAGTAAAAGGTTAGCAAAAACATTGCTGGCCTTTTTTTATTGACACCTTTAGTATCATGTCATATAGTTAAACAGGTGAATAGTTTAACAGTTTAACTAATTTAAAAAATGCACAAAGTGAGGTGAGAAATGGGCGATGAATAAAAAAATCATTCAAGAATTAATCGACCGCTATGTGTCCGTTTCTTTTGAAGTCAATAAGAAAGCAGAGTCCTTAATCAAAAGTCAGATAGAAGAAGACCTAACGATTGATCAGCACTACATTATCGGATACATTCAGAATTCAAAAGAGTGCACGTCTTCTGAACTGGCAGATGCCTTTGAGGTCAACAAAAGTGCGATAACCGCAATAATTAATCGATTAGCAGACAGAGGTCTAATTGAAAGAACTCGCGATGAAAACGATCGAAGAGTTGTTTATCTTACCTTAAGTGATAAAGGAAAAGAACTGATCCAAAAAACGCAAGAAAAGGTGCACCTTTTAGTAGAGTCATTTATCACCCAATTTGATGAAGCGGAAATTACCAATTTTATTAATACGTATGAAAAATTAGCCCTAATATTAACCAACATGAAAAAGGAAGAAGTGGAGGAGTAAAACGTGAGAGCGATTATTAAAGGAAAATGGTTTGTCCTTATGGCATGGATTGTAGCCATTGCCATTCTCTTTATGTCTGCACCAAATATGGAAACGCTTGTCCGGGATAAAGGACAAATTAGCGTTCCGGAAGGTTATTCTTCTACTTTAGCGGAGGAAATTTTAAACGATGTCCAGTCTAGTGAAAATAGCGGGAATGAATTACAAACAGCATTAGTATTCCATAGTGACAAGAAGTTAACGGAAGAAGACTTTTCAAAAGCAGAAAAAGCTTTTACACAGCTCGAAAAAAATAAGAGTGACTTGGGCATAACCTCGATTCTAACCCATTTCAATCAAGAAGAATTGAAGGAACAGCTTGTATCCGAGGACGGAAAAACAATCCTTGTTTCCTTAAACGTAACACCAAATGACCGTGAAGCAAAAGAAATTACAAACGCCTTGTATGAAGCACTTGATAATGTGGAACTAGACCACTATTATACAGGCAACTGGCTTATTTCAGAGGATCTTGTAACAAACTCGCAAGAAGGTCTAAAGAAGACCGAAGGAATTACCGTGGTTTTTATTTTAATTGTGCTCTTGCTTGTGTTTAAATCAGCAATTGCTCCGATTATTCCATTAGTAACGGTCGGATTCAGCTATTTAGGTGCCCAATCCATTGTTGCCATTTTAGTAGATAAAGTGAATTTTCCATTATCAACCTTTACGCAGATATTCTTGGTTGCTGTATTGTTTGGTATTGGAACCGATTATTGTATTTTGCTGCTTAGTCGTTTTAAAGAGGAAATGTCTAAGAATGATAGTGTTGTAGAGGCAATTGTTATCACGTATCGTAATGCGGGAAAAACGGTCTTCTTCAGCGGATTAGCTGTTATGATTGGCTTTGCATCTATTGGTTTTTCAACCTTTGTACTTTATCAGTCAGCAGCTGCCGTAGCGATTGGTGTAGCATTATTATTAGTAGGTCTGTTTACTATTGTTCCGTTTTTTATGGCTGTGTTAGGTAAGAAATTATTCTGGCCATCTAAGGGTAAGCTTGAACATGGTGAAAGTAAATTTTGGGGATTTGTTGGCAGCTTTGCTTTAGCACGTCCTTTGATCGCATTAATCATTGTAGCAGCCATTTCAGTTCCAGCATTATTCACGTATGATGGAGATTTGTCGTTTAACTCTTTAGAAGAAATTGGTGACGAGTTTAATTCGATTCAAGGATTTAATATTATTTCTGATGGATTCGGCCCTGGTGAATCCATGCCAACACAAATTGTCATTAAAAATGATGACGAACTGAATACGTCTGAATACATTGCTCTTACCGAAAAAATTAGTCAAGAGTTTAATAAAATCAGCGATGTTGACGCAGTCCGTTCGGTTACACGGCCGACTGGTGAAACCATTGACGATTTATATATTTCAGAGCAAGTAAAAAGCCTTGAGGACGGTCTGGGTCAAGGGAATGACGGAATTGAACAGATTAGCAGTGAACGGCAGCATATCAATATTTGGCTAATTTAGAAAGTGATTATAGTGATATTGGGCAAAATCGAAACTATCAAGCGATTAAAATGACCATTCAAGGTTC
>JAPSKD010000105.1 GCA_031177865.1 Bacillus sp. (in: firmicutes) | reverse complement strand
AAACCGTATAGGAGAGTGAATGAAATGGAAACGAACGTGAAAAAAAGGCACTGGGAAATAGCAAATAAAAGGCTGCTTGCCAAAATGATTGCAGAGTTTTTATATGAAGACATGATTTCAGCAGAGAAAACGGATGGTCTTTATCACCTTTTATTAGGCGGCGGGACGATGTATAGATTCCAGGCGGAAGAACGGCTTATGGACAGCTACTGGATAGACCCTGACTCCATTCAGATAAAAACAGGCGGTGAATGGGCGAATGCTAAAAGCGCAGTTGCTTTTCTGCTTGAGCTGCAAAAGGAAATCGGCATCAAACCATTTACTGCGGCTTATCTGATTGAAGAATATAAACGGACGCTGCTTGCAGATGCCCATATCATGGCTAGCCAGGAAAATCAGCGGACTGAGTCGCTCCTTGAAATCGATTATGCCGAGCTTGAAGGGGAAATGACCGGTCATCCATGGATTACATATAACAAAGGAAGAATTGGATTTTCCTATACGGATTACCTACAGTATGCGCCGGAACAGAAGAAGGAGGTAAAGCTTGACTGGATAGCTGTTTCAAGAGAGAGGGGTAGCTTTCATTCAATTGAAGAAGTAAATTATGAAGATTTACTGAAAAGCGAGCTGGGTGATTCCCTTTGGGTAAGGTTTCAGAAGGTTCTGCATGAGGAAGGTATTCAGCCGGAGGACTATTTCTTCATGCCTGTTCATGAATGGCAGTGGAATCATGTCCTGGTACCGCTTTTTTCAGAAGAGCTGTTTGAAAAGCGCATCGTTTATCTTGGAAAAGGAGAGGATGTGTACCTGCCACAGCAATCCATCAGAACGTTCGTGAACATGAAAGATAAGATGAAATATCATGTAAAGCTTCCGATGAGCATTTTGAATACACTCGTTTATCGCGGCCTGCCGTCTGAGCGGGTTGTGCTTGCACCGGAAATCACGCAGCATATTCAGGGAATCCGGGATCGTGACTCATTCTTGCGTGATACATGCAGAGTTGTACTCCCTGGAGAAATAGCAAGCATGAACTACGCTCATCCAGATTATACAAAGCTGCAAGGGGCTCCATATCAATTCCTTGAGATGCTCGGTGTCATCTGGAGAGAAAGTATTTATTCGTTCCTGGACGAAGGAGAGCAGGCGATAACCCTGGCTGCGCTTTTATATGTTGGGGAGGACGGAGAATCCTATGCGCTTGAACTTGCCAAAAAGGCAGGCCTCAACGCAGAAGAGTGGACAAAACAGCTTTTTGATGTGCTGCTTCCGCCGCTTCTGCACTACTTATATCAATATGGAACCGTTTTTTCGCCGCATGGTCAGAATACTGTTGTCATTTTAAAGGACAGCAAACCGCACCGTCTCGCCATTAAAGATTTTGTGGATGATGTGAACATCAGTGATCAGCCGCTGTCCGAGCTGGAAAACATCTCAGCAGAGTTAAAAAATGTGTTGAGAAGCGAGGCTCCAGAAGGACTCTGTCAATTTATCTTTACCGGATTGTTCGTATGCCACTTCCGCTATCTCGCTGACATTCTTCATCGGAGCAGGGAGCTGGATGAAGCTGTTTTCTGGAACATGCTAAGAGAGACGATTCTTTCTTATCAGGCGCAGTTCCCTGAACTGAAAGAACGATTTGAGCTGTTTGATCTGCTGAGACCATCCTTTAAAAAACTTTGCCTCAACCGGAACCGAATGATTGAATATGGATATGGCGATGGCGATGACCGGCCTCATGCTTCAGAATTTGGAAGAGTAAAAAACCCGCTGGCTACTGGAAAGTCTGCAGTTGTTTAGAAAAGTTAGGGTGACAGCATTCAATAGATGCTGCCACCCTTTTTAGTTGTGCCTAACCTGCATTTTTTTAATTCGCAGCCGATGGAAAAAGCCCTAGGTTAATCCCCGACCAGCGGTGATTTTTTTATCGTGATATAGTTAACATATATCATTATTCCAATTGTTTAAATAGTCTGACTATATTATAATGAAAGGGAAGTGAAAAATTTTACATTAGAATAAAAAGGAGGGTTACTATGTATGATTCTAAACCATGGCTCACGTCTTATCCTGAGGAAATTCCTGCAGAACTGGAATTTCGAAAAGAACCTGTTCAGCAGTATTTAGTTGATGCAGCAAAGAGCTTTCCAGAAAAAACTGCAATCCATTTTATGGGCAGGGAAATGACGTATAAAGAGCTTTACGATGAAGCATTATCCTTTGCCAGTTATCTTCAGCAGATTGGTATTTCAAAAGGTGACCGAGTAGCCATTATGCTTGCCAATACACCACAATCGGTCATAAGTTATTTTGGTATACTAATGGCGGGAGGCATTGTCGTTCAAACAAACCCCTTATATACCGAACGTGAACTTGAATACCAAATGAAGGACTCTGGAGCAAAAGCGATCATCACACTCGACATCCTCTATCCACGAACTTCTAAGGTGATGCCGCAAACTGATTTGCAGCATATTATTGTAACCGCTATCAAAGACTACTTGCCATTTCCAAAGAATTTAGTTTATCCTTTTATCCAAAAAAAGCAATATGGAATTGTCGTTAACGTTAAACATGAAGGCAATACCCATTTATTTAAAGAAATCGTAAAAATAAAGCCTAAAAAACTCGTAGAATATGACTTTGATTTTGAAGAGGATGTTGCGCTGCTTCAATATACAGGTGGTACAACTGGTTCTCCAAAAGGGGTTATGCTGACACATAGGAATTTAGTAGCGAACTCCTCCATGTGTACGGCATGGCTATACAAAGCAAAACCGGGTGAGGAATCAGTCTTAGGGATTGTTCCATTTTTCCATGTCTATGGAATGACAATCGTGATGATTTTATCGGTTATGCAGGCGTATAAAATGATTATATTACCTAAGTTCGATCCATTGACCACCTTAAAGACAATCCAAAAGCAGCGTCCTACTTTGTTTCCAGGTGCGCCAACGATTTATATCGGACTATTAAATCATCCGGATTTGAAAAAATATGATTTATCGTCGATTGATTCCTGTCTCAGCGGTTCTGCACCACTTCCTGTTGAGGTCCAAGAGGAATTTGAGGCAATTACAGGCGGGAAACTCGTTGAAGGATATGGATTAACAGAATCTTCTCCAGTCACACATGCCAATTTCTTATGGGATCGTGAACGGATAAAAGGCAGTATTGGTGTTCCTTGGCCAAATACCGAAGTAAGAATCGTTTCAATGGATGATGGCGAGGACATGCCGGTTGGAGAAATAGGAGAAATTATCATTAAAGGTCCTCAAATCATGAAAGGCTATTGGAACCGTCCTGAGGCTACGGAGGAAACGATAAAAGAAGGCTGGCTATATACGGGTGACCTTGGCTATATGGATGATAAAGGGTATTTTTATGTAGTAGATAGAAAGAAGGATATGATTATTGCCGGAGGATATAATATATATCCAAGAGAAATCGAAGAAGTATTATATGAACACCCAGATGTGTTGGAGGCTGTTGCTGCGGGAATTCCAGACCCTTATCGAGGAGAAACCGTTAAAGCATACGTGGTCTTAAAAGAAGGCTCACAGATTACCTCGGATGACTTAAACCAATATGCTAGAAAATATCTAGCGGCATATAAGGCGCCAAGACTTTATGAATTTAGAGAAGAATTACCGAAAACAGCGGTAGGAAAGATACTAAGAAGAACTCTGGTCGAAGAAGAAATGAGAAAAATAGAGGAAGAAAACAAAAAACATGCCTAATCCCATTATTTACTGCACTAATTTTTTTTTTGCATGATAAAGCTTGTCCGCAGACTTGTAGTAAAGTAATATAAAAATGTCCTATAATTCTTGACAGGATTACAACTAAAATCTATTATAAAAATATGAATGATTATTCATTCATATTTTTTCTTTTTTAAATCACTAATTTACTTTTTTCGGGAGGAGGAGAATTAATATGAAAAAAAATAAACCAAAATACATGCAAATCATTGACGCAGCAGTAATTGCTATTGCAGAGGTAGGTTATCATCAGGCACAGGTTTCAAAAATTGCAAAGCAGGCTGGTGTCGCAGATGGCACCATTTATCTCTATTTTAAAAACAAAGAAGACATTCTCATCTCACTCTTCGAAGAAAAAATGGGAAGCTTTATTGAAAAAATAGATGAAATGATAGCAGGAAAACACACGGCGGCGGAGAAGTTATTAATGATGATAGAAGCTCATTTTAAAAACCTTTCTGATGATCATCACATGGCAATCGTCACCCAGCTTGAATTACGACAATCCAATAAAGAATTGCGTTTACGTATAAACAATGTTCTAAAAGGCTATTTAAAAGTGATTGATAAAATCATCATTGAAGGAAAAGAAACGGGAGAGTTTTCAAGCGATCTCGATGTCCGTCTTGCCAGACAAATGATTTTTGGCACGATGGATGAAACCGTGACAACCTGGGTTTTAAATGAGGAGAAATACGATTTAGTTGCACTCGCTAAACCGGTTCATCAGCTGTTGATTAGGGGCTGCGGAAGTCATTAATTTTCGAGTGTAAGAGGAGGAGGGGTTCTATTGGAATACTTAAAATGGTCTAATCAAGACGGGGTCGCGACGATCACCATCGGGCGTCCACCGGCAAATGCCCTCTCACAAGGACTATTAAGGGAACTGTCGGCTGTTCTGGACGAAATTGAACCTAATCGTGACATTAAGGTGATTGTCATTCACGGGGAAGGGCGATTCTTCTCAGCTGGGGCAGATATTAAGGAATTCACGACTGTATCATCTTCCGAAGGGTTTGCCAATCTTGGAAAGTATGGTCAAGATTTATTTGATCGGATGGAGAAGTTCCCTAAACCAATCATTGCTGCTATTCATGGCGCGGCTCTTGGCGGTGGCTTGGAGCTGGCAATGGCTTGTCATATCCGATTAGTAGGAGAAAATACCAAGCTTGGTCTTCCAGAACTACAGCTTGGATTAATTCCTGGATTTGCTGGAACACAGCGTCTTCCGAAATATGTTGGGGTTGCACGTGCAGCAGAAATGCTGTTCACGTCTGAGCCAATCACAGGATTGGAAGCGGTTAAATTTGGTCTGGCGAACCATGCTTATCCTGAAAATGAAGTTTTTGAACAAGCACTGAAATTAGCAGGCAAAATTGCTAAGAAAAGTACAGGTTCATTAAAAGCGACGATTCAATTATTAAACTTTGCTAAAAATGAAGAGTTTTATGAAGGCTCTAAAAAAGAGGCAGAGTTGTTTGGAGAAATATTTGTTTCTGATGATGCAAAAGAAGGAATTCAGGCTTTTATTGAAAAAAGAGAGCCGAATTTTAAAGGGTGAATAACTTTTATCAAATCTGATAGAAGTGCTAAATAAATTTTTTTTGCTGTAAATTTTCTTAATCTTTGGAACAGAAAAAATGTTTGCATTATAGGAGGGAAATCATGAACATTTATGTACTATTGAAAAGAACCTTTGATACAGAAGAAAAGATTACTATTTCCGGCGGAAAAATCAATGAAGAGGGCGCTGAGTTTATCATCAATCCTTATGATGAATACGCCGTTGAAGAAGCAATCCAAGTACGCGATGCAAATGGCGGAGAAGTAACCGTTATTTCTGTGGGTACGGAAGAGGCTGAAAAGCAATTACGTACAGCACTCGCTATGGGCGCAGACAAAGCAGTATTAATTAATACTGAAGAGATGAGAGAAAATGGCGACCAATTTACAACAGCTAAAATTTTGGCTGAATATCTAAAGGATAAAGAAGCTGATCTTATTTTAGGTGGAAATGTAGCCATAGACGGCGGTTCCGGTCAGGTTGGTCCACGTGTTGCTGAATTGCTAAACATTCCGTATGTTACAACGATTACGAAGCTTGAAATCAATGGAACATCTGTAACCGTTACTCGTGACGTTGAAGGTGATTCTGAAGTTATCGAAACTAGCCTGCCGTTATTGGTAACTGCGCAGCAAGGTTTGAACGAGCCGCGTTATCCATCACTGCCAGGTATTATGAAGGCAAAGAAAAAGCCGCTTGATGAACTAGAATTAGAGGATCTTGATTTAGAAGAAGATGAAGTTGAAGCAAAAACAAAAACAATTGAAATTTACTTGCCGCCTAAAAAGGAAGCTGGAAAAGTGTTATCTGGAGAGTTAAATGATCAGGTAAAAGAACTCGTTCACCTTCTTCATACAGAAGCAAAAGTAGTTTAATCGTAATTATACTTATACGTTCAGAATGATGATTCTGATTAGCCAAAAATGATTTGCAGGAGGGTAAAGGAATGACTAGAAAAGTAGTAGTATTAGGGGAAACTCGTGACGGTTCTTTACGTAATGTTTCATTTGAAGCAATTGCTGCAGCAAAAACAGTAGCTGAGGGCGGAGAAGTTGTTGGTGTTTTAATCGGTAAAAATGTTAGCGCTTTAGGCACAGAGTTAGTTCAGTACGGTGCGGACCGTGTTGTAGTGGTGGAAGATGAAAAATTAAAACAATATACATCTGACGGTTTTGCGCAAGCATTACTTGCTATACTAGAAAAAGAAAGCCCAGAAGGTTTGGTTTTAGGACATACTTCACAGGGGAAGGATCTTTCCCCAAGGATTGCCGCTAAGCTGTCATCCGGCTTAATTTCAGACGCAACTGCAGTTGAAGTTGCTGGTGGAAATGTGGTCTTTACGAGACCTATTTATTCTGGTAAAGCGTTTGAAAAGAAAATTGTAACGGACGGGTTAATTTTTGCAACAGTAAGACCAAATAATATCGCACCACTTGCCAAGGATGAAAGCAGATCAGGTGAGGTTGCCTCCTTATCTGTTGAAATTAAAGATCTTCGTGCGATTATCAAAGAAGTGGTTAGAAAAGCGAGTGAAGGTGTAGATTTAAGTGAAGCAAAGGTCGTAATCTCTGGCGGACGTGGTGTCAAGAGTGCAGAAGGTTTCGAACCTCTTAAAGAATTAGCGAATGTTTTAGGCGGCGCAGTTGGTGCATCCCGTGGTGCCTGTGACGCTGACTATTGTGACTACTCTTTACAAATCGGTCAAACTGGTAAAGTTGTAACACCTGACCTTTACATTGCTTGTGGAATTTCTGGAGCAATCCAGCATTTAGCAGGAATGTCAAACTCAAAGGTTATCGTGGCAATTAATAAAGACCCAGAAGCAAATATCTTTAAAGTAGCAGATTACGGTATTGTTGGTGATCTATTTGAAGTAGTGCCACTTTTAACAGAAGAGTTTAAAAAGTTAAAAGTTCATTCATAATAGATAAGGCGAGCAGTGGAAACTGTTCGCCTTATTACATATAATAAGCCAGAATATGAAACGTTTTTTAGGGAAAATTACATCCGAGACAGATTATTAGCATGATGGTTTAAACAATGCTATACTTTCGTTAGAAATTAGTAATTATTTAGGAGGCATAAACAAATGGCTATTTCAAACGTAACAGATGCAAATTTCTCTGCTGAAACAGGCTCTGGTCTAGTTCTTGCAGATTTCTGGGCTCCATGGTGTGGACCTTGTAAAATGATCGCTCCCGTTCTTGAGGAACTTGATTCAGAAATGGGCGACAAAGTGAAAATCGTTAAATTAGATGTAGACGATAACCAAGAAACTGCTGCTAAATACGGCGTTATGAGTATCCCTACATTACTTGTTTTAAAAAATGGCGAAGTAGTTGACAAAGTAGTCGGCTTCCAGCCAAAAGACGCTTTAGCAGGTGTATTAGAAAAGCACGTGTAAGCATAGATAACCTTAGCTAGGATGGTTCTAGCTAAGGTTTTTTATTTGGAAAAGACATTTTCTTTTCTTATTTACAAGTTTGTTTTAAAATTTATAAGGTATATATAAAGACGGGGAGGAGCAGCTAGATATGAACGAGACGATAAAACAAAAATTAACACTGCTGCCTGATCAGCCTGGCTGCTACTTGATGAAGGACCGTCAGGGAACGATCATTTATGTGGGAAAAGCAAAAATACTAAAAAATCGTGTACGGTCCTATTTTACCGGGTCACACGATGGTAAAACACTGAGACTCGTTAACGAGATTGAGGACTTTGAATATATTGTCACCTCATCTAATATCGAAGCACTATTACTCGAATTAAATTTAATTAAAAAATACGATCCAAAATATAATGTCATGCTGAAGGATGATAAGACCTATCCGTTTATAAAATTGACAGCGGAAAGACATCCGAAACTCATCATTACAAGAAAAGTCAAAAAGGATAAAGGCAAGTACTTTGGTCCTTATCCTAACGTCATGGCAGCGAATGAAACAAAAAAGCTGTTAGACCGTATCTACCCATTACGAAAATGCTCAACCCTACCAGACCGGGTGTGTTTGTACTACCATTTAGGTCAGTGCCTAGCACCATGTGTAAATGAAGTGCACGAAGAGCAATACAAGGAAATGACTGATGAAATTACCCGCTTCCTTAATGGCGGATTTAAAGAGATTAAGAAAGAACTAACAGAAAAAATGACCAGCGCTTCTGAAGAATTGGATTTTGAGCGGGCCAAAGAATACCGCGATAAGATTATTCATATAGAAACCATTATGGAAAAGCAAAAAATCACGATGACGGATTTTACTGATCGTGATGTGTTTGGCTATGCTGTCGATAAAGGGTGGATGTGTGTTCAAGTCTTCTTTGTACGCCAAGGAAAACTAATAGAACGTGACGTTTCCATGTTCCCCATCTACAATGAGCCAGAAGAAGAAATTCTTACCTTCCTAGGTCAATTTTATGAGAAATCGAATCATTTTAAGCCGAAGGAAATTTTGATTCAGGATGAAGTTGATTTAAATCTCGCCGAACAGCTTCTTCAAGTTAAAGTCCTAAAACCTCAGCGCGGTCAGAAAAAAGATCTTATTAAAATGGCGATCAAAAATGCAAAAATAGCATTGAATGAGAAATTCTCACTAATCGATAAGGACGAGGTTAGGACCATAAAGGCTGTTGAAAACCTCGGTGAGCTTATGGGTATTTATACCCCACATCGAATTGAGTCTTTCGATAATTCTAATATTCAGGGTACAGACCCTGTATCTGCGATGGTGGTTTTCATTGACGGAAAGCCTAATAAGCGTGAATACCGAAAGTACAAGATTAAATCGGTTAAGGGACCTGATGATTATGAATCGATGCGTGAAGTAACAAGAAGAAGGTATTCCAGGGCGTTAAAAGAGGAACTTCCGCTGCCGGACCTCATTATTATTGATGGTGGAAAAGGACATGTGGAGGCTGTCAGAGACGTTTTAGAAAACGAACTTGGTTTAGATATACCACTGGCTGGCCTAGTCAAGGATGATAAGCACAAAACCTCTCAGCTTTTATATGGGAATCCACTTGAAATCATTCCACTTGGAAGAAACAGCCAAGAATTTTATTTACTACAAAGAATCCAAGATGAGGTTCACCGTTTTGCGATTACCTTTCATCGTCAAACGCGTGGAAAAAGTGCGTTTCAATCGCTGTTGGACGACATTCCAGGTGTCGGTGAAAAACGTAAAAAGCAGCTGCTAAAGGAATTTGGTTCGGTTAAGAAAATGAAAGAAGCCACATTTGATGAGTTTAGAGCGATCGGAATACCAGCTCCTGTAGCGGAGGAATTAATTAAAAAACTTCAATCAAAGTGATTGTCAGAAAAATGCCACTATGCTATAATGAGTGAAAATTATATTACTATCACTTTTAAATACTAAAGTGAAGGTAGAGGTGCGAGCTTCAATAGTAGTGATTCGGAGAAGGATGAGCTTCAGTAATGAATCATGAAAGGGGATGTTCGCCGAAGTGAAGAAAGTCTCATTTCTTTCTTTGCTGGTCTTGCATTTAATAAATGCCGGATTGTCAAGACGATTGTCTTGGAGAGCTATCTTACATTGTAGACGCAGAATTTTTTTGTGTATTCAAGCAATGAGATGCCCTCTCATTGCTTTTTTATTTTTTTGCGGGGAAACATATAATGATAGCTAAACCTATAACTGAAAGCAGGGGAAAAGATGGGTTTAATTGTACAAAAGTTTGGTGGTACTTCGGTTGGAAGTGTAGAAAGAATCCTAAATGTAGCACAAAGAGTAAAGGATGAAACTGATCAAGGTAATCAGGTTGTTGTCGTTGTTTCAGCAATGGGGAAATCCACTGATCAGCTGGTGGATCTGGCAAAAGAAATTTCGACAACTCCTAACAAACGGGACATGGATATGCTGTTAAGTACAGGAGAACAGGTGACGATTGCCTTATTGTCAATGGCTCTAAATGAACAGAATCTTCCCGCCGTTTCGTTTACAGGATGGCAGGCAGGAATTGTCACTGAGCCAGTTCATGGAAATGCCCGCATTACGACCATTAATACAGAATCGGTAAAAAATCAGCTTGCTGCCGGTAAAGTGGTAATTGTCGCTGGCTTCCAAGGAGTTACTGAAAAGGGTGAGATTACTACTCTTGGTCGTGGAGGTTCAGATACGACGGCGGTGGCCCTCGCTGCTGCACTAAAGGCAGATAAATGTGATATTTATACAGATGTAACGGGTGTATTCACCACTGACCCTAGATATGTGAAGAGTGCACGGAAATTACAGTCCGTGTCTTATGATGAAATGCTCGAGCTTGCCAATTTAGGTGCTGGAGTACTGCATCCAAGAGCAGTAGAATTTGCGAAAAACTACCAAGTTAAACTAGAGGTTCGCTCAAGTATGGAGAGAGTAGAAGGAACAGTAATTGAGGAGGAAGCGTCAATGGAACAAAACCTTGTAGTCCGTGGAGTGGCATTTGAAGATGAAATAACGAAGGTAAGTGTATTAGGACTTGCTAATTCTTTAACAAGTTTATCAACCATTTTTACAACCCTGGCTGAAAACCATTTGAACGTAGACATTATTGTTCAAAGCACAACAGAAGCAGAAACAGCAAATCTTGCCTTCTCGATTAAAACCCAGGATCTTATGGAGACATTAAATGTCCTTGAAAATAACAAGGATGTACTAAACTACGAACAGCTTGATGCAGAAAATCAACTGGCAAAAGTATCAATCGTTGGGTCAGGGATGATCTCGAACCCTGGGGTAGCAGCAAAAATGTTTGAGGTTCTAGCAGAAAACCAAATTCAAATTAAAATGGTCAGCACCTCAGAAATCAAAGTCTCAGCCGTAGTCGAAGAAAAACACATGCTAAAAGCAGTAGAAGTATTGCACCAAGCATTTGGACTAAACAGCCAAGTGTAAAATTGCTTTTCATTTATTTTAAGTCCTGTCCGAATGGACCTATATTCGGACAGCTATCCCTTTTTAGAAGTTTGTACTGTCCGAATGAGGCAGTTATTCGGGCAGCTTAACCTTTTTAGGGCTAGGCTAGTCCGAATGAGACCGGTATTCGGACAGCTAACCTTTTTTTGAGGCTAGTCTAGTCCGAATGAAACCAGCATTCGGACAGTTCCACCTCTATAGGAGTTTGCCTAGTCCGAATGTATTAAATAAGCCTTCCTTGGAGAAAACTCCAAGGAAAGCTTTTTACCCAAACTGTCCGCCTGAGGTGGACAGTGTCCACGGGTGGTGACAGGCACCAACAACTGCTCCAATGAACTAAATAGTGTCTTTACGATCCCATTTGACGGTGAATAGGACTTTGTTTGCTTTTTTTACTGGGTGTTCGAAGGTTTCGGCGATGACTTGTTTTTGAAGTTCGATTTGTTGAGCTAGAAAGCCAGCTTCAATTTGGAAGTAGTGTTCGGCTTTTGATTTAACTCGCGAAACAATCAGCGGGCTGACAAGTTCAACTTCAATCTCATCTTTACGCTCTTTCTTTAATTCTAGCTGTCCCCATGAGGCTTTTGCGAAAAAATCAATGATTTCATCAAGGCTATTTAACGGGTGACTGCGAGCTAGTCGTTTTCCGGCCCAGTAAAGGATTTCTGGTGTGTCTTTTCCTAAGATTTCTGGCAGTATGAATTCACGAATCAATTCATAACCAAACAATGAAATATTTCTTGGTTCATTCGATTGTAAAGTAAGTTCTACGGCAGTACTTTCATTCATTTTGCTTCCCCTCTTTCTACCATTCTATTATATACAAATACGGCTTTAAGTTAAGAACACTTTTTGTGAAATATAGTGTAAAGCGTTAGAGTGGTAAAGGATTATTATTTTGCAATACGATAGCTTGTCTTTTATCATAATTATCTTTCCCATTTAAGTCCATGGGCTATTGATAAAGTTTAATTATTCATTGTAATTCTACTGGATTTAATACAAGATAATTCCATTTGCAAGAAATGAAACTTATAATTTATTATAATATCAATATATTTTAAAAATTTTATTTTTTACCGACTTTTGTGTATCCGTTTTCTTGACGCTCTTTCCTGATGGGAGTAAAATGGACATGTCACATAATTGTCACAGTGGTGCTAAGTTTAAAAATTCTATTTTAAAGATCAATTGTGAAAAAGGCTTAACATCATGTTAAAAATTCAAGGGGGGTTAATTATGGCAGGGAATCGAGAGTTTTTGAATCGGAGATTGCATTCTTTACTAGGAGTAATTCCAATCGGAGTATTCCTAATGCAGCATCTAGTAGTCAACCATTTTGCTACAGGAGGACCAGAGTCTTTTAACAGAGCTTCAGATTTTATGGGGAACCTTCCTTTTAAAATTGTCCTAGAAACTGTAATTATTTATTTACCATTGTTATTTCATGCAATCTATGGCCTTTATATTGCTTTTACCGCAAAAAACAATGCCGGAAAATATGGATATTTCAGAAACTGGATGTTCCTATTACAACGTGTATCAGGGGTCATTACGTTAATTTTTATTACATGGCACGTTTGGGAAACGCGTGTTGCAGCAGCATTCGGTGCACATGTTAACTTTGACATGATGGCTAATATCCTATCTTCACCATTCATGTTTACTTTCTATGTGATTGGAACCATTTCTACAGTATTCCATTTTGCAAACGGTCTGTGGTCATTCTTTGTCAGCTGGGGTATTACGGTATCACCTCGCTCTCAAGTTATTTCTACATACTTTACGATTGGAGTTTTCCTAGTACTATCAATCGTATTGATTCGAACACTTTTAGCTTTTGTTTAAAAAATTAACTTCATACTCTGTGTTGAAAAATATCGGATTTTTGGATTAAGGGAGTGAGTCACGATGAGTAAGGGTAAGGTGATCATAGTCGGCGGCGGCTTAGCCGGCTTAATGGCAACCATCAAGGTTGCAGAAGAAGGAACACCAGTAGAACTATTTTCTCTTGTTCCAGTTAAACGTTCCCACTCTGTTTGTGCCCAAGGCGGTATGAATGGAGCAGTCAATACAAAAGGAGAAGGCGATTCTCCATGGATTCACTTTGATGACACTGTTTATGGTGGAGACTTCTTGGCTAACCAGCCGCCAGTTAAGGCGATGTGTGAAGCGGCGCCCGGAATTATTCACTTAATGGACCGGATGGGTGTTATGTTTAACCGGACTCCAGAAGGACTTTTGGACTTCCGCCGTTTCGGGGGTACACAGCATTCAAGAACAGCATTTGCTGGTGCGACTACGGGTCAGCAGCTTCTTTATGCATTGGACGAGCAGGTTCGTCGTCATGAAGTAGCAGGATTAGTAACAAAGTACGAGGGCTGGGAATTCTTAGGCGCAGTTGTGGATGACGATGGGGTTTGCCGAGGAATTGTTGCTCAAAACCTTACATCGATGGAAATTAAATCCTTTGCTGGCGATGCTGTCATTATGGCAACTGGCGGCCCTGGAATCATCTTCGGAAAAACAACGAACTCTGTTATTAATACAGGTTCTGCTGCCTCAATCGTTTATCAACAAGGTGCATATTATGCAAATGGTGAGATGATTCAAATTCATCCAACTGCAATACCTGGTGATGATAAGCTTCGCTTAATGAGTGAATCAGCACGTGGTGAAGGCGGACGTGTTTGGACATATAAAGACGGAAAACCATGGTACTTCCTAGAGGAAAAATATCCTGCCTACGGAAATCTAGTACCACGTGATATTGCAACACGTGAAATTTTCTCTGTCTGTGTGGATCAGAAGTTGGGTATTAATGGCGAAAACATGGTATATCTAGATCTTTCACATAAGGATCCAAAAGAATTAGATATTAAACTTGGTGGAATCATTGAAATCTATGAAAAATTCATGGGTGACGATCCACGTAAAGTTCCGATGAAAATTTTCCCTGCCGTGCACTATTCAATGGGCGGGCTATGGGTTGATTATGACCAAATGACCAATATTCCTGGACTTTTTGCTGCAGGTGAGTGTGATTATTCACAGCACGGTGCCAATCGTTTAGGTGCGAATTCATTACTTTCTGCTATTTATGGAGGGATGGTCGTTGGACCGAATGCTGTTAGATATATCAAAGGTCTTGAGAAGAGCTCAGATGCAATATCATCTACTGTATTCGATCGTCATGTGAAGGAACAAGAAGAAAAGTGGTCTTCTGTTATGTCTTTAAATGGTACGGAAAATGCGTACGTTCTTCATAAAGAGCTTGGCGAATGGATGACTGATAATGTGACAGTTGTACGCCACAATGACAGACTATTAAAAACAGATGAAAAGATTCAAGAGTTATTAGAACGTTATAATAATATTAACATTCAAGATACAAGCAAATGGAGCAATCAAGGAGCAGTCTTTACGCGTCAATTACAAAACATGCTTCAATTGGCACGTGTTATCACAATCGGTGCTTACAATCGTAATGAAAGCCGCGGCGCACATTATAAGCCTGAATTCCCGAACCGTGATGATGAAAACTTCTTGAAAACAACAATGGCAAAATTTGTTGATAGCTCATCTGCACCAGCTTTCCATTACGAGGATATTGACGTTTCCTTAATTAAGCCTCGTGAACGCAACTATGCAAAAAAGAAAGGGGAGTAGGAACACATGTCTGAAAATAAAACAGTAAAATTTATTGTTACCCGTCAAGATAGCCCTGATTCTGCTCCTTATGAAGAGGAGTTTGAGCTAGCGTATCGTCCAAATATGAACGTAATTTCTGCATTAATGGAAATTCGAAGAAATCCTGTTAACACAAAAGGACAAGCTACTACTCCGATTACGTGGGATAGTAACTGTCTTGAAGAGGTTTGTGG
>JAPSKD010000468.1 GCA_031177865.1 Bacillus sp. (in: firmicutes) | reverse complement strand
AAAAAAAAGAAATGGGATATCATCCCATTCCAATTAAAAAATATAAATCTGTCTCTTTCTGGACAACTTGATTAGTAGCTCCTGCTTTCATAGGAAAATGTTAAATCTCATGATCCCTCAGTGATTATTTTTTCTGCCTCCTTTTTTAATAACTCTGCCCTATCTGTGTTTTCCCACGGTAATTTAATATCCGTTCTTCCAAAGTGGCCGTAGCAAGCAGTTTGAAAATAAATAGGCTGCCTAAGATTTAACATTCGAATGATTCCTGCAGGGCGAAGGTCAAAGTATTTTCTTATAAGTTGGACAATTTTAGTCTCTTCTATTATCCCAGTACCAAACGTTTCAACAGCTATTGAAACAGGTGCAGCTACTCCGATAGAGTAAGCCAGTTGAATTTCACATTTATTTGCAATCCCTGCCGCAACAATATTTTTTGCTACATAACGTGCTGCATAGGCTGCAGAACGGTCAACCTTAGTTGGGTCTTTTCCCGAAAAAGCACCGCCCCCGTGGCGGGAAAATCCACCATACGTATCAACGATAATTTTACGCCCCGTTAATCCTGCATCACCCTTCGGTCCACCAATCACAAATCGACCAGTTGGATTTATATAATATTTTGTGCTGTTATCCATCAATTCTGGTGGCACCACGTAAGAGATGACATATCTATGCAAATCTTTCTTTATTTGTTCTAACTCAACTTCAGGTTTATGTTGCGCAGAAATAATAATGGTGTCAATTCGAACAGGCTTTGCATTTTCGTATTCCACTGTAACCTGCACTTTTCCATCTGGACGTAAATACTCAACCAAACCATACTTTCGAACTTCTGCTAAACGCCTAGCAAGCTTATGGGACAGGTAAATTGGCAATGGCATTAATTCTTCCGTTTCATTGCAAGCAAAACCAAACATAAGCCCTTGGTCACCTGCACCAATTTGGTCTATTTCATCCTCCGTCATTAAACCTTCACGGGCTTCTAGCGCTTGATTTACTCCCATTGCTATATCAGAGGATTGCTTGTTCAGCGCAATTAAAATCTTACAAGTATCAGCATCGAGTCCAAACTCTGAGCTTGTATACCCGATATTTCGAATGGTGTCCCTTACTATTTTTAAGAAATCGACAGAATCGTTCGTGGTAATCTCTCCAGATAAAACAATTAAATCTGAACTAACTGAAGTTTCACATGCAACACGAGCATTCGGGTCTTTCAAAAGAATGGCATCTAAAATAGCATCAGAAATTTGATCACACATTTTATCTGGATGACCTTCAGTAACCGATTCTGATGTAAAAAGGTGACTTTGTTTTTGATCCATATTATCTCATCTCCCAAATTTTCATTTTCTTTTCGATGATTGTCCAAATTTTTCCCACAAAAATATAGTAGATAATCTTAATATTGAAGCCGTACATGTTGATCTAGTGTTGGGTAATAACATGAAGGGTTTAATAGTGGACAAACATTTGTTTTTTTCCGTTTACTCACTAAAACGTTCATTTCATCATATGTTATTTGAAAAAGGGGGGTGATTAATTATTGAAAATAACAATTTTATAATCAAGGCATCCAGCCAAATGGAGCGTCTGCCCAATCAGTTTTTCTCTACTTTGGTTGGGAAAGTGAATGGTTTTATTGGTTCAGGATATGACGTTATTAATCTTGGACAAGGTAATCCAGATCTACCTACCCCATCTCATATTGTTCAATCATTACAAAAAGCAGTATTAAACCCTATCAATCATAAATATCCTCCGTTTTCAGGCAAGACTGAACTAAAGGAAGCGATCTGTACTTGGTATCGAACAGAACATGGAGTTACATTGGATCCAGAAAAGGAAGTTGCTATATTGTTTGGAACTAAAACAGGACTCGTAGAAATTTCACAAATATTACTGAATCCGGGTGATATGGCACTCGTTCCTGACCCTGGATATCCTGATTATTGGTCTGGAATTGCTATTGCGGGAGCTGAAATGGTTCCGATGCCGTTAGTTTATTCCAATGGATTTTTTCCGGATTTTTCTAAAATAACACCTAAACAGTGTAAACAAGCCAAATTAATGTTCCTTAATTATCCATCAAATCCAACAGGAGCTTGTGCTACTAGTTCCTTCTTTGATGAAGCTATTGGCTTTGCGGAGAAAAATAATATTGTCATTGCTCACGATTTTGCCTATGGAGCAATCGGCTTTGATGGGCACAAACCGGTGAGCTTTTTATCCCGTACGGGCGCCAAGGATGTTGGCATTGAATTTTATACACTTTCAAAAACCTATAATATGGCAGGATGGCGTGTAGGATTCGCTCTTGGTAACCAAGAGCTGATTCAATTAATCAATCAATTTCAAGACCACTATTTTGTCAGCTTGTTTGGCGGGATTCAAGATGCAGCGATTACAGCATTAACCTCATCACAAGAATGCGTTCGTAAACTTGTTAATACCTATGAATTACGTCGAAATGCCTTATTTGAAGAACTTCAAAAGCTTGGTTGGAGTGCTCCACTTCCTAAAGGATCATTCTTTGCCTGGCTGCCAGTTCCAAAAGGGTACACATCAAGCGAATTTGCCGATACCTTGCTAGAGAAAGCTAAGGTGGTTGTTGCACCAGGAATTGGATTTGGAAAACATGGTGAGGGGTATGTTCGGTTAGGATTGCTTGCTGAAGAGGAACGAATTCGAGAAGCTGTGCAGCGGATTTCTAAGCTATCAATCTTTTAA
>JAPSKD010000467.1 GCA_031177865.1 Bacillus sp. (in: firmicutes) | reverse complement strand
ACTCACAACCTTGGATTCCGAACGAATTCATCTTATGGGACTCTTATTGTGACATTAGACCAATCAAAGCTTACTGAAATCGTCAATACGTTAAATCCTTATCCAGAAGGGGCAGCCTTTTTAGTTAATCAAAACAACCAGATTTTAGTTGAGGCAAATCATACCCATTCACCAACAATTGTAAGCGTTTTAAAAAGAGAGTTGGACAAGCGGGAGAGAGGAAATGAAACGTTTACCTTTGAGTATGAGGGGGAGAGGTATTCTGTCTCCTATGGCGCCCAGAAACGGATTAACTCTGAATGGACATATGTTTCAGCGGCTCCAATGTCATTCATTACAGCGCCGATTATCTTTATTTCAAAGTTAATTATCGCTATTAGCGGGACTGGTCTTTTCATTGCCTTCATTATGGCTTGGTTTGCATCGAAAAGAATCTATCGTCCGGTAGCGAAACTGCTTCATTTAATCGATAAAGAAGATGAAGTATTCGAGTGGAGAAGGCAAAAGGGCCAAGATGAATTTTCAATGATTGAACAACAAATTCAGGCACTTGCAAAAGATAGCAGGATATTGCAGGAACAATTATCTGCCCAGATTCCCCAATTGCTTAAACGGTTTTTAAGCCAATTAATTCAGGGATATTTGTTCAACCATTCGGAGAATCAGTTGAGGGAAAGTCTCCAAAACTACGGATGGAATGTAGACCATCACCTCTTTATGATGATGGATGTCCGAGTAACTGGCATTGTTGAACTAGATGAAAGCAGCCAAAATAATGATGAGAGATTAATAGCCATGGCGGTTACCAATGTTTTGGAAGAGGCTGCGGGCGAAAGGTTTGAGCAATACGACTTAATGGACTTCCATGATCTTTCTGTTGGGATGTTAATCGCTTACCCAAGTCATGAAGACGTTCGTCAGGATGTATATGAGTTTATCCATCAAATTACGGAAATGATTAATCAAACTTTCAATAAGCAAGTAACGGTTACCATTAGTAAGCCGACCGACAGTATCAAGCAGATTCCACACATTTTTGAAGAAGTTAAACAGGGTGCCGGCTATCGTACTTACAAAAATCATAACCAAATTATTGATTTGGCAGATTTAAAGAAAGAGGATGCCGTTCATCAAATTTTTTATCCCTTTGATGTTGAAAAAGAAATTATCCAGGCCATTCGAAGGGGTCAATTAGAGGAAGCAGAGAGATTGCTCTTTGAGTTTTTACATAAATTATCCGAAAAGGGCATTAATGAAATCAACATCCAACCAGGGATTGTGCTCCTGTTTTCTAGCATTCAACATGAGATTATCCACTCAGGCATCCACCCTTATGAACTATTCAAAGGGAGAAATAGGTTTGAGGAATTGTCGCAAATTCAAGAACCAAAAATGATTGTTCGTTGGTTCAAAACCAAAATCATTGTTCCATTTATTGAAATGTTAGAAGAAAGAAGTGATTCAGAGCTTAAACAAATCGTAGATCAGGTGATTAAGGATATTCATGTGAACTATATGAAGGACTTATCGTTAGAAAGCTATGCCGATCAAGTAGGAACAAACCCATACACCTTTAGCAGATACTTTAAAAAGGCCATCGGCACCAACTTTATTGACTACATCACCCAACTAAGAATCGACAAAGCCAAAGAATTACTCTTAAACACAGACATGAAAATAAACGACATCTCAGAATCCGTGGGCTATCGCCCAGGCTACTTCAACCGCATCTTCAAAAAACAAGTAGGCATCCCGCCGAGCCAATACCGAAAATCCCGAATCGCTCTGTAACCTTTTCCAGAAAAGACGTGCATGTCACTGATTTTCAAAAAACGGTGACAGCACCACTTTTGTATTATTGGCAGATAGTGTTTCTAAAGAGAAATGTGCTATTTCAAAAGGGGGTTTTAATAGGTTTAATTATATTAGTAAAGTAAGATAAGATATTCCTAGAGAATTTGAAAAAAATGTGTTGAATTTTCCAAATTGTTAAAATATAATCAGAATTAAGTTAAGCGCTTTCCTAATGAAAATAAAAGAATATGAATAAAATCTATATTTTTTTTGACACTTTGGTAAAGCGCTTACCCGAAACTCTACATAACTCAATTTAAGGGGGAAAGTCTAGTGAAAAAGTTAAAAATCAGTTTACTTTTAATGTTGTCTCTTATACTGGTAGTTGTATCTGCGTGTTCGAACTCAGACAAGACCGCAACTAAAAGTAAAAAAGATGTGAAGCTTCAGTTCTTTGTATCGGGGGATAATGTAGAAGGTGGAGCTTTAGCTGCAATGTCTAAAAAGTACACAGAAGAAACTGGAGTAGAAATTGAAGTAGTAGATGTGCCATTCAGCGATATGACTACAAGAATAACGAATATGGTTCAAGCTGGCAACCCGCCTGCATTAGCTCGTACAGCAGGATTTAACCCAGTATGGAGAGATCATCTTGGTGATTTAAGCCAAACCATAAAAGATAAAAAAGTCCGTGAAGATTTAGCCATTAAGGATAACGGAAAAGTAAAAGGTGTTCCACTAGATTTAACAGCTGTTGGATTATTCATCAACAAAGATCTCTTTGATAAGGCTGGCGTAAAGTACCCTCAAACAGAAGATGATATTTGGACATGGGACGAATTTACAGCCGCATTAGAAACAGTCCTTGAGAAAACGGATGCTAGGTACGGTTTAGTTATGGATCAATCAGAGCACCGCTTATCAACCTTGTTATACCAATTTGGAAG
>JAPSKD010000104.1 GCA_031177865.1 Bacillus sp. (in: firmicutes) | reverse complement strand
TTGCTCTGACAATTGGGACACTTGAACATGAAAAGAACACCTCACGTATGATTAACGTCTACGATGATGGCATCCTTTCCGATCGCAGGGGGCTTTTCGGATTGTATGATCTGTTTCCCTTCCGTTATATCCGAAAAGAAACCATCCGTAATTTCGTACCCTACGATTGTGCCCAATTCCTCATGAAAATATACATCCTCTAACAATCCTAGTGACTCTCCGCTCTTTGATATAAGCATTTTTCCATTTAGAGAGTGTTGATGGTAAAGGGTATATTCTGGATTTGTTTTGAGTCTCTCCAGGGAATTATCCTCTTCAATCATGACCCCATCCCAGCCAAATGATAATACATCCTGAATGTCCAGGAAATAGGTTTGTTTGAAGAAAACGCCTTTCTTAACCATAAGCCCCTTAACTACCCCATCATTTGTAATACATAAATCTGTAACCTCTCCAATTTTCGAACCAGATTTCGATTCAAACACCGGCTGTCCTTTTAATAAAGCAAATGTTCGCAGAGTGCCCCACCTCCTATGAACATTTATAGTTTCAGTCATTTACCATGAAATCATAAGGTGTAACGTTTTCCATGCCAATCATTGGGTTGACCTGCATTAATAGTTCCTCTGCAGACAATGTCGTCCCATCAACATGTGGTTCTTCATCAGGTTCTTTGACTGCTAACATTTCTTGGAGTTTTTGAGATAATGTGGTTTGTCTGCTTTGTTCATCTGCTCTTTCGACACCCATCCTAAGCGCTTCCTCTTCTCCACACAAGATTAGCGATTGCTTACTCCTGGTAATGGCTGTATAAATGAGGTTTCTTCTTAACATTCGAAAATAGCTTCTTGTAATGGGGAGGATGACGATTGGGAATTCACTTCCTTGCGATTTATGTACGGAACAGCAATAGGCATGTGTAATTTGATTTAGGTCCTGTCGAGTATATTCTACTTCATTTCCTTCGAAGGAAATGTAAACCATATCTTGTTTTTCCGTATTTTCCTTTGCATAGATGATTGAAATGATCTCTCCAATATCTCCGTTAAAAACATTGCTTTCAGGCTGGTTTACCAGCTGTAGTACTTTATCACCAATACGATATTTAACATCACCAAATGCAAGTTCCTTCCGCGTGCCATCTGGATTTGGATTAAAAATTTCTTGTAATAATACATTTAACCGATCAATCCCAGCGGGACCTCTGTACATGGGTGCTAACACTTGAATATCCTTAGCTGAATATCCTTTACTTTTTGCATTTAACGCGACCTTTTCAATCACCTGAGGGATCTGAGGTGTTGAACATTTAATAAATGAGCGGTCAGGCTGTTTCATGGTTACATTAGCTGGCAAATATCCTTTTTTTATTTCATGTGCCAATTCAATAATCGAAGATCCTTCAGCTTGGCGATAAATATCTGTTAATCTTACCGTCGGGACAACCTCAGATCTTAATAAATCCTTTAGCACCTGACCTGGTCCCACGGACGGTAGCTGATCTTCATCACCGACGAGAATGACTTGAATATGATCTGGCAGTGATTTAAACAATTGATTCGCTAACCAAATATCAAGCATCGATGTCTCATCGACAATAAGAATTTTTCCTTCTAAAGGACTTGCGTCATCATGATCAAATACTTCTGTTCCATTAAAGCCAAGTAAGCGATGAATCGTTACCGCCGGCAGTCCGGTTGATTCACTCATCCTTTTTGCTGCTCTCCCTGTTGGGGCGGCAAGTAAAAAAGGAAAGGGTTCTCCCTTTTTATGATAATCCTTAGGGTCTAATGAACAGCCATGCAATTCCGCGTAAAGCTCGACTATCCCTTTAATAACAGTCGTTTTACCTGTTCCAGGACCCCCTGTAAGGATTAGCATTGGAGACATTAATGCTGTTTGTATTGCTTCCCTTTGTGTTGGGGCATATTGTACGTTTAGTCTTTCTTCAAGATTCCCTAATGCCAGCAAAAATTCAGATTCGGGAAATTGATCCTTATATTGATTTTGTTCAAGTATTTTTTTTATACTTGTTACTAACCCTTTTTCAGCAAAATATAAAGAAGGTAAATAGATACGCTTTTCCTCACCAACTATTTTTCCCTCTTCTTCGAGTTTCAATATCTCTGTTGAAATATCGGAGAATTCAATTTGGTCGCGTTTATTTTCTTCCAGCAAATTTTTAACCTGTATCAACAAATCCTCTGCATGAACATATACATGCCCAGTCTGCATGCTTTCGCTCTCGAGAGAGTAGAGGCAGGCTGCTTTGATCCTGTCTGGGTGATTCCCTGATATTCCGAGTTGATAACCTAGCTCGTCTGCGCGGCCAAACCCAATTCCCTCAATATCTTCAACAAGTTTATAGGGGTTCTTTTGGATAATCTCCAGGGTTTCATCCTTATAGGTTTGATACATTCTCATTGAAAGCTGCGGTCCAAATCCATATTGATTTAAAGCGACCATTACCTGTTCGAGACCCTGGTGCTCCATCAAGGTATCATAGAGCATTTTTGCTTTATCAGGAGGAAGCTTTGGGACAGAATCAAGCAAGGAGGGCTGATTCAAAATTTTTGAAATCGCATTTTCCCCTAATGTTTCGACTATGTTTTCTGCTGTTTTCTTCCCAATCCCTTTAAACATTTCACTTGATAAATAAGCTGCTACTCCTTGCTTTGTTTGAGGAATGTCTTTACGAAAGTGCTTCGTTTGAAATTGCATGCCAAACTTCGGATGGTCCTTAAACTCACCAAAAAAAATATAGGTTTCCTGTTCATGAATCTTTGGAAAATAGCCAGTAATTACGGCTTCCTTGTCTTCATATTCATGATTTGTTTCTTCGACACGTATTCTTAATACCGTGTATAGATTTTGCTCATTATGAAAAATCGTAACAAGGTGTTTTCCTTTTACAAACTTCCCTTGCTCAGCAAATAAATCAAGCGTGCTTTGCTTGTCCACGGGTGCTTCCTCCTTTCTATTTTTTAGGCTGTGTTAAAAATTGCCTGTTGATTTCCGCTCCAGGCACTTCGCGCACCTTAGGGCGTGCCGGGGAGCCTCCTCGGCGCTTAAGCGCCTGTGGGGTCTCCCCAGCCCCGTACTCCCGCAGGAGTCTTCGTGCCTTCCGCTCCCAATCAACAGGGTGCAAAAAACAAAAAACAATTATCTTTAACACTGCCAGTTTATCGGTTTATTTTGCAGATTCAATCAATTTTTTTGCATGCCCTGCTAACAAATGATCCGGTTGAATCTCAAGTGCTTTATCAAACATAGCTAATGCTTTATCTGCCTTTTCTTTAAAGGCATAAGAGACACCTAAATTATAAAGGGCGTCAGTATGCTCCTGATCCAATTCGATACATTTTTCAAATTGCACAATCGCCTCATCTATTAATTCTAATTGAGCAAGACATAATCCATATTGAAAACGTGCTTCTGCATCTTCCTCATTGAGTTCGACACTTCTTTGCAAATAAGGCAGTGCAAACTTCCCTTGATCAAGCTGTACAAGGGTCAGGCCTAACATGAAATAGTTATCACTTGTGTGTAGCCCTTTTTGCATCGCTTGCTGAAACATATTTTTAGCCTTGTCAAATTGGTCATTACTAAAATAAATCGTACCAGTACTATAATAAGCCGCTGCGGCATATTCATCCAACTGAATGGCTTTTTCATAAAACTTTAATGCCTTCTCATCATCACCGACAGCAGAAAGCACATTTCCAAAATTTATGTATGCAATCGGGTCATTTGGGTTTTCTTCAATGATCTCATTAAAGATCTTCGCCGCCTCTTCCCACTTGCCTTCCTGCATGTATTGAACACCTAATTGGTTTTTATCCATGTTATCACTCCGTTCTACTTGAGAGTATATCATATTAGAAAAATTTACTGAATTTTGGTGGTGGATACCCCTATTTCTTGGTGGATTTTAGTAATATTTGTCTAATTGTACAAAACCTCTTTAAAAATGTACAAAAGGTATAAAAAATGTACAAAACCTTGGAACAGTCATAAATAATAACATAAAAAGAGCTAAAAAAGCCCCGATTCCAAATGGAATCAGGGTTTTTTAGCCAACATATGTTAAACGTTGTCCATCTTTGTAAACTTCATCTATGGTACCGCCGCCAAGGCACTCATCTCCATTGTAAAAAACAACTGCCTGACCTGGGGTAACTGCACGGATGGGCTCATCAAAGATTACTTTAACTTTATTGTCGTCCATAAGTTGTACCGTTACTTTATTGTCATCCTGACGATATCGAAATTTTGCACTACATGTAAATTCTGCAGGCTTTTCCCGATTGGATACCCAGCTTACGTTATCAGCAATAATCGAGTCAGAATACAGTTTTTCATTATGGAAGCCTTGGCCAACGTAAAGGACATTTCTTTTTAAATCCTTGCCGATTGCAAACCACGGCTCACCTGAACCGCCAATTCCTAACCCATGACGCTGGCCGATTGTATGGTACATTAAGCCTTCATGCTTCCCTTTAACTTCTCCATCCATTGTTTCCATGTTTCCTGGCTGTGCTGGAAGGTATTGTCCAAGGAACTCTTTAAAGTTACGTTCACCGATAAAACAAATCCCGGTGCTGTCTTTTTTTGTCGCAGTTGCTAGATTGACTTCCTTAGCAATATCACGCACTCTAGATTTCTCAAGATTACCAATAGGAAACATCACTTTGCTTAACTGCTCTTGATTTAATTGATTTAAGAAATAGGTTTGGTCCTTATTTTCATCGTTACCACGGAGCATTTTGTATTCGCCGTCCCGGTATTCTACTTGTGCATAATGACCTGTTGCAAGATAATCGGCACCTAAGTTCACCGCATGCTCAAGAAAAGCTTTGAATTTAATTTCTTTATTACACATAACATCAGGATTTGGCGTCCTGCCTGCCTTGTATTCATCAAGGAAATAAGTAAATACCTTGTCCCAATATTGTTTTTCGAAATTAACTGCGTAATAAGGTATGCCGATTTGATTACAAACACGAATGACATCATTGTAATCCTCTGTTGCCGTACAAAATCCAGTATCGTCCGTATCATCCCAGTTTTTCATGAAGATTCCGATGACATCATAGCCTTGCTGTTTTAACAACAATGCGGCCACAGAGGAGTCAACGCCACCTGACATTCCGACTACGACTCGGATATCTTTTGGTTCTCTTTTTTCCATTTGTTCTCACCTCTCTTTACTACTAGATGTCGTGCATTTATTTTTTCAGACGAGATACAATTCTTGCCGTTTCTTCAGCTGTCTTGATGATTTGGTCTTCTGTTGTGTTAAAACCAAAGCTGAAACGGATGGAATTGATCAACCGATCTGATTCTTTACCAAACATGGCAACCAGGACATGTGAAGGTTCAATCGAACCAGCGGTGCATGCAGAACCACTTGAAACAGCTATACCAGCTAAATCAAGATTCACCAGCATCGCTTCCACATTCGTTCCTGGAAAGCTTAAGTTTAATACATGGGGCATTGATTTTTCAAGCAATCCGTTTATGGAAAACTCAATATTATGTGCAGACAGCTTTTCAATAAGTGTTTTCTTAAATTCTTGATACTTTTCCCGTTTTACTAAACGTTCTTCGGAGGCGATCTTTACAGCTTCTTGAAACCCAACAATAGCTGCCACATTTTCCGTACCAGCTCGTCTTTTTCGTTCCTGCTCACCGCCATAGGCACGAGGTACCAATTTAACCTTGTCACGCACATAGAGGAATCCAATCCCTTTTGGACCGTTGATCTTATGTGCGGTAACCGATAATAAATCTACATTCAGTTCTTCCACATTTATTTCTTCGATTCCATAGGCTTGGACAGCATCTGTGTGAAACAATGCCTGATGAGTTTGAAGAAGCTCGCCAATTTCCTTTATAGGCTGAATGGTTCCCACTTCATTATTTCCATACATGACGGAAACCAATATCGTATCGTCCCTTAATGCTCTACTAAGTTCATCAAGTGAAATTACCCCTGTTTCATCTACTGACAGGTAGGTTACCTCAAAGCCCATTTTTTCTAATCTCTGACAGGCATGCAGTACGGCATGGTGTTCTATTTCAGTCGTAATAATGTGTTTCCCTAAATGTTGAATGCTTTCAGCTGCACCAAATAATGCCATATTATCTGATTCCGTACCACCGCTTGTAAAAATAATCTCATTTTCCTTTGCGCCAATGCTCCTAGCCAACGTTTCTCGTGCCAAATCAATATAGTGCCTTGCTTCCCGTCCAAAGGAATGAATGCTTGATGGATTGCCAAAATTGTTGTTCATAACTTCCATCATTTTTTCAATCACCCTAGGGTGCATGGGAGTTGTAGCAGCATGGTCGAGATAGATTCTTTCCATCGTTCCACCTTCAATCAAAATAATTCTCTATTCTACTGTTAACATTAAATGTAAAACATATAACCGTCTGTTTCAGTATCATTACTATGGCTGGCTAAATCTTCTAACGTTGTATGGTCGAGTACGGATTTTATTGCATCACGAATACGAATCCAAAGCTCCCGCTGTGCAGGCTCTTCATCCTCAATTCCTTCCACAAGTGTAATCGGTCCTTCGAGTACGCGTATAACATCACCAGCGGTAATTTTTGTTGGTGTATCAGCTAAGATATAACCACCGTATGCACCACGAATACTTTTCACTAAACCAGCATTTCTTAAAGGAGCAATGAGCTGTTCAAGATAATGTTCAGATAAGTTATTGGCCTGGGCAATCGTTTTTAATGATGTTGGCCCTTCCCCTTGATTTTTAGCAAGTTCAATCATGATCGTTAATCCATAACGGCCTTTTGTTGAAATTCTCATTTTTTACACCTCTATTATTTTTAATTCATTATAAATACACAGTAATTTGATAGGCATTAGCAATTATATCATATTGTACTTTAATATGCTTTTCGATGAGAAAATGGTAGAGTTAAATGGAACTTTATTTTTTAGTTGGAGAGATGAAGTATGCAGCAAAAGCCGCTGGCATTTCGAATGCGCCCTAGAACAATTGAAGAAATCGTTGGACAGCAGCACTTAGTGGCAGATGATAAAATTATTGCCCGCATGGTAAAAGCCAAACAACTGACATCAATGATTTTATATGGACCTCCAGGCATTGGTAAAACTTCCATTGCAAATGCCATCGCTGGCAGCACAAAATACGCCTTCCGTACACTAAACGCGGTCACAAACAATAAAAAAGACATGGAAATTGTTGCTGCAGAGGCAAAAATGTCAGGAAAAGTAATTCTGCTCCTGGATGAAGTCCATCGACTAGATAAAGGAAAACAGGATTTCCTATTACCTTTTTTAGAAAATGGCATGATTACCCTTATTGGCGCCACAACGAGTAACCCATATCATGCGATTAATCCAGCCATCCGCAGCCGGTGTCAAATTTTCGAACTCAAACCATTAACTCCTGATGAAATCAAACTTGCATTAATCCGTGCCCTCAAGGACGAAGAGCGTGGTTTCGGAAAATTAGAGATTGATATTACCGAAGAAGCATTAACTCATTTTGCATACAGCTCGAACGGGGATGTCCGCAGCTCGTTAAATGCACTAGAACTTGCCGTCCTTTCGACCGATAAGGATGAGGAGGAAGTCATCCACATCGATATCAAAACGGCCGAAGAATGCATGCAAAAGAAAAGTTATGGCTCGGATAAAGATGGTGATGGTCATTATGATGTGCTTTCTGCATTTCAAAAATCAATTCGCGGAAGTGATGTGAATGCGGCCCTGCATTATCTTGGAAGATTAATTGAAGCAGGCGACCTTCAAAGTATTAGCAGAAGGTTACTGGTAATTGCCTACGAAGATGTTGGTCTAGCAAGTCCACAGGCAGGTGTACGTACATTAGCCGCTATTGAAACCTCAGAGAGAATCGGGTTTCCCGAAGCTAGAATTCCGTTGGCTAACGCCGTGATTGAGTTATGTTTATCGCCGAAATCCAACTCAGCGGTACTAGCAATCAGTGAAGCAATCTCCGATATTCAAAAAGGAAATATTGGCGAGGTACCGGATCATTTGCGTGACGCTCACTATAAAGGGGCACAAGAGTTGGGAAGAGGAATTGGATATTTATATCCACATGATTATGAATCCGGCTGGGTCCCTCAGCAATATCTGCCTAACAAATTAAAGAGCAAGAAATATTATCAACCTAAGAAAACTGGTAAGTTTGAACAAGCTCTAGCAGTAGTTTATGAAAAACTTAGCCGCAAATAGAAAAGTGGAGGCGCCTTGTACAGGGAAAAAAGCAGTTCATTTTTTCCTAGGGGCGACAAGCATAAGACAGGCGCTGACAGAAGGCGCTCTTTTTGCCTTCCGAAGCGACTGACTTATGACTCGAGTCCCTAGGCGCCGTAGCTAGACAAAAAAATAACCTCTGGTGTGGATCACCAGAGGTCTTCTTTTTAAGCAGCGACATCTCTCTTTTTAAAAACATAGAATGCCAAAAATTGGAAAATTACGAAGTAGATTATCAGCATAATGATGGAGAATGACATCGTCATCCCTACTAAAAGTGGGGTTCCCTCGATATACTGCATCAAATTAGTATTCGCAAATAAAATGTATTTTGCCCAATCAAACTTCATTGACAATAGTGCCGTGAATTGACCACCCGTGAACATTAAAAATAAGGATAGCCCTATCGCCAAAGAGCTGTTTCGGAAGACGGATGAAATCATGAAAGCCATCGTTGTCAGCATAATCATCTCAATCGAACCTAATCCATAGTAAATAATTAAGTGAACAACGATATGCTGTTCCGATACTTTGCCATTAAAATAATTCAAATATGGAAGTGCTTGTTCCGGGAATCCAAAAAGGATGGCTCCAAGCAGGGCTGAAAAACCAAATAAAATTCCTATCATCAACAAAGCAAACAATAATACGGTTAAATACTTGGATAATAAAATCTTACTTCGATTGATAGGACGAATTAATAATAGTTTAATCGTTCCCCAATTAAATTCACTTGCAACGATTCCTGCGGAAATCACAATCGTAAACAATCCAGCTAATAGGATAAGCTCTGAATTCTCTTTTACAAATGACCATACATTATACTTTTCCCGAAAAGGAATATCATGCTCTATTCTGTATTCATTGATAGCAATTTGTTTTTTATAGTATTCTTGTTCCATTTTAATAGGGCTGGATTCTAATTGCTTTTTCAATGCCTCATTTTCCTGTTGTAATACCGGCTTCCATTCCTCCGTCACATTCGGTTCCTCTTCGACCAGATTATACTTCATAAAGATTCCTGTCACCGAGATAATTACTAATAGAATACCGATCATTACATAGGTTCCAGGTCTTCTAAATATTTTCATTAATTCATTACGAATTAAATTAATCATAATCTATCGCCCCCTTATCTGCCGTCACTTCAAGGAAGCGGTCTTCTAATGTTTTCGATACTTCTTTAATTCCAAACACTTGAATATCCTCTTCAACGAACAACTTTACCATAGCAGGTACATTTTCTTTTGGCAGCTCTAGCGTTATGCCGTTTCGTGAAGAAGTCACAGGAATATTTATAAAGTTTGATTTCACAAGGGTTAATGCTTTTTCACTAGGAATAACCTCAAACTCAAAACTTGCACTGTTGCCATGTACAAACTCTTGTACCAATTGGACGTCAATGAGCTGGCCATTTTGAATAATCCCAATCCTGTCACACATCATTTCCATTTCAGAAAGGATATGGCTTGAAACAATGACAGCCATATGTTTTTCCCTTGCTAGAAGACGGATATAATCACGAATCTCTCTTATCCCTGCAGGATCCAGTCCGTTTGTGGGTTCATCCAAGATTAATACTTTGGGATCGTGTAAAAGGCACTGTGCCAACCCCAATCTTTGCCGCATCCCAAGGGAATAGGTTTTTACTTTATCATGAATTCTATCTGATAATCCGACAAGTTTAACTGTCTCATCTATTTTTTCCTTGGTAATCCCTTTTACCATTCGTGCATAGTGAATTAAATTTTGATAGCCGCTTAGGAATTTGTACATTTCCGGATTCTCAACGATTGCTCCGACATGTCTCACGGCATCTTCAAAATTCGTTTTAATACTTTTACCACCTATCAGGATATCCCCTGATGTAATGTCTATCAGACCAACAATCATTCGAATAGTAGTGGTCTTCCCAGCTCCATTTGGCCCTAGAAATCCAAATACTTCACCTTTATTGACCTCAAAGCTGATATTATCTATAATGGTTCTTCCTTTAATTACTTTGGTAACATCTTTTAAGACTACGATTGATTCCAAGTAAAATCCCCCTATCTTTATCAAGTTTACCGTATTCTAGATAAAATTTCCCAATTTTATAAAAAAAATAAACCCCGACCTTTTAGGTTCGGGGCTTAAGGCTTAATACTATTTTTCATCCGCTACACGTGTAATTTTGATATCTGCTAGTAATTGTCTTACTACATAGCTAGCCATGATTAATCCGCAAGCAGATGGGACGAAGGCATTTGAGGATGGTGGCATTTGTGCTTTACGGATTGGCGCGTTCGCATTTCCAACCTCTTTCTTGACATCTTCACGAATCACAATTGGACTTTCATCGGAAAAGACCACTGGAATTCCCTTATGGATTCGTTCTTTACGAAGCTTTGTGCGGATTACTTTAGCGATTGGATCTGTATGTGTTTTAGATATATCGGCAATTTGGAAGCGGGTTGGGTCCATTTTGTTGGCTGCACCCATGCTTGAAATAATCGGGATATTTCTTTTTAAACATTCTTTCATGAGATGGATTTTATAAATAATTGTATCAGAAGCGTCCACGACAAAGTCTAAACCATGGCTAAAGAATTCTTCATACGTCTCTTCTGTATAAAACATTCTTAAAGCAATGACTTCACAATCAGGATTTATATCTTTAATACGTTCTTTCATGAGTTCGGCTTTCGGTTGTCCAACAGTTGACAGGAGTGCGATGAGCTGACGGTTTACATTCGTGATATCAACCGTATCTTTATCGACTAGTATCAGGCGACCAACTCCAGAACGTGCAAGGGCTTCAGCAGCAAAAGAGCCGACACCGCCAATACCTAATACAGCAACTGTAGTATTTTTCATGATATCTAGGCCTTCTTTGCCAATGGCAAGTTCATTACGAGAAAATTGATGCAGCATGTGAATCCTCCAGAAATTAAAATTCGACTTATCTATATCTTTTACCCTAAAAAAATATAACATACTCTTCTACAAATTCAAGTATTTCTATAGGTATTGGAGAAATGATATCAAAATGGCGAAGAAGGTTTGTTACACAAATTTTGTTTTCTCTCCTCTTTCAGGCACAAATATACTGGGATTGTTACCCAGACCTTCAGAGAACCTCTTTTTCAGGCACAATCGGGGGTTATTGTTACCCAAATCATGTCAGTTCCACTTTTTCGGAAACTATCTGGGCATGATTGTTACCCAATTCTTGTTAGCCCAACTTTTTCGGGCACAATCATGGTCGTTGGATGATTGCCCTTGTTTCATTATCAAGATAAAAAAATAAAAATAGCCCCCTGCTAATGCAGGAGACTATTTTTATAAGGGTCCCAATGGTGCCGTCGTGCTTAGTTCCTTCTTTTGATCCCGCCACTCTCGCAGGTGGGTGTCTTGTTCCAAGTTTTTGTAAGTCCCTTTAACCGTATAGGTTGAGGCTTTTACGCAGCTTAGAAACCCAGACTCCCGAAGAAATAATGTTGGTCAAAAGTTAGGTAATACAACGTACATTTCAGGACACTTATTTGATTGACTTAATAATATCATAAAGTGATAAACCATTCAAGGTTTCTTGAAAGCGTTTTACACACTTTTATTATTAACATTTAGTGACAAATTCAGTTCTTTTAATTGAGCTTCGGAAACAGTACCCGGTGCGTCTGTCAACAAGTCGCTGGCACTAGCCGTTTTTGGAAAAGCAATGGTATCACGCAGGTTAGAACTTCCTGCAAGCAGCATGACCAAACGGTCCAAACCGAGAGCAATTCCACCATGAGGCGGTGTACCATATTCGAAAGCGTTCAATAAGAAACCAAATTGTTCTTGCGATTCTTCAGGTGTGAATCCAAGAACCTTAAACATTTTTTCCTGAACAGAACGTTCAAAAATTCTTAATGAACCTCCTCCTAGCTCATACCCATTTAAAACGAGGTCATATGCCTGTGCCCGAACTCTAGCAGGATCTGTATCTAAGTATGGAAGGTCTTCTCTAACCGGCATAGTGAATGGATGGTGGGCGGCAAAATAACGGCCTTCCTCTTCACCAAATTCCAGCAATGGCCAATCGGTAATCCATAGGAAATTGAACTTGCTTTGATCGATTAATCCTAATTCTTTCCCCAGCTTTAAACGCAGCGCTCCTAAGGCGTCGGCAACAACATTTTTCTTGTCGGCTACAAAAAGAAGAAGGTCTCCTTCATTTGCATCTAAAACTGTTCTTAAAGCATGAGAATCTTCCTCGGCAAAGAATTTAGCAATTGGACCTTTTAATCCCTCTGCGTCTACCTTCAGCCACGCAAGACCTTTTGCCCCATAAACGCCAACAAATTCTGTTAGCGCGTCAATATCCTTACGAGAATATTTTTCAGCAGCACCTAATACGTTAATACCCTTTACTTGGCCGCCATTTGCAACCGCAGCAGCAAAGACTTTAAAGCCTGAATCCTTAACTACCTCAGAAAGGTCTACCAGCTCAAGTCCAAAACGTGTATCAGGCTTATCAGAGCCAAATCGATTCATTGCCTCATCATAAGTCATTCGTGGAAACGGAGCAGGAATATCCAGCCCTTTAACTTCCTTCATCAACCCTGTCATCATTTTTTCCATTAGGCCCAAGATATCCTCTTGGCCAAGGAAACTTGTTTCAATATCGATTTGTGTAAACTCTGGCTGACGGTCCGCACGTAAATCTTCATCACGGAAACAGCGGGCAATTTGATAGTAACGCTCAATTCCACCAAGCATTAATAACTGCTTGAATAACTGTGGTGATTGTGGAAGTGCATAGAACTCACCAGGATGAACACGGCTCGGTACTAGATAGTCGCGAGCTCCTTCTGGTGTGCTTTTTGTTAAGATTGGTGTTTCAATATCTAAAAATCCTTCAGAATCAAGGAAATCTCTGATTTGCTTCGTTACTTGATGACGCATTTTTAATGTTTCAAAAATCACCGGACGACGGAAGTCTAAATAACGATATTTCAGGCGCACGTCTTCAGATACGTCTGTTTTATCAGAAATCGTAAATGGCGGTGTTTTTGCTTCGTTAATGATGGTTACTATTTCAGCTTGAACTTCAATCTTTCCGGTTTTTAAATTAGGATTTATCGTTCCAACCTCACGACTAATTACCGTTCCTTGAATATCAAGTACATACTCGCTGCGAATCTTTTCAGCTGTTTCTAGTGCTTCTTTCGATACATCCGGATTGAATACAACTTGGACTATACCTGAACGGTCGCGCAGATCGATAAAGATTAATCCTCCCAGGTCACGGCGTTTTGAGACCCAGCCTTTAAGTGTTACTTTTTCACCGATGGCTGACTCTGGTACATCGCCACAAAAATACGTTCTGCCGTACATGAAAATCCTCTCCTTTTATCTCTTTAATTCTTGAAAATATTCTACAAACTGTGTTAAGGCTATTTCCACTTGCTCACCAGTTGCCATATTTTTAAGGTTAATTTTATTATTCGAAAGCTCTTCGTCACCTAGAACGGCAACATATTTTGCGTTTAGACGGTCAGCTGCTTTAAATTGTGCTTTAATTTTTCGGTTCAAATAATCTCGTTCTGCAGAAACACCTGCAAGTCGAAGTTTCTGCAGTAGTCCAACTGTATAATCTTTCGCTTCTTCACCTAACGCAGCCAAATAACAGTCAATGCCTTGATTAATTTCCAGTTCAATTCCTTCAGCATTGAGTGCAGCAATGAAACGTTCAATACTCATAGCAAATCCAATTCCCGGAGTTTCTGGACCGCCCATTTCTTCGGCTAAACCGTTATAACGACCGCCGCCGCATAATGTGGTGATCGCTCCAAAACCCTCTGCGTCACTCATAATTTCAAAAGCTGTATGATTATAATAATCCAAACCGCGTACTAGATTCGGATCCACTACAAACTCAATCTCTAACTTTGTTAAATACTGCTGTAATTTTTCGAAATAAACCTTAGAATCATCGTTTAAATAATCTATAATCGATGGCGCAGTTTTCATTAATTCGTGATTGTGATCCTGCTTGCAATCGAGAATTCTCAATGGATTTTTTTCAAGACGGTTTTGACAATCTTGACAAAACTCTCCGATTCTTGGCTCGAAATGATTGACTAACGCATTGCGGTGAGCAGTTCTGCTCTCCTTATCTCCAAGACTATTGATCACAAGCTTTAGCTTTTTTAAGCCCATTTCCTTGTATAAGTTCATTGCAAGTGAAATAACTTCTGCGTCAATCGCTGGGTCGTTACTACCTAACGCTTCAATACCAAATTGAACAAACTGACGGAAGCGTCCTGCTTGCGGGCGTTCGTAACGGAACATTGGTCCCATATAATAAAGCTTAACCGGTTGATTTGGATACCCAAACATCTTTTTCTCAACAAACGACCTTACTACAGCGGCAGTACCTTCTGGTCTTAGTGTGAGGCTGCGGCCGCCACGATCATCGAATGTGTACATTTCTTTCTGCACAATATCAGTGGTATCACCAACACCACGAGCAAATAGGTCGGTCTGTTCAAAGATTGGAGTCCGTATTTCTTGATATTGGTATTTTTCACAAAGCTCTCTCGCTTTTGCTTCAATCAGCTGCCATTTTTCTACCTCTCCAGGCAGAATGTCCTGCGTGCCTCTTGGAATGCTAATCGACATAGCAGAATTCCTCCTTACCATAACTTTTTTATGTAAAAAATTTCTATAAAAAACAAAAAACTCCCGTCCCTTGTATAAATACAAGGGACGAGAGTTATATTCCCGCGGTGCCACCCTAGTTGAAGGCATAAACTTTTATGCACTTCCTCTTTTACAGTTAACGCCTGCTCACGTTCTTCTCCTAATAGAGTTGGAAATAAATTTTCCAACAGAGGCGGAATTATTCCGACTACCGTTTCCTTTTTCAGAGAGAAACCTACGGAGTGTTCATTCATTAAGTATCATGTAGAAATGCTTTCAGCCAGGGCATTTCCTCTCTTTTCATGTTTTTCCTTAATTACTATGCTCCATCATTGG
>JAPSKD010000103.1 GCA_031177865.1 Bacillus sp. (in: firmicutes) | reverse complement strand
ATGACGTTTTCTCCAGAAGCGATCTTCATATGCTCATCTGCTCTGACGATAATTTTTCCGCCGGATAGACCTTTACCCACATAATCGTTCGCGTCCCCGGTAAGATCTAGAGTCATTCCTTTAGGTACAAAGGCACCAAAGCTTTGTCCGGCAGAACCGGTAAATCGTAAAGTAATGGTATCCTCCGGAAGACCATCTTCACCGTAGCGTTTGGAAATTTCACTTCCGACGATGGTTCCCGTCACGCGATTGATGTTCGAAATCGGGAAGCTTAAATCGACAGGTGCCCCCTGCTCTAAAGCTGGTTGAACTGCCGGAAGAATGTGTTTAATATCAAGTGATTCGTTAATTCTATGATTTTGTGGACGCTTGAAGGTGCGGTGTCCTTCAGGCTTATAAAGTAACGATTTTAAATCCAAATGCTGCGCCTTCCAATGTGCTTTTGCCCGCTCACTTACGGTTAATACATCTACACGGCCGACCATTTCCTCAACATTTCTGAAACCAAGCTCAGCCATAATCTCACGCACTTCCTGTGCAATGAAACGCATAAAGTTAACGATATAATCTGCTTCACCCGTGAACTTTCTGCGAAGCTCAGGGTTTTGAGTGGCAATTCCAACCGGACATGTATCCAAATGACAAACACGCATCATGACACAGCCAAGGACAACCAGCGGTGCTGTTGCAAAGCCAAATTCCTCCGCTCCAAGCAAGGCAGCCATCACAACATCCTTACCTGTCATTAATTTTCCGTCTGTTTCAAGCACAACCCGATCACGTAAACCATTTAACATAAGCGTTTGGTGTGCCTCTGCTAATCCAAGTTCCCACGGTAAACCGGCGTGCTGAATGCTCGTTTTCGGGGATGCACCCGTGCCACCATCGTAACCGCTGATGACAATCACATCGGCTACTGCTTTTGCCACACCTGCAGCAATCGTTCCGACCCCGCCTTTTGAAACAAGCTTAACGCTGATACGGGCGTCGCGGTTGGCATTTTTCAAATCATGAATCAACTGCGCCAAATCTTCAATGGAGTAAATATCATGGTGCGGCGGCGGTGAAATCAAGCTAACTCCCGGCGTTGCCCCACGAACATCGGCAACCCATGGATATACTTTCGTACCCATCAACTGGCCGCCTTCACCCGGCTTTGCTCCTTGAGCCATTTTTATTTGCAGTTCTTCTGCATTAACAAGGTAATGACTCTTTACACCAAAACGACCGGAAGCAACCTGTTTGATCGCACTTCCTCTGTTGTCGCCATTTTCATCTATAACATAACGGCTTGAATCTTCCCCGCCTTCACCCGAGTTGCTTTTTCCACCTAAACGATTCATAGCAATCGCTAATGTTTCATGTGCTTCTTTACTAATTGACCCAAACGACATTGCACCAGTCTTAAAGCGGCGGACAATTGAATCAACTGATTCTACTTCTTCAATCGGCACAGCTTGTCGTGTTCCATTAAAGGAGAATAAGTTGCGTAAGAAGCCAAGTCTTTCTTCATTTGCCTGTGTCGAGTATTTTTTAAATAATTCATAATCACCATTTCGGCAGGCCCATTGCAGGGTATGGATGGTTCCTGGATTAAATGCATGGTGTTCACCATCATGTCTCCATTGGAAGTTACTGCCGGATTCTAAGGTCTTGTCGGTTGATTCATTAAATGCTTCACCATGGCGCAGCTTCGCTTCTTCGGCGATGGTGTCTAAACCAATCCCCCCAAGTTGTGAAACCGTACCAGTGAAGTAAGTGTCGATAACATCTGAGCTGATCCCAACTGCTTCAAAAATTTGTGCACCACGGTAGCTTTGCACGGTTGAAATCCCCATTTTTGACATGACCTTTACAACACCCTCAGTCATGGCATAGATATACTTCTTCACTGCTTCTTGATAAGTGAATGGTATCGTTCCTTCCTCAACAGCTTGCTGATAGGTAGCGAACACGAGATATGGGTTAATCGCATCAACACCGTATCCTAGCAGTACCGCAAAATGGTGAACTTCTCTTACATCCCCTGTTTCAATAATGATACTTGCCTTCGTTCTTAATCCTTCACGAATCAAGTGTTGATGAAGGGTGCTCGCTGCCAATAACGATGGTATGGCTGCCTTTTTGGCATTCATATTTCGATCAGACAGGATAATCAAGCTTGCTCCATCTGCAATTGCTTGTTCTGCTTGACGGCAAATATCGTTAAGACTATTCTCTAAATCCTCTGCGAACAGGATGTCGATCACTTTACTTTCAAATGATTCGTTCATCTTTAATTCTTTAAGCTGGCTGTTGGTTAGGATCGGTGTCTCCAACTGAATCCGACGGCAATTTTCTGCTGAGGGATGAAGTAAATTCCCTTCTGCTCCTAAATAGGAAATCGTTGAAGTGACAATTGCTTCACGAATCGAGTCAATCGGCGGATTGGTTACTTGGGCAAATAATTGCTTAAAGTAGTTAAACAAAGTTTGAGGACGGTCTGATAAAACAGCAAGCGGCATATCATTTCCCATCGCTCCGAGTGGATCCTTACCTTCTGTCACTGCCGGAAGGATATATTTTTGAATATCTTCATATGTGTATCCAAAGGCTTTTTGAAGGACCAGTAACTCAGCCGGGATCTCTCCCTCAGCCTCTACGCTATCTTCCAAGCGAACAACCTGTTCATTTAGCCATTGCTGATACGGCTGTTGCTGAGCCAACTGTAACTTGATTTCCTCATCGGAAATGATTCTTCCTTCTTCTAAATCAATCAAAAGCATTTTTCCTGGGCGAAGTCGCTCTTTGTACAATACCTTTTCCGGCTCTACATCGATGACACCAACCTCAGATGAAAAAATAATGTAATCATCTTCTGTAACATAATAACGAGCTGGACGGAGGCCGTTCCGATCCAAAATTGCACCAATTTGTTTCCCATCCGTGAAAGAAATAGCGGATGGTCCATCCCATGGCTCCATTAGAGAACTGTGATATTCATAAAAAGCTCGCTTTTCCTCAGTGATATGAGGGTTTTCAGACCATGGCTCAGGAACGAGCATCATCGCTGCATGAGCTGGCTTTCGGCCGGCAAGGACTAAAAATTCAAGCGCATTATCTAAGATTGAAGAGTCACTTCCATCTGTATCGAGGATTGGCAGTACTTTTTCCAAATCCTTTCCAAACGCCTCTGACACGAATTGACTTTCCCGCGCCTTCATCCAGTGAATATTTCCCTGAAGTGTATTGATCTCACCATTATGAATTAAATAACGGTTAGGATGTGCTCTTTCCCAGCTCGGAAATGTGTTTGTACTAAAGCGTGAATGCACTAGAGCAAACGCAGAGACAAAATTCTCATCCTGCAAATCCAAATAGAACTGATCTACTTGTTCAGGCGTTAACAGTCCTTTGTAAACAATAGTCCTGCTAGAAAGGCTAGCAAAGTAAAAACGATATTCTGATTCCTTTGCCCATTTTTCTGCAAGTTTGCGAATCACGTACAATTTTCGTTCAAACGCTAATGAATCCGTACTATTTTCGTTGTCACCAACAAACAACTGGCGAATGACAGGACAGCTTTCCTGTGCCGTTACCCCTATTGGTTCTGCATTGACTGGGACTGTTCTCCAGCCAAGCACCGTTTGCCCCTCTTGTTCGACCATTTTATTGATATAGTTTTCAATTTCTTCCCGTTCACTATCATCCTTAGAGAAAAACAGCATCCCCACACCATATTTCCCTTTTTCTGGTAAGCTGATTTCTGAACATTCCTGGCGGAAAAATAAATCCGGTATTTGAACCATAAGTCCCGCGCCATCGCCTGTAAGCGGGTCACTCCCCTGTCCGCCGCGATGATCCAATTGACAAAGCATTTTTAGTCCTTTTACCACAATATCATGTGTGGCATTCCCTTTTATGTGAGCATACAAGCCGATTCCACAGGCATCATGTTCAAATTCTGGACGGTAGAGACCTTGTGCTTTCGGTAGTTGATGATATGTCATATCTAATCTCTCCCTGTAAGTTAAGTTGTCGAAATAGTTATATCCATTATTCTAGGTTTTCTAATTTATACAAACAATATATAATTTATATCAAACCAATCTAATTTTTATATAAATAGAAGGAGGGATAGCATTGGAGCTTCGTCAATTACGTTATTTAATCGAAGTTGCGGAACGACAGCATGTTACCGAGGCAGCTGATAATCTAAACGTGGCACAATCCGCGGTTAGCTATCAAATTACCAAACTGGAAGAGGAGCTAGGGGTTAAGTTATTAGAAAGAGTCGGCAGGAACATTAAGATTACACCCGTCGGAAACATTTTTTTACAATTTGCAATAAGTGCTTTAAAAACATTAGACGAAGGAAAGGAAAAAGTGGAAGAATATCTCAATCCACTAGGAGGAACGCTTCATATTGGATATCCTTCAAGTCTCTCCATCTATTGGGTTCCAACTCTTATTTCGGCTTATAAGGAAGTGGCGCCAAATGTTAATTTCCATTTGCGGCATGGCTCCTATGCCTACTTGATGGATGCAGTTAAAAACGGTGACATCGATTTGGCCTTTCTCGGCCCTGTTCCCATGAAGGAACCGGATCTCGAGGCCAAGATTTTATTTATGGAAAATATCGTTGCCTTGATTCCAGAGCGTCATCCCTTGTCTGATAAAAAAAGGCTGAATTTAAGTGACTTGCGGACAGATCCATTCGTCTTATTTCCAGATGGATATGTCCTTCGAAAAATTGCTGTAGATGCCTGTTATGAGGCTGGCTTTGAACCGAACATTGCGTCCGAGGGGGAGGATATGGATGCTTTGAAAGGACTTGTTTCCGCAGGAATCGGCGTTAGCCTACTACCTGAGAGTACTTTCTATGACTCCGTACCCCGGTTCACAGTGAAAGTACCGATTGAAACACCAAAAGCCATGCGTACAGTCGGGGTTATTACTCCGAAACACAGAGACATCGGACCATCCGAAAAGAACTTCTACCAATTTCTTATCCAATATTTCAGTAGGTTGGAACAGTATAAACTATAAACTAAGGGTAAACAAAAGGGACGGTTCTCCCGGCCTTTTTAGGCCAGGAGAACCGTCCCCTCTGTTTTTAGACCGGATAAACAGGGTGTTTTCGTTCTGAGAAAATGAGATATTTTGAAGTATATGCCTCAAAACGATTTACTAATTCCTTACGTAATGAGTTTGCAGGGATAATTCCGTCAATCACCATTTCGGAAGCCAAATTATAAATATCTATATCCTCTTTGTATTCCTCACGTTTTTGTTCTATAAATACGGCACGCTCCTCTTCTGGCAGTGCCGCAATTTTATTTGCATAAACGGCATTAACGGCTGCTTCTGGTCCCATAACCGCAATGGATGCGGAAGGCAAAGCAAGACACGCATCCGGTTCAAATGCAGGACCAGCCATGGCATAAAGACCAGCGCCATATGCTTTACGTACGATAACAGAGATTTTTGGAACACTTGCTTCAGACATCGCTGAAATCATTTTCGCACCATGGCGAATAATTCCTGCCCGTTCTACCTTTGTACCAATCATAAATCCAGGCACATCCACTAGGAATAAAAGTGGAATATGGAAGGCATCACAAAGATTAATAAATTTAGCCGCCTTATCGGCAGAATCGTGGAATAATACCCCACCTTTAACACGGGGCTGATTGGCGACGATTCCAACAGATTTCCCATCCATTCGGGCAAGTCCTGTTAAAAGTTCACCAGCAAAAAGTTTCTTAATTTCAAAGAAGGAACCCTCATCAATAATCCCATTGATTAGATCAAGCATATTAAATGGTGAATTTTGATTCACCGGAATTATTTCTTCTAATGGTTTCTTTAATGGTTTAGGATCCACTGCCTCACGAACTGGTGGTTTCTCTGAGAAATTGGCCGGAAAATAAGATAGATAGTTTCTAGCCATTGAAATGGCTTCTTCTTCATTTTTCGCCAGAACGTCACCGCAGCCTGAAACAGAGCAGTGCATGCGTGCGCCGCCCATTTCCTCTAAGGTTACATTTTCACCAATAACCATTTCAGCCATTCTTGGTGAACCCAAGTACATTGACGCATTTTTATCAACCATAATAACAATGTCACAAAAAGCTGGAATATAGGCTCCACCTGCAGCAGATGGCCCAAATAGAATACAGATTTGAGGAATTTTACCTGAAAGTTTTACTTGATTGTAAAAGATTCTTCCTGCACCACGACGCCCCGGGAACATTTCCACCTGATCCGTTATCCGCGCTCCAGCTGAATCTACCAAGTATAATAATGGCACTCGCAGCTTTTCAGCTGTTTCTTGGATTCGAATGATTTTTTCAACCGTCCGAGCTCCCCAAGAACCAGCTTTAATGGTTGAATCATTGGCCATCACACAGACCGTCTGGCCATTAATCTTGCCCATCCCTGTCACAACTCCGTCTGCAGGTAGATCCCCCGCCATACAGTTTGCAAATAGACCATCCTCTAGTTCAAGGTCAGAATCAAATAATAATGATAAACGATCACGGACGAACAGTTTTCCTTGCTCTTGGTTTTTCTCGTGATATTTGGGAGGTCCACCCTTTTTAATTTGTTCGACTCTATCATTTAAAGTTTGTTGGAGAGGTTTCATATCCACAGTCATTTTTCCTCCTCGATTCATGTAAATTCTTATTCTCCAATGTAATTTGGAGTACGTTTCTCTTTAAAAGCCTGTAATCCTTCTAAACGATCTTTTGTTGGAATCGTCACTTCATAGGCATTTTGCTCAATGGCAAGGCCGGTGTTAAGGTCAACATCATAACCTTTATCGATTGCAAACTTTGCTTGTGCCACGGCAATCGGGCCATTCCGAACAATTTGTCCAGCAATTTCTAATCCTTTATCTAGTAAATTTGCAAATGGGACCGTATACTCTACTAATCCAATCTGAAGAGCTTCATTGGCATCAATCCTTCTAGCGGTAAAAATCAGCTCTTTGGCATGTCCCTTTCCTACTAATCTTGGTAAACGCTGTGTTCCGCCGGCACCAGGAATAATTCCTAGTGATGTTTCCGTAAGACCAAGCTTTGCAGTTTCAGAGGCAATGCGTATATCACAAGCAAGAGCGAGTTCCGTTCCCCCGCCAAAAGCCACGCCGTTCACAGCTGCGATAATCGGTTGGGGTAATGATTCTAAAGAGTTGATAGTATCACGGATCAAAGAAACCGTCTTCCTCACCTGAACCGCATCCATTCCAGCTCTTTCTTTTAAATCAGCTCCTGCACAAAAAGCTTTTTCCCCTGCCCCAGTTATAACAATACAGCGAACTGAACGATCATATTTACATGTAAGAAGGGTGTCGCGGAGACCCTCTAACATCTCTATTGATAAAGCATTAGCAGCTTCCGGCCTATTTAACGTAATCATCACAATTCCGTTATCCATTTTGTTAACTAATATGGTGTTACTCATGATCCACCTCCCTTACAAGGTTTTCCCAAGCGTTCCCCCTAAATAAGAGCTGGCTGCTTGAAAACTTTTACTAGGTAAAGTTCTTCCTATCTTTTCCTGAATAAATTGCGACGCATGAAGTAACTTATGCTGATCAACTCCAGTGTGAATACCCATCCCATGAAGCATATAGAGTAAATCATCTGTCGCTACGTTTCCAGAGGCACCAGGCGCATATGGACATCCTCCTAAGCCGCCAAGGGAAGAATCAAAAGTGGTAATCTCCATTTCTAACGATACTAAGATATTGGCCAACGCTGTTCCCCTTGTATCATGAAAATGCATGGCTAATTTATCTGCTGGAAATCTTTTTAATAAAACTTCTAAAACTTCTTGAACTTGCTTTGGATTTGCCACACCGATTGTGTCCCCGAGAGACAGCTCTGCAATGCCCATTTCAAATAATGCTTCGGAAACTCGTATGACCCCATCAATATCAACTGGCCCTTCATACGGACAGCCAAAAACGGTTGAAACATAACCTCTGCTGAATTTCCCCGCTGAAATGGTTTGACTGACCAAATCTTTTAACACAGGAAAAGTCTGGTCAATACTTTTATTGATATTTTTTAGATTATGAGTTTCACTGGCTGACATAAACACAGCTACTTCATCAATGTTCGCTTGAAACGCTCGTTCCAAACCATAAAGGTTTGGAACGAGTGCTGTATAGGTGACACCAGGCACTTTGGTAATGCCAGTTGCAACCGCAGTTGAGTCTGAAAGTGCAGGAATCCATTTAGGATTAACAAAAGAGGTAATCTCAATATGTTTTAGTCCACTTTCTGACAATTGGTTAATCCAAGTGATTTTATCTTCGGTTGAAATAAAAGTTTTTTCATTTTGTAAACCATCACGGGGACCAACCTCTTTAATGGTTACACCTTCCGGCCACTTCATTGCTCCATCCCCTTTCCACCTTTATCCAGGCTTATTCGACTACTACAATGACGTCGCCTTCATTTACAAATTCGCCCTCTGCCACTTTTACTTCTCTCACCGTTCCATCGAATTCAGCGGAAATTGGAATTTCCATTTTCATCGATTCCAAAATCACAACATCCTGACCCTCTTCTACTTGATCTCCAACTTGAACTAATACCTTCCACACACTTCCTGCCATACTTGCAATGATTTCACTCATGAATTATTCCTCCTATTTTACCTTGTTTGTTTTATTCGTTTTTAAATACTTGCTAACAAAGTCTGTTGTCGTATCACCTGAATGGAATGCCGAATGGGCAATTACCTCTTGCAGCATTGGGATATTTGTTTTAATCCCTTCAATATGGTATTCAGCTAATGCAGCTTGCAGACGATTTATGGCCACTTCACGATTGCTGCCTTTAACCACAAGCTTCGCAATCATGGGATCATAAAAAGGAGTGACTACGGATTGACCGTGAATGGCTAATTCATGTCGAACTCCCGGTCCGTTCGGCAACTTTAATTTTGTTATTTTTCCAGGTGAAGGGAAAAATGTTTTAGGGTCTTCTGCATAGATTCTAACCTCAATGGCATGGCCCTCACGTTTTACCTCTTCCTGAGAAAAATTCAAAGGTTGACCTGCAGCAATTTGCAATTGTTGTTCAACTAAGTCTAATCCTGTAATTTCTTCCGTAACCGGATGCTCCACTTGCAAACGAGTATTCATTTCAAGAAAGTAGAAATTCTGCTCTTCATCCACTAAGAACTCGATGGTTCCTGCATTCTTATATCCAATTGATTTTGCCGCTTGGACTGCAGCCTCCCCCATCTTGGAGCGGGTATTTTCAGTTATAAACGATGATGGTGCTTCCTCTACAACTTTTTGATGACGACGCTGAATGGAACACTCACGTTCCCAAAGGTAAACGGTATTTCCAAAACTGTCAGCCAAGATTTGAATCTCGATATGCCTTGGATTTGTTACAAACTTTTCAATATACATCGATCCATCACCAAAGAAATCTGTAGCCCGCTTTTGGTTCCCCGCAAAAGCTTTTCGGATCTCATCTCCGTTCTGGACCACCTGCATTCCAATTCCCCCACCCCCTGCGGAGGCTTTGAGCATTACAGGATAACCGATGCGGTCTGCTACTTCTACAGCTTCTTCTGCATCAGCCAGTGGGTAGGTAATCCCTGGAACGACAGGAACCCCTGCTTCTTCCATCACTTTGCGTGATTCAATTTTATTTCCCATTTTCGAAATAACCTTTGGAGAAGGTCCGATGAATATCAGACCTGCTTCTTCACAACGGCGGGCAAATTCAGCATTTTCAGAAAGCAGTCCATATCCAGGGTGAATTGCCTCCGCTCCTGATTCTTTAGCAACCTCTAGTATTTTATTGATATTTAAATAGCTTTCTGCTACCCGGGACCCTCCGATTAAATATGCCTCATCTGCCATTTTTACATGTGGAGCATCCGCATCAGCTTCAGAGTAGACTCCAATCGTTTTAATCCCTAAGGCTTTGCATGTACGGATTACACGAACAGCAATTTCGCCGCGATTAGCAATTAACACTTTTTTGAACATGCCTTACCACCCTTTCTCGCGCTTCTATCATAGGTTCAATACTCGTAAGCTTCCTTACAAAGATATGTAAAAATTTACTGATTTATTTTTTTAACTATCTTTAACTCCTAATCTTGTAAATGGAACCAGTCATTTGCCAAGCATGTTTCTGACAAATGACCAGCTCTAGATACTACCTTTTAACGGAAGCTTTTTCAGCGACTATTTTTTGTATTTGTGCTACGGTAGCTGGATCTTCTAGTCCTGTAATGTCGCCTTGAACCTTTCCGGATACAACAATTTCCTTTAATAGACGGCGCATGATTTTTCCGCTGACTGTTTTCGGCAGCATATCAGTAAAAATAATTGATTTTGGAGCTGCAATTTTACCAATTTGTTGAATAATTTGTGCATTTATTTGTTGTTTTAATTCTGCTGTTTCTTGATAGCCATCAGCGAGACGGACAAATACAAGCGGTACTTCTCCTTTTATTTCGTCAGGGATTCCAATGATTGCCGTTTCAGAAACACCCTCAGTTTCTAGTACAGCACTTTCCATCTCCATTGTACTTAAACGATGTCCCGCGACATTAAACGCATCATCCGAACGGCCAACTACCCATAAATATCCATCCTCATCTAGTAATGCCAGGTCGCTTGCATAGTAGCAGCCATCCACTTGGCTAAAATAGGAGGCGTAATAGCGCTCAGGTTCTTTCCAAAGTGTGCGGCAAAGCATAGGAAATGGTTTTCGAATAACCAGATTTCCTAACCTTCCAGGTTGGACTGGATTGCCTTCTTCATCAACGACATCCATAACAGCACCTAAAAAGGCAGTACCCGCGGCACCCGGTTTCATTGGCGTCAGCCAAGCAGCCCCTGCTATAGGAGAACCCGCTGTTTCGGTTTGACCCCAAGTATTATTGATATATACTTTTTTCTTTCCTAACACTTCATATGTCCAGTACCAGGTTTCCGGATCAAAAGGTTCTCCAACAAGGGAAATAACATCGAGACAAGATAAATCAAATTTCGCTACTACCTTTTCTCCCATACTTTTTAACATTCTTAATGCGGTTGGGGCAGTAAATAGTTTATTCACCCTGTATTTTTCAATGATTTGATAAAAACGATCCTTCGTTGGATAATCAACGGACCCTTCATAGACAACGGTTGTTACACCATTTGCTAAGGCACCTGTAATCCCCCAAATATGCATGGTTAACCAGCCGATATCCGCGGTACACCAGAAAACATCGTCATGATGGTGATCCATATGATACTTGGCATATATGTAGTTCTGAATGACAAAAGCCATGCCGGAATGCACAACACCTTTTGGTTTACCAGTGGTACCACTTGTGTAAAATACTATACCGCTCTCATTTGCTTCTAATCTCTCAGGTTCACAAACAATGCTTGCTGCTTTTGTCTGCTCATGCCACCAGTAATCCCGGCCTTCTTTCATTTGAACCTTAGAACCTAATCTGTCTACCACAATGACAGCTTCGATTGATGGAATAGATGGTACAACATGATCGACTTTTTCCTTTAGACGAATGAGTTTACCCCTGCGTTCAGTTGCATCCGCCGTAATCAATACTTTCGGTTCAAAATTAATCAGTCTATCCGTCAATGATTTTTCGGAGTAACCTGAGAAAATCGTATTGTAAATGGCGCCAATTCGAAAACAAGCTAAAACGGAAATAATGGCTTCAGCTAGATTTGGAAGAAAAATAGCTACACAATCGCCTTTTTTTACACCAAATGATTTAAGAACATTCGCAAATCGATTTACCTCGGCAAGAAGCATATTATACGTGTAAAATTTGCTGTCTCCGTTTTCACCCTCCCAAATTAGGGCGGTTCGGTTTCCTGCACCATTTTCTATATGCCGGTCAAGTAAATTTACACTCGGGTTACTAATGCCACCGGTAAAAAAGCGAAAATCAGGAAGTTCTCCACTAATGGTTTCCTTCCATGGTTCATACCAAACAAGTTCACATGCTGCACGTTGCCAAAATGCAGCAGGATTTTCTTGAGATTGTTTAAGAAGTTCTTGAAAAGCTTCGGTGCTGCCAATGGAGGTTGAACGCACTTTTTCTTCTGCTGGATAAATGAGTTTACTATTTGAAACGACTTGTAAAATTCCACTGATATCCATGTCATGGCTCCTTTAACAATGATATTTATTCACCATAAAAATTCATTAACATCCAATTTGTTTAGCAATCACCATTCGTTGAACTTCTGATGTACCTTCACCAATTTCCAAGAGTTTCGCATCACGGAAGAATCGCTCTACTTGATATTCCTTCATATATCCATATCCGCCATGAATTTGAACCGCTTGGTCACATGCACGCATACATATTTCCGAAGCAAATAACTTTGCGAATGCCGCTTCCTTCTTAAATACTCGTCCTTGATCCTTTAACCAGGCTGCTTTGAAAACCATATTCCGGGCTAATTCGATATTCATTGCCATGTCAGCCAGCTTAAATTGGATTGCCTGGAAGTTGGCAAGACTCTTTCCAAACTGTTTTCTTTCTTTTGCATATTGAAGAGATTTTTCATATGCTCCTTGAGCAATACCTACCGCCATGGCACCAATTCCAATTCTTCCACCATCAAGAGTAGCTAAAAATTGTTTGTAACCGTTTCCAATTGTGCCTAACAGATTTTCTTTCGGTACTCTTACATTGTCCATGATCAGTTCTGTGGTGTTCGAGGCATGCAGACCCATTTTTTCGTAGTTGTCAATCACTGTGAATCCTGGAGCATTAGTAGGTACAATAAACGCGCTGATACCGTTGATTCCTTTTGAGCGGTCTGTTACCGCAGTCACAGCCAGGTGCTTAGCGTAGCTTGCGTTCGTAATGAAACATTTAGAGCCGTTAATGACCCACTCATTCCCATCAAGAACTGCTGTTGTTTGGGTTCCCCCTGCATCGGAGCCCGCATTTGGTTCCGTCAATCCAAATGCTCCGAAGGAATCTCCAGTACAAATGGGTGTTAAGTATTTTTCTTTTTGCTCGTGGGTACCAAATAAATTAAGTGGCGCCCCGCCTAATGAAATATGTGCTGAATATGTAATTCCTGTGGATGCACAAAAGCGGCTAAGTTCTTCAACGACGATTGCAAAGCTGATTGTGTCTGCTTCACCACCCCCATATTGTTCAGGGAAAGGAAGACCCATGATCCCTAGCTCGGATAATTTTGTAAAAATCTCCTTAGGGAAATCCCCTGTTCGATCACGTTCATCTGCCCCAGGAGCAACCTCTGCCTCAGCAAAATCCCGAATTAAATTGCGGATCATCTCTTGTTCTTTCGTTAAATCAAAATTCATTTATCTACAACTCCTTTCAATATTCTGATTGTTTTTAGCAAAAAAAATTAAAAACAAACTAGTAAACTCACCATTCTATGTACAGCCCCCCTTTCATTACTATCTAAATTTTCTTATAATCAGAATATAACGATTAGCATTATTATGCTATGTACATTTTCATGAATATAGGTGTGATAAATTTGTGACTTTTACACAAATACATAAAAATGGACCGAAATGTAAAATAAATTTGATAGAGGAAGAGTGATGAACGATGCAAGATACATTAACTCATCGGCAACTAAAGTCCTTAATCCATGTGTCCAATGTAATAAATTCCAAATTAGATATTAATACCATTTTTGAATCCATCATGAGTGAAACGATATCCGTGGTTGAAGCTGCTGGGGGTGGCTCGATATGGATCTTTGACAAAAACCGGAATCGACTGATTGCAAAATCAGCGCAAGGATTATTTTATCCACATATTTTTAGGAAAATAAAACTTGTTAGCGGTGAATCAATGACAGGGATGGCTTTTGCAGCAAAAAAATGTCTCATTTTTTGGGATGAGGGAGAAGTTAAACAAGCATTGTCTACCTTAACCCCATATAATAGAGATTTATTAGATCAGGCTATTCCGAGTAATTTTCATTTTACCTCTGTGATTTCTTCCCCTATTTTACAAAAGGGAAAATGTATTGGGGTCATTACATTGGACTCATTTGAACAATCTTTGCAGTTTAAACAAGAGGATATTCATTTATTAGAAGCGATTGGTCACCAAGCTGCGGTTGCCTTGGAAAGATCCAAACTTTTTTTTGAAAAAGAAAAAATGGTTCACACGCTTTCCCATTCCATTGAAATACATAGAAACTTAGCTAATCTTGTTGTGAATGGAGAAGGTACTCAATCCATTTTGGATTATATACATAATACAATTGGACAGCACCTGTTTCTCTTTGATGAAATAGGAGAGCTTAGGGCTTCCGCCTGCCATTCCTCATTTTCTGTTGAAATGACCGAATATATGAAAGCGTATGCAAAACAAATCATCCTAACGCTAGAAAACTCACATACCGTTTCCGAAATAACATTAATAAACGATACTTATCAATTAGTTGTATTACCGCTTGGATCTAAGCAAAAGTCTCTTGGTGGTCTAATCATCCTTTCCAAACAAAAAGTTAGTAATGTGGATATCGCCGCTCTTGAACATGCTTGTACGGTCATTTCACTTGAACTTGTAAAAGAGCAAGCCGTATTTGATACACAGCAGCGTTTAAGAGGCGAATTCGTAACCAAACTTTTTTCAGGACAGATTGATGAGCTGCTGATTCAGAAAGCAAAAAATTTAAATTTTGATCCTAACTGGAACTACGCGGCGATTATTATTAATGTTAAAGATAAATTAAACGAGCAAAAGGTATTTGGTGATCCCGTATTAAGAAATTTACTCCATATGACCAATAGAACCTTACTTGGGAGGAACTTTCAAGTAACGGCAGTAAGGGATAAAAATCAAATCGTTGCTCTTCTATCCTTGCATTCTAGAGTTTCATCTTCCAATATTGTTGCTGAATTAAAGGAGCTTGCAAAAAAATTACAGCTAGAGATTAATAATAAATATAGTGAGATAGATGTATCGATTGGTATTGGAAGAATGAAGCAAGGTCTTACTCTTGTTCATGAGTCATTTGAAGAAGCGACAAAGTGTATTAAATTTCTAAAAAACTTTTCTTTTGATGATAGAGTCATTAGTTATACAGATCTCGGGGTTCAAAGGTTTATTTTACAAAATTCAACGGAAGAATTGATCGATTTTATCCAGGAAGTATTAGGTCCTCTGATTCAATACGAACAATCTAGAAAGGGCGAATTGTTAAGCACTCTGATTGTTTATTTAGACCAAAACCAAAACATCAGAAAAACAGCAGATTCTTTACATATTCATACAAATACCTTAAGCTATCGTTTAAAGCGAATTGAGGAAATTCTAGTAACGGATCTAAATGATAGTCATTCGTTATTTAATATTCATTTAGCCATAAATATTTATCAGTTTATAAAAGATAAAGATACATTACAGA
>JAPSKD010000102.1 GCA_031177865.1 Bacillus sp. (in: firmicutes) | reverse complement strand
ATCTTGATTCCAATTTGTACTTTTATGTAATAAATCTTAACTATTCCCAATAAAACTGCACAATTACTCCTCTATATTTATTCCAACGAACTTGGCAGCTGTTGATAAGCTAATTTCATAATAATTTTCTTGTGTTGCGGATAATCTCTCATTAGTTCTTCTTGTGTAAACAGTTCAAAGTCTTGAAATTCAAATCCTGGGGAAACCATGCATCCCACTAGTGAACAAGTATCCATCTCCGAAATGGATGACCCAAATATTGAATTTTTCTTCACTAAGACTTGTGGCACTTCACCTGCATCAAGATTCATTCCTAATTTTATTTCCTTATATTCGCCACTTTCATCAATAACATGAATACTCAAAGAACTGCCGCCGTGATAGTACCAAAGTTCATCTGATTTAAGCCGGTGAAAATGGGACACATCATCAGAAGTTAACAGGAAATAAATACTCGTATAAAGCTTACGTTCGCCCTCGAAATTTACCGATAATTCGCTATCACCAATCTGTTCTTCAGACTGAAACGTTTCTTTGTAATAACCGCCTTCAGGATGTGGTTTCATTCCAAGCTTGGACACCCAATAATCTACCTTATTCAATTGCATGGTGCTAACCCTCATTTCTCTTTAATATTTCTCTTTTAATATAGACTAGAACATTCAATGTAATCTTGAAATTGGACATTTACATCACATAAAAAGAAGTTGAATGTTATTTTAAAGGGTTCTTTTTTGAGGTGCTTTTCTAAAAATAAGTGCCGAAATGGTAGTCGTTTTGACAATGCTATTGGTATATAAAAAGCAAAACTCACCATCGTAATCGCGAGTTTCTTTATTAGGAATAGCTAAACCTTATTCAACTAAAGCACCCCGTTAAGGAATATTCGTCTAAACCTCCCCTTTTGTGAAATCCATTTTTATTCCCCCTATAAAATTAAAAATAGTGCCAATTCCTCTTTAATAGAAATCGGCACTTCGTTTATACGCTAAACGTTATCGAGACACTTTTGGCGGTTGGCACACGTCACATTTACGTTGGTTATTATTTTTAAATTTCGTAAATGTTTTTTCAAAGTGGCTACCACATTCACATTTAAATAGTAAATTTTGAGAAAAACCGTGATATTCCGTCGTTAGCAACTTACTTTCCGAATTGTTCTCAACAAAATCTTTAATCTTACCAATCGTCCATCGTTTATTCATTCTCTTACACCTCCATATTTAATCGCTATTCGGAGGCTTTTCTTGGCATCCGTTAAATTATAAGTAAAAGTAGTTAATTATCCTGAGTTACTCATTATAACATGAGCTGGCACTCAATTAAACAGATGGAAGATATCTTGTTAAACTATACTCCCACTATATAATGACTTCATGTGGTTATCTTGGGCATAATACAGTTTATATACAATAAAGGTGGGATATTATGAGGCTAAGAAATGGAGATTTTTATACTAATGTTTTTACCAATAAGTTATATAGGCTAAATGAAGATGGCGATAGCAACTGGTACTTGAGTTTGCGTGATGAAGAAGGTTATCATGAAACAGAAAAGACCTCAGGGCGTGATATGATTAGACTGGTAGAAGGTGGGTATAAAAAAAGCAAATAAAAAAAGCTACCCATTTCTGTCAGGGTACCTGTAATTAGATCCTTTTAGTTGAAAGTCGGTAAAACTTGAAATAATAAAAGATATTACAAGGAAAAAGTCCACTTTATGTCGAATATAACAGCTAAAGGGGATGACCCAATGAATAAAGTTGAGTTATTAAAAAGATTATTAAATGGTAGTCGAGGTAATATGTTTTCATTAGAGATTCCAACTACAAAAGAAGATGAAAAAAAGATTCAAGAATTGGTTAGAGTTTTAGAAAATGAACAAAAAATTAAATTAAGAGAATATGTACAGAGAGAATACTCAGTTTATTTACATGGAATAATTAAGTATGCATCCGAATAATCGGGTGCTTATTTTTATTGGGGATAAGGAGCATAGAAATAAAATATGTTACTCTCGATATATCCACCTAGCATACACAAAAAAAGAGTGACAATTTTAGCCGCTCTCTACGAAAAGCTCTTTAAAATTTTTTAATCAAAGATAATTAGGAGAATTTTTTATTATGTGACACACTTTGTTTACCATTTGAATTACTTGTTTACATGTGCCCTACTCATTCGTGAGTGGGGCTCCTTGTTAAAAAAAAAAAACAGACTCTATGAAGAGCCTGCTTTATTTTGTTCTTATTATTAAGCTTTACGCACGTTAGCTGCTTGAGCTCCACGTTGACCTTGCTCAACGTCAAAACTAACTGTTTGACCTTCGTCTAAAGATTTGAAACCTTCGCCTTGGATCGCTGAGAAATGAACGAATACGTCTTCTCCGCCTTCACGCTCGATGAATCCGAAACCTTTTTCTGCGTTAAACCATTTTACTTTACCTTGTTCCATTTTGTTTCCTCCTGCTGTGTGCTTTGCACACAATGTGTTACTATCCTTGCACTCAGTGATCATCAAGACGAAAAGTTAATCTTATACTATCCTTTACACCGAACAAAAATAATTCTTCTAAAGTTTAACATTTTATAAAAGTATTTGCAAGAAAACATTAACACAACCATTTTTGCCACTCTCAAATTTTTCACACCTGGTTTTAGATTCTTATGTTGTTCTTATTCAAGTAAAGTACCTGTTAGTATAAGTGAAAATCTTCACAATCTTTTTTTACCTTAACAAAATCTATCCCTTAATGTGTAGGGGTATCAAGAAGACGCCTTCTTACTAAAGAAAAGCGCCCAATTGCTGAACAGAAAAAATCTCTAGTCACTGTTCAATTATATCCGTTCATTTCTTAGGAGTATAATCTGTTTTTAACCAACCTATTGGACTCATATTAACTTTGTTTGCCCCTGCATAGTTTGTAAGTGTTGCCACAACACTATTTAAAGGAAGTACATTATAAGTATAAGGTATCTCCTCATTATAATTATATTCGAAGGTAAATGGATCGGTCGGTGGATTCATTTTACTCATATTCTCACTTCCCACAATATGTGAAGACCATGCCCAATTTCCTATCGTTGATTTGTCATACCATGTAAATCCTTTATTAAATAGATTTTCTCCATTATTGTCCCAACTACTTCCTGTATAAGTTCCATATTTATTTGTTATGTGGGAGTTAACAATTAAATTTCTGTTATAAGCGCTTTGAAATAGCTCAGCCCATTGTTCATCCATGTTTTTAGTATCCAATCCTTGAATCTCAGAACCTGTAATTGGCTCGTTAATGTCATAGAATACACAGGTATCTGCTGCAATAGATGCTCCATTTCTTGCATTAAGTGCTCGTGACAGAGTATCAGTGCCGTATTCAGCGATACCACTTACATTTTCCAATACATCATAATGAGTTGAGTTATCAAGGTAACAGTTGTACATATGACCAGTACCTTGACGGATCATTGGTATTCTCTGCCCAATATTGGTATAACGGTTATAGGCAAGGGTTAAACGGATTCTTTGATTGCCATCCTTTATCTCATTTCCACTACTACTCACATAATTCACATAGTCTTTATCTCCTGAACCACTTAAATGCACCTTGCTGTGATAGGCTGCATATGCCATTATCTGCTCTTTGGTCGCACCCCCATTGCGCATGTTATAGTATACACTATCGGAATTCAGTTCATTTGAAGCATATTTTCCTTCCATATACTGGATCGATTGATAAATATCACTATCTTCTGGCGGATTTTCATTTGCAGGTAATCCGAATTCAGACCAGGAGATGGTGATATTGGAGCCACCATTCTCTGTATCAATTAATCCATCCGCTGCAATAGAGAATTTACAATGGTCTATCCAAACATTATTTGCACCATTTACTTTAATAAATGTCCAGCCTACTGCCTTATGTTTTCCAGTGTCATCCCATTGCCACATTCCATCAAAATACAGATTCCTTATGACAATATCATTCGTTGAACTTTGTAATTTAATTTCAGCACTCCTAATTGTTTTCCCTTTTTTTGAAAAAATAGTTAACCCATCGACATTATTTATATCTAATTGAGAAACACCGGATAAAGCTAACGTCGGATTTGTAAATCCGTTCATAGGATCCCTATATTTTCTTATAAACCGATATTTTTTAGCTTCTTCTGAACTTAAATTTAATGCTTTCCACCCTAGGTTTAGATCTTTCGCCACTTCAATTACTTTCACACTGCCATTTCCAGCATCCAAAATAGCCTGCAAAAACTCTCTTTCAGTTTTAACCTGGCGATAATAAGAAGTATCAATGTAATGGCTTCGGTCATTTACCCCCAATGATGCATAACCAGTTACTGAAAGGTAACTATTGTCGTAGCCCTTAATATTTCTTGTTGTATTTGGTATAGAATCAATTTCAGCTGCATTTACCAATGCATTTCCCCCAAATAATAACGATGATGTAAAAAAAGATATAACCACTAGCCAGATTAGTGCCCTTTTAAATTTCAAAATATTACCTCCCTAATAAAATTTTCATACATATATGTAAGTCTAGATGTAATACAGACGCTTCCTAAATAAAAAATCAATCATCTTCTCTTTCCCTAATAACATCACCTCCCAAAAAGGCTTCAAAAAAATGATAAAAAAAATATAAATGGGCTAGTCAAGATACTTAAATCTACTACTTGGACTTTGTGCTTTCAAAAGATAGACCCCTCCACCTTTTGAAAGCGTTTTCGTTTTATGGGATAAAAAAGGGAGGTAGCTACTAATATATTTGCAGTTTGTAACAAATTTTTTAATCACTACTTTTCAATGCCAAGTTTTCTTACAATAGAAATCATATACAAAAGGCTTTTCAAAATATATAATCAGTTTCTTAGAAATAAGAAAAAAGACTTACTATTAATATAAAAGGAAACTAAATGAGCATGTTTAATGAGAATGATTATGTCTATAAACCTAATCCATAAGTACTGTAGATAGCTATAGGTCCAAGTCAGTGAAAAAAAGATAATGACGATTATTCAACTAAACTGACCGTTAGCCATCCATGAATCGAACCTTCACCTAAAGAAATTCCAAACAAACCTTGATAAATATAGAAAAAGACGTATGCCAATTCATACGTCAATTCTTGTGTCAGATTCGTTGTTTTGAAACACAATAGATTCCAGGACAAATGCTTTTTCAAATCCATCTATTATCGCATTTGTGATGGAGCCAGGATTGATGGCGTCTCCAATGACAAAGAGTATTACAATAACAAAACGCCACCGATTAAAGGCAGCGTTGTTACGTTTTACTATGATAGTACTCTCTTCAATTTCTCAATAAAGCCATCTACCTCTTCTTCTTTTGTTGCCCACGATGTTACCAGGCGAATTGCCGATGAATCAGAATCTACCTTCTCCCAAACATGAAAAGCATAGTTGTTTTGAAGCTCGGCGATAACTGCATTCGGCAGAATCGGAAAGATTTGATTCGAAGGTGAGTGGGTCAAAAACTTGATATCTGCTTTTACGAGATCGTCTCTAATCCTCCCTGCCATCTGATTCGCATGAGTGGCCAAATCAAAGAACAAATTATCTCGAAAGAGTTCAAGAAATTGTATGCCCAACAGTCTTCCTTTGGCAAGGAGTGCCCCTTTTTGCTTAATATGATAACGGAAATCTTCCTTTAAAGAATCACGACAAATCACTAATGCCTCACCTATGAGAGCCCCATTCTTTGTCCCGCCAATGTAAAATGCATCCACTAGTAGAGGGAGATCGCTCAACTGCAGGTCATTCTCTTCCGAACACAACGCAGAACCAAGCCTTGCACCATCCATATACAATATAAGTTGATTACGTTGGCAAAAGTCATGTAACTCCTGGAGTTCGCTCTTAGAATAAATGGAACCAATTTCAGTAGAATTCGATATGTAAACTAATTTCGGCTTCACCATATGCTCATCCGGATGACCGTCAAGGACTCCCTGCAAATCTGGTGGTGAAAGTTTTCCATCTTTGCCCTCAACTGATAGTATTTTATGACCAGTTGCCTCGATGGCACCTGTTTCATGCCCAAGTATATGTCCGCTGCTAACCGCAATTGCCGCTTCATGTGGTCTAAGGAAGGCTGAAATTGCGATAAGATTTGTTTGTGTTCCTCCTGAAATGAAGTGAATATCTACATCTTTACATCCGAGGTTCTTTTTTATCCGTTCAATTGCCTCTTTCGAATATCTATCCTCCCCGTACCCCTCCTCCTGCACCAAGTTGGTTTCTAACAGTGCATTTAGTATCCTAGGATGTGCACCTTCGCTGTAATCGTTCTTAAAGCTGTACATTCTATTGCCCCCAATTATCACTTTTTCTACTCATCGTATTTTATCTTACCAAGATTTTTTACATCTGCCAAAATAAATTGAAAACACACCGTTTATGATTTGAACGGTGTGTTTTGCCGGTTTATTGATTATTTTTCTAGGATTTCTTTAATCTTTTTCAAATCTTTCATGTTCGCTTTCTTCATCATGGAAGACATAAACGGCGAGATTATTTTTGAAAAGCCAGTTGGATTCCCTTTATTTCTTAAAGTCATTCGTGTTTGATTATCATTAATCGTTTGCCATGTATAGATCGTCTCCATTGGAAAAGGTCCTTGGGCGGTTTTCATCACTAACTTCTTTCCTGGAACAAACTCTACAATTTCATACACATAGGCAAGATCACGGCCAAGAAATTTTGCATTAAACGCAATTTGTGAGCCTAGAGTTAGTGGTTTGGGTGTTCTCCACTCAGCAGAATCAATATTTATATACCATTCAGGGGCATTGTCAGGGTTCGATGCATATTCTGAGACCTGTGAAATAGGACAATTAATGGTTATTTCTGTAACGACATCTACCATATCGAATCCCCCTTATTTCTTTTCAACGTAATTTTTAAGTAAGGTTCCGAGAAGATATTCCCAGCCCTTTTTGTGCTCTTGTTCCCATTGTTCTTGGATGACACCAGAGGCTGTATGTGAAAGCTGCAGTACCGTACCCTCATCTTTCTCAAGAAGGCGATAAGTATAGGCACTATTTACTGCTCCTTGCATACCGAGATGACCGAAGAGGCGAATTTCTGCAGGAGCGTTCACGTAATATACATTGCCCCAAATGGCGCCTTCATTTTCACCCCATTTTTCAATAAATTGCCCTCCTGGAACTGGATCAAAGATAAAGTGAGAGGTTACACCTTTAGGAGCGATTCGAAACTCCCACCAATCCTCCACTTTTTCCGTTAAAGCTTTGAAAACCTCTTCACGTGGTGCGTCAATAAATAGCTCCTGTTCAATACGAAATTCACTCATTTTCTCTTTTCCTCCTATTTGTTCTACTGTCGAACGTAATTTTAATAGAGAATTGGCCGTTGGCTGCATATATTTACCAACCCAACGGTTATGCATCTCTTGAAGTGGTACCGCATTAAGAAAGTTCCGTTTATATTTTCCTTCACGACGAACCACTACTAAGTTCCCTTCTTCTAAAATCCTTAAGTGCTTCATGATGGCATATCTAGTTACATCCGGAAAGTATTCGTCTAATTCACCCGTTGTCCTAGGTGACTCTTTAAGGATATCCAAAATCTTCCTTCGGATCGGGTGACCTAATGCTTTAAATACGGTTGAAAGATCTTCGTCCATTTCTAAAACCCTTTCTTCAAGGATTTAAAAAACATGTTACTTAAATGTCACATATAATTCATGTGACCTTATGGTAACACGTTAACAAGCAGCGGTCAAGCTGACTTAATAACACACAATGGATAGTCAACCTTCACTGGCTTAATTTGTACCAATTCTAGGGGATTCCCTGTTTCTTATCTTGTACTCTCTTTATTTAATAATTAATAAAAGGTACGATGGACAAAATAAACACCGACCAATTGGACGGTGTTTGTTTTTGGGCTTATTTTTAAGTCTAATGACAGAATTGCTATCCATAAATTCTACTTATGCAATAAAACCTTTACTAGCTGAATTAATGTGAGCTTTTTGTCTTAGTAATCTAATCTTTTGTTTTTTGGTTAATCTTCTCCAAATCTTTACTTTGAAATACATAAAAAGCCCTCCTAACTAACTATGATTGGAGCCACTCCAACTACTTCTACACATTTCTACTTTTTTATCTATTGAACACTAATTTTATATTTTTGTGATTATGTTTTCATTTTAACAAACATATTGTTGATTGAAAAATTAAAAAGGTCGACCAATTCTAACGTAATATTACAAAATTCACTGTTAAATTCATAATATTCAAACTACGAAAATAAATATTACTAGAAATCATCCAATTCTTGTCGAAATGTATTTCGAATATTTTGAAAATATATGTCAATATTGTGAACTATCAATTAAGAAAATAGCCCTTCAGTTGAGTAACTGAGGGCTTCTAGTTCATTATTATTCATTACACAAAGGAAAACTTTGTCCATTAATGCAAGGTTAAAAATAGAATTCTATTTATTTTTCGAGGTAACTGGTACCCAAATTTCACTTCGAAAAGTTGGAGAACTAACGTCTTTATGCTCGTTCCACAACATTTCTGGTCCCACTGCAAGTTGATAGTTCGACGAGGGAAACCATTCGGAATAGATACGACCCCATACATTCTGCAGCGTATCAGGGAATGGTCCGACTGCTTCAAAGACTGCCCAAGTTAAGGCAGGTACTTCAAGTTTCGTTAGATCCTCAGGACATTCCTTAGTGGTTGCCACTCCGATATAATGATCCAACTCCCCTTTTTCCTCCATTCGTCCTTCTGAAAAGTTCGTCGATGCACTAAGCAGTCCTATTGGCTCGACATTAGAGAGCTGCTTAAGCGTGTTAATCTTCGCCATATCTAAACTTTGCCACATCGCAGCAATTTCGGGATTCACACCATTAAATATGATCGGAACTCTCTTTTTGATTCCTACTAGGTTAAAGTTTTCTTTTTTGACGATTCGGTAGTTCATTTCATTTGCTCCTTTAATAGATAGTTGGAAGGTCATCCTTGGAAAAGCTTTCAGCGATTGACCGCCGTTTCTTGCTTCCGAAGGTGTAATTCCATGCAAGCTTTGAAAAGCTCTTGTAAAGGAGTCTGGTGAGTTGTATCCGTATTTAATGGCAATGTCCAATATCCTTCTTTTACTATTCATCAATTCAAAAGCTGCAAGCGAAAGACGTCTGTGGCGTATATACTCAGACAGTGATACACCAGCTAGATAAGAAAACATCCTTTGAAAGTGATATTCCGAGCAAAAAGCGAGCCTAGCCACTTCTTTAAAATCGATATCCCCTAGCAAATTATCTTCTATATACCCTATTGCTTCATTCAACCTTCTTAGCGAATCCATGAATGACCTCCTCTCAATAAAAGAATAGCAGAAAGAAAATGAGCACATCCGACTATTCCTGCACAAATTTTGCAGGGATATTTTTTACCTTTTAACAGGCTAAGCCGCAGGTACATTTATTTTTTCCAAAATACAATGAATATGCCGCAGGAAATTCCTGATTCACTCGCTGGACCTCTTTTGCAAAGTCCTCCTCTGATTTCGGGACTGCTGTTAGTGAATTCGCCTTATCCTGGGTGTCTATGTTAACTCCAGGAGGTACAAATCTGTTTGGTTTCTGCACGACTCCATTAGTGACCACCGCTCCTGAGGAAATAAAGCTTCCCTCCCCAATGATTGCATTATATACGATTGCCTTAAAGCCGATGAATACGTCATCATCCACTCGGCTCGGACCATGTACCAGGGCACCATGCGCAACAGAAACCCGGTTCCCAATATAGATGGAATACCTTTTATTGTCCTTCTCAAAATACTTATTTTTTAAGCCATGAAGGATCACACCGTCTTGAAGATTACTATTGCTCCCAATTTAAAAAGGAGTTCCTTCATCAGCCCTGATACTTACAAATGGTCCGACGAAGGTATTATTTTGAATGGTTACATCACCAACCACATACGTAAAAGGACTTAAATATGCTTGATTATGAATATTTGGAAACCGAGGATATGGATTTACCGAGGTTAGTGGATTATAGCCGACATAGTAACTATAGAGGTTGAATGGTCCATTTTGATACCCTTGTTGATTCCACAATTTTATCACTCCTTTCTTTTTGAAATCGTTAATATGTATATGGATACTAGTGACATATGTATTCAATTTATTTACTTTTTAACAACAAGAAGACGGCAACACACAGTTGCCGCCCTCTTGTTAAGCGATATGACTTGTCGATTCTACCTTAAACTCTCTCCATTTATCCGAGATAAGCCAAGGTTGCATGATCGGTTTTTCTAAATGTTAAGAACCAAGGAACCCCTAATGGTCCTCCATTTAAGAATGGTGGAACGATTTCAACATACATTTTTGTATGAACGTCGTAAACTCGTACGGATCCTGTAAATTCACCGGTAGGTTCACCCGTTTCATTATCAACTGGTCCATTAATTGGTACATACAGGTTTCCGTTTGGTCCGAACAAAATAGCAGCTGCGAAAGCACGTGGATTTCCCACAGTATACAGCTCAATTTGATCGATTAAGTTCCCCATTTGGTTGAAGATTAATATCTTATCGGTATCGTTCTCGTCTGCACGAAAACTTGTAACGTAAAGATTACCGTCAGGACCCCAAACTAATCCTTCAGGACGGTGAAGATTGTTTTCTTCGCTGGACGTGATGAATTCCCCGAGGTATTCTCCTGTCACCGGATTAAAGCGTAGAACCCAGCCATCTAACCCATTAAAAATATTGACAACAGAAACATACAGTAAGCCATCATGTGGACCGATGACTACACCGCGAGGAAAGAACGGCGCAAAGAATTCAGGGTGTAAGAGGTTGCGTTTGAATTCACCAGTGCTTCCATTGTATTCCCTTAACTCTCCTGGCTGATTGTTAATATCTAGAAAGTCCGCCACAAACAGTGAGTTGTTGTTCGAGAGGATAATTCCACGGGGTGCAAAAGAAGCGGTAAAACCGACAGAACTGACGAGTTCCCCTATAAATGCTCCTGTTTTACCATTATATTCCAAGATATTCCCGGGCTCATTGACGTCACTTTCAACGTTTTGGTTCGAAACAAGAAGATTTCCTTCCGGATTGAATAAAAGTCCGCGCGGACCATTAAGACCACCGCTGCCTGATGTGACAAATTCACCGAGGAATTCCCCAGTCAACGCATCGAATTTCTTAATGGTGTTATCCAAGCCATCACCTATATAAAGGAACTCTCTTCTTAATCCCATAAAACCCCTCCTTTCTAGTTAATGTAAGAGTAAAAAATCTTTCACTCTATTTAGTCTATGAGGATGTGTGCTTACGTGTAAGGGACAAACTATCTGATAAAATAGCATATTTTAGTAGAATTAATATAAAATAGAGAGAATCGTAGGATAACGTATTAATCCATTAACCAGTTGCAGATTAAGGAACACACCGTATATATACAAAACAGCTGCATAAATGGGGTATTTATGTATAAATGGTGCCTGTCACCGGAACAGCCAGAGTTCTATTCGGACTCTGGCTGTTTTGTTTTTGTTTCTATGTCTTTTGTTTGCTGTTGATTGGTTTTGAAGATATCCTTTGATACGGCGTTTAGTTTGTTTACGAAGCGGTTGAATCCAAATCCTACAAAGAAGGCGAAGCTTATTTGTGCATAAGGGGTATCCTGAAAATCTACGAATTCAATTAGTAAGATTCCACTTTGGATTAAGGTAACTGCCACGATTGCTGTACCGGTTGCGAATATCGGGTAGAAAATGTACATAATCCATTCCCTATAGTCTTTTAATTCATCTTTCATGTAATGAGAACAAAACATATATAAATGTCGCAATGAGCCCCCAATGGATCCAGCGAAGAAATAATACAAAAAGATTTTAATATCCTCAATAAATGACAGTGATTCATCAAGTGCTCCAGTCCATACGATTCCAATTGCTATAAAACTCCCAAAAAACAGCAGCGAAAGATATAGTAAGATACCGGCTTTTAACCAATTATTCAACCAAATCACCCCGCTTGTGATAATTTATCCTATGTGGTAACGGATACGGGCGTGACTAATTTAGTTTTCATGAGCCCAATAATTGTTATTTTACTAAATGCTAATGAGCACAAAAAAATGACGTTTGTAAAACGTCATCTTTTCCTACTTACAATAATTCTGCCCGAAAAAATGGATGAGCAAAGAACTTGGTCACAAACTCGTATTGATTGTTACTGATTAGACTAATGTTCCAAGATTTCGGTAACAATCATAACCGGAGATAAAATTACTTCCCCTCTACCACTTCTTTAAATATTTCATATGATCGTTTTTGTTTCTCAACATCGTAGATATATGACACTGCCATAATTTCATCAACACCGTAGTAGTCTTGGAAGCTTGTCAACTGCTGTCGGATGGTTTCTTTACTTCCGATTAAAGTTACGCTGGACATGGATTTTGCCATTTCTTCTTCCATTGGAGTCCAAATTCCATCCATGGTTTCAACTGGCGGCTGTAATGGATTTCGTGAACCACGGACAACGTTTAAGAAAAACTGGTGCATAGTGGTTTGTAATATTTTAGCCTCTTCATCCGTTTCCGCACCTATGACATTTAAACACACCATCACATATGGTTTGTCTAGGTACTCAGAAGGCTGGAATCGTTCGCGATAAATTTTAATCGCTTCTCCCATGAATTTTGGTGCAAAGTGTGAAGCAAATACATATGGCAGACCTAAGCTTGCCGCTAGATAAGCGGAATCTGTGGATGATCCTAGAATATAAATTGGAACATTGGTTTCCACACCTGGATAGGCTTTAACATAACCTTGGTGCTCTTCTGGTCCAAAGTATGTTAGTAATGCCTGAACATCCTCAGGAAAGGTATAAACCGAATCATTTTTTGAGCGGCGCAACGCATTCGCAGTCATCATATCTGTTCCTGGTGCGCGACCGAGTCCAAGTTCCACTCGATTTGGATATATGGTTGCTAGTGTACCGAATTGTTCTGCTACAACAAGCGGCGAATGGTTTGGCAGCATAATTCCACCAGACCCTACATTGATTGTTTTGGTATGCTCCAATGTATGTTTAATGAGTATGGCTGTAGCTGAACTAACAAGTGTCGGAGAGTTATGGTGTTCGGCAATCCAGTAGCGTTTATAGCCCATTGCCTCTGTTTCTTGCGCTAGTTCAACCATTTCCTCAATTGCTTGCTGCGATGTCTGTCCTTCGCGAATTGGAGCTAGATTTAAGACTGATACAGGTATATTAAACGTTCCCATTATATTTATTAGTCCTTTCTTTTTAAAGGTATATTTCTATAGTAACAATAGAAATACAAGAAACAAACTTATATGCTTTGCTTTCTATTTCTAAAATTATCCTGTGTCTCTTCCAAAAAAATGATTCACCTGATGATTTCAAAATCCTTCATCTGACCTGTTTTCTATGGTGTTTAGCTCGTTTCCGCTTCATGAACTCTTCATGAAAATCCTTTTCCTTTCCTATGAAAAGTTTAGGCTTCATAAGCCCTTCATGAAGACCTTTATCCCATTACATTCAAAAGTTTGGTCGTCATAAACCCTTCATGAGGACCACTTTACCATTTCCACTTCAAGTTTGGGTCTCATAACTCCTCCTAATGTTTACAACTATCGCCATTCCTACTAATTTGGCATATTCTACCATAATCCTCATAGACTTCAAATTGTCTTCTCTATGTAATTTAACTGTAATACTATTCTATTTTTTCAATTCATAGGAATAGATTTAAATACATTAAACCAACTTGGAGGACTAGATTGATGAAAAAACTAATTACTTTACTAACACTTGCCGCTTCACTACTTTTTGCTTCCCCCGCATTTGCGTATATGGTTAAACCTGGAGACACGATGTCAAGTATTGCTAGAGAGCACCATTTAACCCTTCAGGAATTAGCTGATGAGAATCCTCAAATTTCCAATTTAAATCTCATTTACCCTGGTCAAGAGATCCATACAAATACAAATAAAACTAGCAGGACTCTGGAACCAAAAGTAGAACCTGTGAACCAAAGTCTATCAAACCAAGAAATAGATTTGCTTGCACGATTAGTTAGAGCTGAGGCCCAAACGGAACCTATAGAGGGGAAGATTGCCGTCGCTTGTGTAGTTCTTAACAGAGTCGAAAGTCCCCAATTTCCAGACACCATTAAGGAAGTCATTTATGCCCCTGGTCAATTCCAACCCGTGCAAAATGGTGAAATCAATAAGCCAGCCGATGAGGAATCGATTCAAGCCGTACAAGCCGCTCTTACAGAACAACGCCAATTGGCTCCTGGTGCCTTATTCTTCTATAATCCTGCTATTGCTACCAGTCGTTGGCTTGATACAAGAGAAACCACGCTCGTAATTGGACAACACGTATTTAAACAATAGAAAAAAGGACCGGTTTTGGTCCCTTTTCTTAAAATTATTTATTAATTATTTTCTTATCTTTACCATAAATAGTCAGTTCATACGGATCATTTCGTACTTCTGTAGTCTTTTCATGTGTTTGAATAAATTCAGTAATTTCATTTTCAATCTCTTCTGCCAGCTGTTTTGCCTCGGGCTCCGTAGATTTAAGCGATATGTTTACTTTGATTTGCAACGGTAGAGGATGAAAGGAATAAGAAAGGCCCGTTACTTTAAAGGCTTTATTCTCCATTAGTCCGCCAAAAAGTATACTAATAATTTCATGTTTCCCCCATCTTAATTCTTGTTCCCGTGCAGCCATATCGATGCTGGTAATTCTATATTTAAATTCACCATATTCTTTGGTAAGCACTTTTAATTTTTCTTTTAATTCCTGAACCCTTTTTTCAGTATTTGGCAATGCGATATACATAAAATTTTCCATGCTATTTATTCGCACTTCTATAGGGAATGCTGGTTGGTAATTATCTTTCTCAAGCAGGTCGAGCACTTTTCCTTCTAGCTCCATGCTTTTTCTTATATATTCATTTTCCTCAGGAGTAGGTTGTACCGTAGAATGGCGTAATTCTCCTCTTTTTACCTCAATATCATACCTTCCAAAATTTTGTGCTACTAATTCACGATTTATTTTTTGGATCAATTTGTCCTTAACTGATTTTACTTCCTCTTTGGAGCCTAGCAACTCAATTTGAATCTCTCTATCTCGAACTGAAACGTCTAATCGATTAACATCATATTTATTTTCATTTATAACATCGCCGATTACATCATATAAGGCCATTTTGTATTGCTCTTGCTTTATAAATAAACTAAAGTAAGGTATTTTGGCTGCAACCTTTGCCATACCTAATGAAAAATAGGTAGAGCCGATTAATAGAAAAAATCGAATGAAGTCATTATTGAGGAGTTAAATACCTTATTAAGAGGTACGTATATGGGGATTCGGTCTTTTGAACACTATATTCAAATGGCT
>JAPSKD010000101.1 GCA_031177865.1 Bacillus sp. (in: firmicutes) | reverse complement strand
GCTTTACAGGTCAGCTTTCCTACGGGGAACTTGTCGGATTTGTTCTCTATGTAAATGTCCTATTTAAACCGATTGATAAAATCAGTGCTATCATGGAATTGTATCCAAAAGGCATGGCAGGATTTAAACGTTTTATGGAAATTATTGATTCTGAACCAGAAGTTAAAGATACAGATGATGCCATTGAAGTAACTTCACTTAAGGGGGATATTGTCTTTAACGATGTTACCTTCAGCTATGACAAACAAAATTCAGTGCTTGAAAATATAAACTTGGACATTCATGCGGGTGAAACGATTGCGTTTGTCGGTCCATCAGGGGCAGGTAAAACCACCATTTGTTCCTTAATTCCTAGGTTTTATGATGTCAGCAATGGCAGCATTACGATTGATGGATTCGATATTCGTAACATGACCAAAAAATCACTGCGCTCTCAAATTGGTATTGTTCAACAAGATGTCTTTCTTTTTACAGGCACCATTAGAGAAAATATTGCATATGGAAAGCGAAATGCTACAGATGAGGAAATAATTGTGGCTGCAAAACGTGCTCATCTTGAGAAATTTATTCAATCATTGCCAGATGGATATGAAACAGAAATCGGTGAACGTGGATTAAAGCTTTCCGGCGGTCAAAAACAAAGACTTGCCATTGCAAGAATGTTTTTGAAGAATCCACCTATCCTTATCCTGGATGAAGCAACCTCAGCTCTTGATACTGAAACAGAAATGGTGATTCAAGAAGCATTGAATGAACTTGCTAAAAATAGAACAACCTTGATTATTGCACATAGACTTGCAACTATTCGGAATGCTGACCGGATTATTGTCGTGACCGAAGACGGTATTGCTGAGGAAGGCGGTCATGACGAGTTAATCGAACAAGGCGGTATTTTTGCAAGCCTTCACCGGGTACAATACCAGCAGTAAAAAGGAAGTATCCCTTTAACAATCGCAGGGATATTTTTATATACTTTGATTTTGAGTTCACTGCAATTGATGTTACTCTTAAGTAGTATTGTTGAAAGGAGTTAAATACATATGGAGAATTTCAAAAGTGATGTTGAAATAAAACTGATTGCACTTGATATGGATGGAACTCTGCTAAACGATGAGCATGAGGTCTCGGAGGAAAATCGAAAAGCGATTAAAGAAGCACAGGAAAAAGGCGTATTTGTAGTCCTGAGCACGGGGCGTTCACTAAGAAACTGCCAGAAGCATGCGGATTCACTAGCGTTAACTTCTTATTTAGTAACGGTAAATGGCAGTGAAATTTATGATGATCAAAGAGGGTTAGTGGAAAGAAATCTTGTAAGTTCGGAGTCGATACAGTGGATGCTGGAGTTAACCCAAAAGCATAAAATCCGATATTGGGCCATCAGCACCAATCGAAACTGGTTTGATGAAATGCCGGAAGATATCCACGCAGAGGAATGGTTGAAATTCGGATTTAACATAAAGGATGTTCCAACAAGAGATATGATTCAAAAAGAATTGGAAGGAAGAGGGGGATTTGAATTAAGTAACTCGACCCCAACCAATATTGAGGTAAATCCATTAGGAATTAATAAAGCTAAGGGACTTTCACTCGTATGTGAGCGTCTCGGAATTGATATGAAAAATGTCATGGCAGTTGGTGACAGCCTAAACGATTTAGCGATGATTAATGCAGCCGGATTAGGAATTGCTATGGGAAATGCTCAGGAAACAGTAAAAAAGGCTGCTGACTGGATTACTGCTACTAATAATGAAGATGGTGTAGCTGTAGCTATTCGTAAATGGGTACTCTAGGGATATCTTTTACGAAGATAATCACAATATACGTAAAAGAAATTTCTCTTTTTTAAATAATTTCTATTTGAATGGGAAATACTTTCTATACAAGAGGATTTTGTTTAAAATGATTTTCTCTTGGGTATAATAATCGAGCAAGACTATTTTGCAATTTCATGTAATTGTTACATGCTAGGAGGAGCTACAAAAATGGAAAATGGTAAAGTAAAATGGTTTAACGGTGAAAAAGGCTTTGGATTTATTGAGCGTGAAGGCGGAGACGATGTTTTCGTTCATTTCTCAGCTATTCAAGGCGAAGGTTACAAAACCTTAGATGAAGGTCAAGAAGTGACGTTTGAAATCGAAAATGGACAACGTGGTCCACAAGCGGTTAACGTTCGTAAATCATAATAAACCTTCTAAATAAAACAGACTCCAATCGTGAGTCTGTTTTTTATTTTTCTACACTCACGAAGGTGATGAAAGCCCAAGAACGGCAAAAGAAAGAGAGAGCGGTCACTTATATAGAAGCCAGTAAACTCCTTTGATAAAAAAAAACCCCCACAAAAAGTGGAGGTTCAATATGTGATAAGTAAAATGGTTATTTATAGTATTGGGTTAATTTAGATAATTCATACCTAGGGGTAGTTAATATGACCCGTTAGGTGGACTTTGAATTCACTATTTCCTGCACTCTGCCAACTTGGCCATCCATTAACCTTACCTTTATTCCATGGGGGTGGTTCTTTGAGTTTGTTAAAATATCCTTCACGACACCACTTGTAAGTTTTCCGGTTCTTTGATCAGCTTTAAGTACAATTTTAACCTCGGTACCCGCTGTGATGTCTTTTCTATTTTGCCCGTTCATTACACACCCATTTTTCTACGAGTATTACTCACTTTTTTCGTCTGCTGGCTTTTCATTTTTTTGGTATTTTGTAGACCGCCCTGGTTGTTATTCGCAGCTGCCGCTTTATTCTTCTTATTCTCTAGCTGCTGTTTCATCGCTTCCTGCAAACTCATTTTCTTTTTTGGTTCTTCATTTTGATTTGTTTGATTGTTTTCTGACATTAGGAAATCCTCCTGAAAATATGTACTAACATACCTTCAGTATAATCTATTTAGGCTTAAATTAACAATCTAATGAAAGAAAGAATCTATAGATAGAATTAACGGAATATTCTTTTTTTACTGCTACTTTCTGGTTAAATTTAATACTATTTTATAATTATTATAATTTAGTATTGATTTTAATAAGATTTATATTATAATTTAGTTAAGTAGTAATTAAATAGTTTATGAGGTGATTAAATGAATAACGAGAAAAAACATTTAACAACGAGCTATGGAGCGCCAGTAGGAGATAATCAAAATTCGATGACTGCCGGCTCCCGTGGACCAACATTAATCCAAGATGTGCATTTACTAGAGAAATTAGCACACTTCAACCGTGAGCGAGTGCCTGAGAGGGTTGTTCATGCGAAGGGTACTGGAGCACATGGATATTTTGAAGTTACCAATAATATGTCAAAATATACAAAAGCAAAATTATTTAATGGTGTTGGCAAACGTACACCGATGTTTATTCGATTCTCAACTGTAGCAGGTGAATTAGGTTCAGCTGATACTGTGAGAGATCCCCGCGGTTTTGCTGTTAAGTTTTACACAGAAGAAGGAAATTATGATTTAGTAGGAAACAATACTCCCATTTTCTTTATCAGAGATGCAATTAAATTTCCAGACTTTATCCATACACAAAAAAGAGATCCGCGCACTCATTTGAAAAATCCAAATGCGGTTTGGGATTTCTGGTCATTATCACCAGAATCATTACACCAAGTAACGTACTTGATGGGTGATCGTGGTATTCCTGCAACACTTCGTCATATGAATGGATATGGAAGCCATACATTCAAATGGGTAAATACAGAAGGGGAAGCTGTCTGGGTGAAATATCACTTTAAAACAGAGCAAGGCGTTAAGAATATGACCAATGAGGTAGCTGCTAAGCTTGCTGGTGAAAATCCAGATTATCATACAGAAGATTTATTTAATGCGATTGAAAAAGGCGACTTCCCTAAATGGAAGTTATATGTTCAAATCATGCCTTTAGAAGACGCAAATACTTATCGTTTTGATCCATTTGATGTAACCAAAGTATGGTCACATAAGGATTACCCATTAGTTGAAGTGGGACAAATGGTAGTAAACCGTAATCCAGAAAACTATTTTGCAGAAGTAGAGCAGGCAACCTTCTCACCTGGAACGATGGTGCCGGGTATTGAGCCTTCACCAGACAAAATGCTGCAGGGCCGCTTATTCGCTTATTCTGATGCGCACCGCTATCGTGTAGGGGCAAATCACAACCTACTTCCTATTAATCGTCCAAAGGTAGAAGTAAATAACTATCAACGTGATGGTCAAATGCGCTTTGACAATAATGGCGGCGGTTCGGTTTACTATGAACCTAACAGCTTTGGAGGTCCAACAGAGGTACCGGTTGCGAAAACGACTGCATTCCCAGTTTCTGGTGTTGCAGACAGTGTGGCTTATGATCATAACGACCATTACACACAAGCTGGTGACCTGTATCGCTTAATGTCCGAGGAGGAGCGTGCTCGTCTAGTTGAAACAATTGTAGGTGCAATGAAGCCTGTTGAGAGAGATGATATTAAACTTCGTCAAATTCAACACTTCTATAAAGCAGATCCTGAGTATGGTGAAAGAGTAGCGAAAGGTTTAGGCTTAGCCATTCCACAAGACGTGAAATAGGACAGAAAAAACAAAAAGACTGGTCATGATGACAGTCTTTTTGTTGTGTTTTTGATTATTAATGAAAAACCCGTTAATTTCGACAGCTTTTGCAACTCCCCCATATTAAACTAATTCTGATCAGAGGGGGAGAGGCTTTGAAAAATACAATCATTTTTATGATTTGCGTTTTTATCGAATTTTTGGGAAAGCATGGATGGTCATGCAGAACAACCTAATGATAATCTAAATGAGCTGCAGACTGAGTTGGAAGAATACATAAAACCTTGGCAAGGTAAGGTTACACTTCACTATCAGAATCTTTTGAAGGATGTTTCGGTAGAAACTAATAGTGATAAGATGGTACCTGCAGTAAGTACGATAAAACTTCCATATCATATAAAAGGGGATAAGGCACAAACGGGAATTCTTCATCTTGATATGAAAAAATAAACAAATCTACATGTCTTTTGTTCCTTTTAAAATCGTTCAGGACCACATCATGCGTACAGACTGAACAAGAAAGACAAGGGATATGGACGAGCTTAAAGGTTTGTCTTATGGAGATGTTCAAATTAACAATGGAATGATTTCAGATTTACCCATGGTTGTGGAAGATAAAGGGAGTTAAAACGATGAATAACAAAACAGCTATTGTAACCGGTACATCCAGTGGATTTGGGTTAAGTACCTCTGTTGAATTAGCACGTAAGGGTTTTACTGTTATTGCTGCTATGAGGAACAGCAGTAAAAGCAGCAGCCTGTTGCAAGAGGCAAGAAAGCATGGAGTAGAAACCCGAATCATTGTTTTTGAATTAGATGTTACGGATGAAAACTCAATCCTAGCATTCCAAACGCGAGTACTCGATGAGTTTGGAAGAGTAGATGTTTTGATTAATAATGCTGGGTATGCGGGTGCTGGCTTCGTTGAAGAAATTTCGATGGATGAATACCGACAACAATTCGAAACAAATGTCTTTGGGGTTATTGCCGTCACCAAGGCCTTTTTACCTTTGATGAGGAAACAAAGTCATGGATGTATTATAAATGTTAGCAGTATAAGCGGTAAGGTAGCTTTCCCCGGACTGTCACCCTATATTGCCTCAAAGCATGCCATTGAGGGCTGGAGTGAGAGTCTTCGTTTAGAAATGCAGCCATTTGGTGTGAAGATAGTTTTAATTGAACCAGGGTCGTACAAAACAAATATTTGGTCAAGTGGTAAACAGGTTGCAGTTAAATCATTGGAGTCAGATTCTCCTTATCAAGAATATATGCAAAGCATAGAACGATATATTGCAAATGGAGAAAATAGCTTCGGAGACCCGCTAGATGTAGCAAAAAAAATAGCACAGATTGCAGCAATGGATACCCCCGACATTAGGTACCCAATTGGTCGCGGAGTTAAAGCTACTATATTAATGAAGAATTTATTACCATGGAGAATATGGGAAAAAATTATCATAAGTAAACTGTTCAAAAAATAGTATTAGTAAAGCAACGTCCATTGTAAAGTATTCATGAAGTTGTCGTTTTTAGGAAGGAATTTCAGGGTTATGTGAGAATAATAGATATATGAACAACATGTGAGGAGGGATATGTTTGGATATCCAAGTGCTTGAAAAAGAAGAAATGAAGGTAGTTGGAATTTCGTGGAGCGGCACCTATTCACAACTGAATACCATTGCAGAATTATTTGATGTGATGAAAGAGCGGATTGATGAGGTACCCAATCAAACCAATACTTCCATCTTAATTGCTCCCTTTCATAGTAGAGAAACTGAATTGACCTATTATGTAACCACACCAGTGGAAAAGCTGGAAAATGTCCCTGAAGGTATGGTAGGGTTCACAATTCCTCGTAAAAACTATGTTTGTACTTCGCATAAAGGGAGTCTAGAAGAAGTCGAAAATACATATAAGCAGACGTTGGTGTGGATGCAGGAGTATGGGTATGATTTGGATACCAATGCCCTGAGTTTAGAGGTGTTTAAACAAATTGATCTTGATCACAATGGAAATATTCAATTTGAACTTTATCTGCCTGTAAAAACGTATGGAAGCGATTATTAAAAAGGATGAGAAGGAGAAGATTTCAACTTCTTCTTCTTTTTTTTAGCAATTCTCACAACTATTAGGTATACTAGTAGTAATCATATAGTTGAATAATTCCTTCGGGGTCAGGTGAAATTCCTAACCGGCGGTGATGAAGCATAGCTTCTTAGTCCGTGACCCGTTTAAACGAATGTTTAAGCGGTGGATCTGGTGAAACTCCAGAGCCGACAGTTAAAGTCTGGATGGGAGAAGGAAAAAATCCGGTTTAACCAAGGGAGCAGTCTACCCTTTTTTAAGCCCTATTTTCTTATTGCCTTTTCCAAGGACCCTGAAGAGTTTCATATCTTCAGGGTCCTTTTTTCTTCTTTTATGATCGTAAGCGAGGAAAAAAATTGCATGAACTTGCAAAAGATAGGGAGGGATAACAAAAGCTATGTTTACCGGTATTATTGAAGAATTAGGAATAGTAGCGAATATCAAGCGAAGCGGAGAATCATTTGTGCTAACAATTGACGCAAAAAAAATTCTCAAAGATGTTCATCTTGGCGACAGTATCTCTGTAAACGGTGTTTGTCTTACTGTCACTAGCTTTACTAGCAGCCAGTTTACAGTAGATGTTATGCCTGAAACCGTGAAAGCATCCAGTTTACAATCTTTGAAACGTGGTGCCAAAGTGAATCTTGAAAGAGCCATGGCAGCAGGAGGTCGATTTGGAGGTCATTTCGTTTCAGGGCATATTGATGGAACTGGGGTAATTAAGAGTAAAAAACAGGTAGAAAACGCCATTTATTACGAAATTGAAGCCTCACCGGAAATATTAAGGTATGTAATTGAAAGAGGTTCGATAGCTGTAGACGGGACAAGCCTTACGGTATTCGGAGTAACAGACGAAACATTTACTTTATCACTCATCCCCCATACTTTATCTGAAAGTATTATCGGTCTTAAGGAATCTGGTGATATTGTCAATTTAGAATGTGACATGATTGGAAAGTATGTGGGGCATTTTTTAATGAGAGGACAAAATACTGGTAACCAAAAAAGTTCTTCCGGTATTAGTGCGAGCTTTTTAGAAGAGCATGGATTTGCTTAAGTACATAGAAAGGGGAGATTACACGTGTTTGATAAAATTGAAGAAGCCTTGATTGATTTACAAAACGGAAAAGTTATCATTGTTTGTGATGACGAAGACAGAGAAAATGAAGGAGATTTTGTCTCAATTGCTGAAAAAACCACGCCAGAGGTAATCAATTTAATGGCTACACATGGAAGAGGCTTAATCTGTGTTCCTATTGACGAGGAATTAGCACAGAAATTAGAACTTTTTCCAATGGTCGCAAACAATACGGATTCGCATGGTACGGCATTTACCGTCAGTATTGACCATAAATTTACAACGACAGGGATATCAGCATTTGAGCGTTCTGCAACGGTACTGAGTATGCTCGATCCAGAATCAAAGCCTTCTGATTTTAAGCGGCCAGGGCATATTTTCCCTTTGGTTGCAAAAAAAGGAGGAGTTCTACGGAGAACTGGACACACCGAAGCAGCAGTGGATTTAGCAAGACTATGCGGCTCTAAACCTGCGGGAGTTATTTGTGAAATTATGAATGAGGATGGAACCATGGCACGTGTTCCGGAGCTGCGGAAAATTGCTGATGAACTGAATGTCAAGATGATCACCATTAAAGATTTGATTGAGTATCGCAATAAAAAAGACAAGCTGGTTAAACGTGAAGTTGAAATCAATTTGCCTACGGAATTTGGAGAATTTAAGGCTGCAGGATACTCCAACGTCATTGATGGGAAGGAACATTTAGCGTTAATAAAAGGAGAAATTAATCCTGAGGATCCTATCCTTGTACGTGTTCATTCTGAGTGTTTAACTGGTGATGTTTTCGGTTCTTACCGCTGTGAATGCAGGTCTCAGCTCCATGCGGCATTAAGTCAGATTGAAAGAGCTGGAAACGGAGTCCTCCTTTATATGCGTCAGAGCAGTGGTTTAGTCAATAAATTGCGGGCACACGAGCAGCTAGAGGATGGACACAACACGGTTGAAGCTGATTTACGTGAATTTGGTATCGGTGCTCAAATATTAAAGGATTTAGGGATTAGCAAAATGAAATTATTAACCAATAATCCGCGAAAAATAAAAGGAATTAAGGGATTTGATCTTGAAGTCGTTGAAACCGTAGCTTTGCAAATGGAGATCAACGAGGAAAAGGTAAAATAAAAACAACACAATCATTTGGAGGTATTAACATGGGACATATTTATGAAGGTAATTTAGTAGGCTCAGGTTTAAAGATAGGAATCGTGGTAGGACGTTTTAACGAGTTTATAACCAGTAAATTATTAAGCGGTGCCGAGGATGCCCTTAAAAGACATGGTGTAAGCGAAGAAGATGTTGATATTGCCTGGGTGCCAGGTGCATTTGAAATTCCTTTAGTGGCTCAAAAAATGGCAATTAGTAAAAAATATGACGCGGTTATTACATTAGGAACCGTGATTCGCGGGTCCACACCACATTTCGACTATGTATGTAATGAAGTAGCCAAGGGCGTTTCAAGAATTAATCTAGATAGCGGCATTCCGGTTATTTTTGGAGTATTAACAACAGAATCAATTGAACAGGCAATTGAGCGTGCAGGAACAAAGGCTGGAAATAAAGGCTGGGATGTTGCAACTGGCGCTATTGAAATGGCTAATCTATTGCGAACTTTCGAATAGTAAAAAGAATTTTGGCGAAATGTGCTTAAAAATATAGCTTTCATTTTTATTTACTATATAATAAGTCTATCATAAAAAAATTATTGAAGAATAGGTGCTGAAAATCTTAACGGATTTTAGCTTAAAAGGGAAGTTGGTTAAAATCCAACGCGGTCCCGCCACTGTAAATGGGAGCAACCTGCAAAATGTCACTGTCAATCTGATGGGAAGACGCAGGAAGCGATGACCATGAGCCAGGAAACCTGCCTTATTCTAGTGCCCCAAAAAGAACCTACGAGGATAGGGAGGTGTGGACGACTAGAGTCATTTTATAATGGCATTTAATCAAACCAACATCTCTACATTACGTGGAGATGTTTTTTTGTTTGAATTTTTTAGGGTGCAGTTTTTTGTGATGTATTTTGACGGAAGTCATAGGGGGAACAAAGATGAAAAAATTATCATCGTTATTATTAATTCTTTTGTTAACAATAGGTGCGCTAGCAGCATGTGGTGAACAAAAAGAAACTGTAAAGGATGAAGGAAAAAGCAGCACTGAGCAAAAAGGAGTGGAAACGACATATCCTGTAACCATTAAAGACGCATTAGATAATGAGGTTACGATTGAAGAGAAGCCAGAGAAAATCGTTTCATTGATTCCTAGTAATACAGAGATTGCTTTTGCCCTCGGACTTGGTGAACAAGTTGTAGGTGTGTCCGATTTTGATAATTATCCTGAAGAAGCCACAACAAAAGAGAAAATCGGCGGGATGGAAATTAATATCGAAAAAATAATTTCATTGCAGCCAAATTTAGTGTTAGCACATGCTTCCGCAATGAATGGGACAGAAGGACTGCAACAGTTAAGAGATGCTGGGCTGACAGTTTTAGTGATAAATGATGCCCAAAATTTTGAGCAGATATATGATTCGATTGCCATGATTGGGAAGGCAACAGGTGAAAACAAGAAGGCAGAAGAACTAATTAAGAGTATGCAAGATAAACTAGCAGAAATTAAAGCCAAGGCCGGGACAATCAAAGAAAAGAAAAAAGTGTTTGTAGAGGTATCTCCTGCTCCTGAAGTATTCACAACGGGAAAGAACACATTTATGGATGAAATGATTAGTTTGATTAATGCTGAAAATATTGCAAATGACCAAGAAGGCTGGATCAAAATAGATCAAGAAGTGATGATTGATCGAAATCCAGATGTCATCATTACTACATATGGTTTTTATACGGAAAATGCTGCCCAGCAAGTGTTATCCAGAAAAGGCTGGGAAAATGTCAATGCGATTAAGAATAAGCAAGTCATCGATGTAGATTCTGATCGTGTGACCCGCTCTGGCCCAAGGATTGTTGAAGGAGTAGAGGAACTTGCAAAGGCTGTCTATCCAGAAGTTTTTAAATAATAAAATAGTAGCCTACTTACTTGCGGGAAGTTTCCTTCTCTTTTCAGTTTTATTAGGAATTTCGATAGGAACCGTTTCGGTTCCTATCTTTACCATTATTGAGATTATGATATCAAAGCTCTTTGGATCTATTTCACCAGATGAAATTGACCCCATGTTTTCAAGTATAGTCCTAAATATTCGGTTGCCACGAGTCATTTTGGCTGGTTTAGTAGGGGCTTCTCTCGCTATTGCAGGTGCAGCCTTTCAAGGACTATTAAGGAATCCTTTAGCAGATCCGTATACTTTAGGCGTATCCTCTGGTGCGTCTGTTGGGGCAGTACTCACTTTATTTTTTCAACTATCAATCCCCGTCATCGGTAGCTTTACCCTTCCATTACTCAGCATTTTGTTTTCTTGGGCTACGATTTTTTTAGTGCTGACATTCGCCCGGAAAATTGAACGCTCGATGAGAGTAGAAACGATTATCTTAACGGGAATTATTTTTAGTTCCTTTCTCGGAGCCTTAATTTCACTAATGATTGCCTTAACCGGCGATGAGCTAAGACAAATTATTGGCTGGCTATTGGGAAGTGTATCGATGAGAGGCTGGGAATACATAAAAATTATTATACCTTTCTTTGTGATAGGTTCCATCATCCTTATTTTTAATGCAAAAGAATTAAATGCAATGTCCTTTGGTGAGGAACGTGCACACCATTTAGGTGTAAATGTTCAAAAAAGAAAACAGATCATCTTAACGGCAGGATCGATATTAACTGGTGCGGCGGTTGCCGTTTCAGGAACCATTGGTTTTGTTGGGCTTGTAATACCGCACCTTTCGAGATTATTATGGGGGCCAGACCATAGGCACCTGCTCCCATTATCGATCCTTACTGGAAGTGGTTTTTTAATTCTAGCTGATTTAATCTCAAGAACGATTATTTCTCCAACTGAGTTACCAATTGGAGTTATAACTGCATTAATTGGTGCCCCGGTATTTGCATTAATCCTATTGCAGAGAAGAAGAATGGAAAGAAGTGGATAAAGGGATGCTGAACGTTCAACATGTTGCAGGCGGGTATTCAGATGAACATATACTGAAGGATATTTCTTTTGAAGTGCATAAAGGTGAATTATTCGGTATCTTGGGACCGAATGGAAGTGGCAAGACCACCTTATTAAAAATGATAAGCGGAATCTTGCCGATTGTAAAAGGTGATATCCTGATTAAAGGTAAAGGGCTGCAGGAGTATAATTCAAAACAGCTAGCTCAAATCGTAGCGGTTTTGTCTCAGCATTCTTCGCAATCGTTTTCCTATACCGTAAAAGAAACAGTTTCTCTGGGCCGCTATGCCCATCAAACCGGCTGGTTTCAGACCTGGGGAGAAAAGGATGAAAAGATTGTACAACGGGTAATGAAGCAAACAGGGATCACTTCATTACAAAATAAAACGATACAAGAGTTATCCGGCGGGGAAAAACAAAGAGTATTTTTAGCTCAGGCCCTCGCTCAAGAACCCGAAATTCTCCTATTAGATGAACCGACGAACCATTTAGATTTATCCTATCAAAAAGAATTATTGGATTTATTAAGGAATTGGACGTCAGAAACTGGTTTAACTGTCGTATCTATTTTTCATGATTTAAATCTTGCAGGCTTATATTGCGATCGATTGCTTTTGCTCGAAAATGGCACCATTAATATCAACCACGTCCCGAACGAAGTGCTTAGGGAAGAAAGAATACGAGATGTTTATCATACCGATATCCAGAAGCATCCTCATCCAAGAGTACCAGCACCTCAAATGGTGTTAATACCAGATGAGAGGCAGGATAAGGAGAAAATAAAAATAGATGAGGGTTTACTACGCGTAACAAATGAGTTTATTGAATTAAAATCACCTGCTCCATTAAGGACGATGTCTTCGGGGGTTGTAGGATCAGGAACAGGCTGGCACCATACTTTTGTTAATCGACATGTTGGAAAGGACTATAACTGCAGCGATCATCGAGAGGAAATGGCCACCTTTTTAAAATTAAAGGGCTTCGAACCTTCTGAAACAGTAGGAATGATGACCGCAGTCTTCCTTAATGATGTTACATTTAAGCACGTTGAAGGGGTAGGATTCTCACTTTTTGTTGTCGTAACTGCAGGTGTTGGGAACGCCATAGATGCTTCCAAAAGTGAACAGCATACCTTTGAACAGGTGCCTGGTACCATTAATACTTGGATTTTCGTTAATGGTGAATTAACCGAGGAAGCCTTTATTCAAAGTATTATGACTGCTACCGAAGCAAAAGCAAAAGCGCTCCATGATTTAAACGTTATGGATTCGGTGACAGGCACTATTGCGACTGGTACTTCTACCGATAGTATTCTAATTGCTGCTACCCAGGCTGGTGAAAGGTTGGAGTATGCGGGAACGATTACAGATTTAGGTAAACTAATTGGAAAATCTGTATATGAATGCACTATAGAGGGTATTCGAAAATCTCAAAAAAGGAAAGTAGTATGATTATCTATCATTTAACTGCAATAAGTATTGCGTTTTTCATTGATAGGTTTGTAGGAGATCCACCCCATTGGCCACATCCAGTTAGATGGATAGGAACATTGATTTCATTCTTTGAAAAACGTTTAAATCGTGGAAAAAGTAAAAGATTAAAAGGGGTCGCAATGCTCCTTTTTGTTTTATTATTGGTATTATTTTTCGTAACTTTATTGGTAGTAATAAGTTATCGAATTCATCCTATTTTTGGCACTGCCATTGAAAGTATGATCATTGCAACAACAATAGCACAAAAAAGCCTAAAAGAAGCTGCTCTCGATGTACACTCCCCATTAGAGAAAGGGGACTTGGCAGGAGCAAGAATCAAACTATCTTACATTGTTGGCAGAGACACAGATTCATTAAATGAAAGTGAAATCGCACGTGGTACAATCGAAACGGTTGCGGAAAATACCAGTGATGGGGTGACAGCACCCTTGTTTTGGGCGCTTATAGGCGGTGCTCCGCTGGCGATGGTTTATCGAGCAACGAATACCTGTGATTCTATGGTAGGTTATATGAATGAAAGATTTAAAGATTTCGGCTGGGCATCTGCTAAATGGGATGATGTGATGAACTGGGTTCCTAGCAGGATAACTGGAATCTTGATGATAATAGGAACAAAGCCTATGAAAATGGAGTATCAAAGGGCATGGAAAATCTTATTCCGTGATGCAAAGAAGCACCCGAGCCCAAACAGCGGCTGGGGAGAAGCGGCGGTTGCAGCTATTTTGGGGATTCAGCTTGGCGGCATCAACTATTACAAAGGAATCGTTTCAAACCGAGCAAAGATGGGGGATCCATTAGTCCCCATACAAGCAGATCATATTTTATTAGCCAATAAAATCTTGGATAAAACAGTCTTTTTATTTTTATTATTGTTATGGATAGGAGGGATGATGGTTGAATTTGCCTTCACATGGTTCAAATCCGCAGCACCTTTTTAAATCTCTGGGACTTTCGCTCCCAGAGAAGTATATTGATTTTAGTGCAAATATAAATCCACTTGGCCCGCCTCCTGCCCTAAAAGAGAAATGGAATGATTTTTATCAAGAAATTACCGTGTATCCAGATCCATTTGCTGAAAAGCTTAGGAAAAGGATTGCTGATCGGGAACAAATTTCAGTTGATTCTATTCTAATTGGAAATGGAGGAGCCGAACTTATTACACTTGTTGCAAGGTTTCTTTCCGGAAAAAAGGTTGTAGTGGTAGAACCCTCTTTTTCTGAATATGAGAAAGCATGTCGTGCGAACGATTGTGAAATACAGTACCATCAATTAATGGAACCTCATTTTGAGTTAAGTATGGAACAGTTACTTCCAAGCTTAACGAGTGTAGATGCTTTATTTATATGTAATCCTAACAATCCTACTGGTATTCAATATTCAGTGTCAACGGTACTTTCAATCTTACAGGAATGTGAAAAACAAAATTGCTTTGTGATTTTGGATGAAGCTTTCTATGATTTTTTAGTAAACTACGAATCTTTTATCCCTTATATTAATAAGTTCTCAAATTTAATCATAATACGGTCGATGACAAAAATGTTTGCCATTCCGGGGATTCGGTTAGGATATTTGGCGGCAGCTCCAGCCTTAATTGCGGAGATTAGCAAATACCAGCCTCATTGGAGTATCAATAGTATAGCCTTATTGGCAGGGGAACTATTTTTACAAAATGAAGAATTTATTAAAATGACTCAAGTCTATATTTCGGAAGAACGGGAGAGATTGTTTACTTTTTTTAAGAAGAATAATTTTGTGGTGACTTCTTCCGAAGTTAATTTTTATTTGTTACGAGATTCAAATCTCCAGGAACAAAATAACTTTTTTGAATTCCTATTACGCAAAGGGACCGTTCCCCGCCATACCTATAATTTCCCTGGTTTGGATGGAAGTTGGTTACGCTTTGCTATAAAAAGCAAGGAAGAAAATAGTAAATTAATGGAGGGATTGCTGGAATGGCGGCAGCTTCATTAATCTTTATTACGGGCGGGGTTAGGAGCGGGAAGAGCAGTTTTGCTGAAAAAATGGCTGTAGAACTCGCAAAGGAAAATGGTGGTCAATTAAACTATTTAGCAACCGGTGTGGCTTCCGACCCAGAAATGCGGGAACGAATCGCAAAGCACCAGAGGGACAGAGAGGCTGGAAAGTTTGGTTGGAGGACCATTGAACAGTCACTAAATATTGGTGAGATTGCGGATCTTTTTAACCATGAAGATATTATTCTTATCGATTGCGTGACGACTCTTTTAAA